>JAMOBI010000031.1:0-64952 GCA_039908105.1 Magnetococcus sp. YQC-9
AATATCGATGCCAGTGGCGTCACCGCCATCCATGGATTGTCTTGGGAAATCAACAGCGTCATCAACAACAACCGCATCACCACGCCGACCAACTATAACACCACGGTGACCGGTCCTGCTGCCTCGGCAGCCATTTTATTGACCATCTCCGGGGATAACGGCAACGGCAGCATCGATGCCAGTGCGGTCACCTCCCTCGATGGCACGGCTGCGGAGATCGTTTCGGTCATCAACGATGCAAGCATCACCACGGCCACCAACTACAGCTCGACGATCTGGGATACGGCGCAGGCCTCCGATCTGCTCACGATCTCCGGGGACAATGGTTCCGGCACGATCACGGCCAATGGGGTGATGATCATGGGCACCTCTGCGCAGGTCGTGGCGGTCGTCAACGATTTCAGTATCACCAAATCGCAGGATTACAACACCACGATCACCGGTGTGGCTGCGGCAGCTGACCTGGTGCAGATCGCCCTGAACAATGGCACGGGGTCGATTTTCGCTTCGGATGTCACCGCCATCAACGGCACGGCCAGCGATGTTTTCCAGGTGAGCAATGACGCCACCATCTTCACCCCGGTCCATTACGATTCGACCATCACCGGCACGGCCTTCGCAAGCACCCTGCTGTTCATCTCCTCGGACAACGGCTCTGGCACCATCACTGCCAGCGCGGTCACCTCCCTCGATGGCAGCCCCACGGAGATTCTGGCGGTCACCAACGACACCTCGATCACCAAACCGACCCACTTCAATTCAACCATTTATGGTATTTCTCAAGCGAGTGATCTGACCACGCTCTCCTCCCGGAATGGCAATGGCGTCATCGATGGCGGTTTGCTCACCATATTGGATTGTGGGGCATCATCGGAGGTCGTATCGGTCATCAACGATGCGGGTATCACCAAGGCCTTCAACTTCGACATCCAGGTTTGGGGTGCGGCGAGTGCCGCAGATTTGCCAACGATTCTGGCCAACAACGGCACGGGTGTCATCCAACTCTACAATACGATCTCTGGCACGGCGGCCAATCTATCGACGGCTTTGGCCTCCCCGGACGTGATCAACACGTCGTTCTCTGTTGCCATCACCGTGACCGACACGGTGACGCTCACCCAGTTGAATGTATTCGACAACTGGACGACGGGGACGCTGACCTATTCGTCCGTCAGCGGCGACGCTGCCGGGTTGCTCGCCTCGGGCTATGCCAATACTTCAGTCAATGTGACGGTGACGGAGTCCATCACGCTCGCCCAGTTCTCCCAGCTCGACGCGCTCTGGGGAGCGGTCACGGCCCAGGTGGTGGAACCACTGGGATCGCTTGACGGAAGCAACGGCTTCCGGTTGGATGGGGTGGCTGTTTCCGATGAATTGGGTGGAGATGGAAGTTATATTGGCGATGTCAATGGCGACGGGATCGACGATTTGATTCTTGGGGCAGCGGCAGATTATGGTGGGGCAGCCACGGGTTCCGCCTACATCGTCTATGGAAAAACAAGCGGGTGGTCTGGCAGTTATCTGATCTCCGCGTTCGTTGGTTCGGGTGGATTCCGACTGGACGGCGTCAATGCCGGCGATAGTGCCAGCACCGTCAATCATCTCGGTGATATCAATGGTGATGGTTATGCGGATATCCTCGTCTGTGCTTCGACGACCGATTTTGGTGCCACTGATGCCGGATCGGTTTATGTGGTTTTCGGCAAGGCGACCGGGTGGTCATCGAGTGCGACACTCGCCTTCGTGGATGGAACGAACGGATTTCGTTTGGATGGCACGGAAGTTAACGATAATCTTTGGCCATGTTATGGCGCTGGAGATGTGAATGGCGATGGATATGAGGATTTGATCGTTGGTGCCCCTTGGAAAGATTCAACCGCTGTGGATGCCGGGTCATCCTACCTGATTTTTGGCAAGGCTTCCGGATGGTCGGCGAGCATGTCACTCGGCTCTCTGAACGGTACCAACGGCGTCCGTTTCGATGGTGAAGCAGGGTCCGATTGGAGCGGATACAGTGTTTCAAGTGCCGGAGATATCAATGGGGATGGTCTGGATGATCTGTTTATCGGTGCTGTGGTGGCTGATCCGGATGGTCACTCCAATGCGGGTGAAGGCTACATTATTTTTGGCAAGACTTCCGGTTGGAGCGCTTCGGTCGCTTTGGGCACGTTGAATGGCAGCGACGGATTCCGCATGGATGGGACCAATGTAGACGATCAGGCTGGATTTCGGGTTGCGTCAGCAGGCGATATCAATGGCGATGGATACGATGATTTGATCATCGGAGCACGGCAGACCGATCCGGGCGGTATTGATCGCGGTTCCGGTTATGTGATTTTCGGCAAGGCAAGCGGATGGAGTTCCAATCTCGACCTGTCTACGTTGAGTGGCAGCAATGGTTTCAGAATCGATGGGGTTCTGGATTACGATAATAGCGGGTCTTGTGTCTCTTCTGCCGGAGATGTGAATGGCGATGGTTATGATGATCTGCTGGTTGGTGCTCGTTGGGCTGGCAGCAATGATGCGGGATCGAGTTATCTGATTTTCGGTAAGGCAAATGGCTGGACATCCACACTGCTGCTTTCGACTTTGAATGGCAGCAATGGTATCCGTTTCGATGGCGTCGCTGCAAGCGATATGCAGGGTCAAATAGCCACATCAGCCGGAGATGTCAACCAGGATGGCTTCGATGACCTGCTGCTCAACTCCCGGCGTGCGGATCCGAATGGCGTCAGTAATGCCGGTTCCGTTTACGTCTACTTCGGCGGCAATTTCACCGGCCTCATCACCACGTCCCAGACCCTCACCGGCACAAGTGGCATCGACACCTTCCGTGGTGGTCTGGGTAACGACACCCTGATTGGCACCGGTGGTGCGGATGTGCTGCTCGGCGGAGCGGGGAACGATATTCTCGCCATCTCTGACGCCACCTTCCTGCGCGTCGATGGCGGCGGCAACAGCGACACCCTGCGCCTGGACGGTTCGGGCTTCACCCTGAATCTCACCGCTGCCGGCATGACCAACCGCATCCAGGATATCGAGATCCTCGACCTGCAGGCCGGCAGTGGGGCGCATACCGTATGGCTCACGGCCAAACACGTCAGCCAGATCACCTCGGCGGGGGCGGATCTGACCATCATGGGGGATGCGGGCGACACCCTGCACATCGGCACCGGTTGGAGCTACACGGCCAACGCCACCACCATCGGCGGACAGAGCTATCATCAATACATCCAAGGCGCGGTGAAGCTCCTGGTCGATGGCGACATCACCACGGCCATGGATCCGCTGGTGCTCGATCTCGACGGCGACGGGGTGGAACTGGTCGATGGCGGCATCCACTTCGACATGGCGGTGCGCGGCGATCTTCAGGATACCGGCTGGGTGGGGCCGCATGACGGCTTCCTCGCTCTGGACTTCAACCATGACGGGGTGATCAACGACGCCGCGGAACTCTTCTCCGAGGGGAGCCTCGCCGATGCCCCAACCGGCATGGCGGCACTTGCCAAGCTGGACAGCAACCTCGATCACCTGCTCGATGCCCACGATACGGCCTGGCAGGAGCTGCTGGTCTGGCGCGACGCCAACCAGGATGGCGCCTCTCAAGTGGAGGAGATGCAATCGCTCGCACACCACGGCATCGCCTCGATTTCACTTGAGACCACGGCCAGCAATCCGAGTCAGGGGCCGAATCAGATCCTGACCACCGGTCACTTTACCAGTGTCGATGGTCATGTGGGTGGGTTTGCCGAGGTGTCGTTCGCCTACCACGATGCCGACGCGGGGGTGAGCTTGCGGGATGCGGTTGGGGCGCTGTTGCCGGAGAGTCCGGAGGCGTCATCGCTGCTGCCGGCCTTGGATGGCCCTGGTTACTTCGACTTCGCTACGCCGGAGGAGCAGTTGCCGGCCATCTCGACAGCACAGCATGACCTCGACCTGGCGATTCAGGCGATGATCGCACCACCACCGGAGGAAACGTCGAGCGTCACGGATCATCCTCAACCGCTCGATCACGCCACCGAAGCGGCGGTGACCCAACCGCTATCGCTGCCCGTGGAGGATCCGCTTCATCCGCACACAGTGGCGCATGTGGGCGGGGGATAACCCACGATCCCGGCGGCCAACTGCACCAGGATCAGCAGTGGCGCATGTGGGCGGGGGATAACCCCTTACCCCGGACCGTGGAACTCCAAAAGTACGAGTTACACGGTAAAAAATAACACTGTTCATCGCGATCCATCCAGCCTCTGCATCGACTGCCGGGCAACGGACAACAGCCTCCTTCACCGCCGAACCGCTGCACCAATACCCTGTCAAAATCGGTTGCGACGCTCGCGCAAAGTGGCAAAAGCGGTCACTGGATCCATGGCCTCCAGCCCGATGCGAGCAAGAAAATCCGCATGATCGGCGTTCAAGAAGGGATTGAACCGTTTCTCCAGCAGAAGCGGATGCGGCAAGGTCAGTCCACCAGCATCGAGGATTGCCATGAAGTGGGCGCGCACGTTGCGTAATTCGTTGTTTTCCGGCTCCAGGGCCACGACAAAATCGAGATTGGCCAGGGTGTATTCATGACCAGCAAAAAGGTGCGTGGCATCGGGCAAGGCACGCAGTTTGCTTAGTGATGTCCACATCTGCGCCGCACTCCCTTCAAAGAGCCGTCCGCAGCCAAAGCCAAACAGCGTATCACCACAAAAAAGTGCATCTTCGATCCGATAGGCAACATGACCCAAGGTGTGACCCGGCACTTCGATCACCTTGGCGAACAGATCCCGACCGAGTACCACCCGAGCCCCCTCGGTGACGGACAGATCGAGCGCGGGTAGACGGTGGGCATCGGCAGCAGCCCCGATCACGCTGGAGCCGTACCGGTCGCGCAAGGGTTCGACCCCGCCGATGTGATCCCCGTGGTGATGGGTGATGAGAATATGCGATAACCGGGCGTTCCGTTCCGTCAAAAAGGTGATGACCGGCCCGACCTCGCCGGGATCAACGGCTGCAAATTCTCTCTCCTCGGTCGGGATCATCCAGACGATGTTGTCACGACCGACGACAACCGGTTGGATGTTCAATTGAGTCTCTGACATGAGGGATACTCCTTCAATTCTTGCAGGTTGCTTGATACCCGCTCCAGGGGGACGAAAGATTGAGTATGGATGCGATCCGTTTGCAAAGCTGGTATAATACCCCATTGGGTGAAACCGCTGTTCGCATGATTTCCGAATCCATGGGGCGCTGGCTTGGCAGCAAACCCGCCAATTACACACTGGGATTTGGCTTTCCACAGCCCTATTTCAAGGCGCTGACACCTCTTCTGGGTGCAATGCTGGGCGCCTCGCCCGCCGAAATGGGCGTCGCTCGTTGGCCCAGGGGTGGGGACAACCGTATTGCCCAGGTGCGCCCCGATGCCTTGCCGTTTCCGGACGAATCCTTCGACCGCATCATCATGACTCATCTGCTTGAGGGGGTGCAATCCCCACGTGCGACATTGCGAGAAACCTGGCGGGTGCTGGTTCCCGGCGGGCGAGTGTTGGTGCTGGTTCCAAATCGTGGGGGATTGTGGGCGCGTCGTGATGGCACGCCGTTCGGCTGGGGACGTCCCTTCTCGCCAAGCCAACTGCGCTCCACCCTGGAAGAGTCGCTTTTTTTGCCGCGTCAATCCTGCTATGCGCTTTTCATGCCGCCTTTTGAAGGACAACGCTGGCTGGGAGCGGCCTCTGCCTGGGAGAAAGCCGGATCCCGCTGGTTTGCTCCTCTGGGCGGGGTGATTCTTTGCGAGGCTGAAAAGGTGGTCTACGCCGTGCCGGTGATCGACTCCGGTGGTCGCATCACCAGCAAACAATCCCGACGCATCCCTGTACCAGTCGGCAACAACCGTGCCTGCGAACGACACGGGAATCCAACATGAACGATTTGGAACGCTTGCAAGCCTTTCTGGATGAATTGTTGATCGAGCGCGGTCTGGCGGATCACACCATCACGGCCTATCGCAACGATCTGGAACCATTCCTGGCATTCCTGCATGCGCGCGCCACGAATCTGCTGTCAGCCACCCGCGATGATCTCTCCTTCTGGCTGGCCGATTTGGATGAACGCGGGCTTGCGACCAGTTCGGTGGCGCGTAAACTCTCGGCCATCCGCAGTCTGTTTCGTCATTTGGTCGAGCGCGGGGTGCGTGTCGAGGATCCGAGCCGTCTATTGGCTGCGCCCCGCAAACGACGTCTCTTGCCCAAGGTTCTCGACGAACAGGAGGTCGAAGAGTTGCTGGCCGCCCCGGATCGTTCGACCCCCCTGGGTCTGCGCGATGCCGCCATGCTCGAGACGCTGTATGCCACCGGCATGCGGGTGTCGGAGTTGGTGACCATCGGTACCCTGGATTTGAATACGCAGGCCGGTTTCTTTCGGGTGATTGGCAAAGGGGATAAGGAGCGCATCACCCTGGTCGGAGAGCGGGCATTGACGTTGATCGATCACTATGTTTGCCAGGTTCGTCCGGTATTGATGGAAGGGTGCAAGCCGTCGCGCGCGCTGTTCGTCACCGCACGCGGCGAGGCGATGACCAGGCAAAACTTCTGGTATTTGATCCGTCGCCACGCAGCCATGGCCGGCATCATCAAGCAAATCTCCCCGCACGGCCTGCGCCACTCGTTTGCCACCCATCTGGTCAAGCATGGTGCCGACTTGCGCGGTGTACAGATGCTGCTCGGTCATGCCGATGTCGCCACCACGGAAATTTACACCCATGTCGCCAATGATCGATTACGGCAGGTGCATGCCCGGTTTCATCCCCGATCCGGTTATCAGCAGACAGAAATAGAGGAATAACCAGGCGGAACGGAGTGGATCGTCACGAGCTGGCTGGGATTTCGGGAGTACCGGGCGATCATCCCCGGAAGGTCGAATTACTCCCCATCAACCCGACGCCTCGGCCTGCGAATCTGATGCTCGATCCGACGCAGGCGAGCCAGAATGTCCAACCAACGCCGCAACACCCGGATCCGTTGCATTCTTACCTCCCCATGCGTGTCCCCCGATGCCACCATTTCGCTTAGTCCATGCACCCTGCTTTTCCCGGTGCGCATCAGCCGCGCTCGCAAGGTTCCCATTCGTCCATCCAGCCGCTCCATCCGCGTGGTGACCGACAAACTGATACGCAACGCCGTAAGCCGTCTTAACATTCCCTCCTCGCCAGCCATCACCGCCCGCGGATCGATGCGCTCCGCATCGATCTCATCCCATTTAAGCTGCCAGGATCCCTCCAACCCCTGCATGACAAATCCCTCATCCCGATCGATGGTCAGACTCGAACCATCGGCAAGCGCAATCCGATGTCGTCCAAGCGCATCCCAGATATCCAGATCACCACCCGCATTCGACCAGGAACCCGAGCCATCCGCGTGCCACACCCCTATCGACTTGTCCGGATCCTGAAGGGTGAAAATTCCCGGTTCCCAAACCTCGCAAAAACCACTCTCTTGCATCAAGGTTCGCTCCTGGCCGTCAGGATCCGTTGAATCCGGCTCCTCCTCAGGACAATACCAATACTCCCCCTCGACAAAGCTGAAAGCCCCATTGACCTCAATCTGCCAACGGCCACCTGAAGCATCCTGTCCGCCGCGCAGGCCATCTGGTGTCTGCCAACCAATCAGTCCGGTCGCATCCCGCCAAAGAAGCCCCCCTTGTGGGTCACGCTGAAAAAAAGCTCCATCGGCCTCCCAGACCCCCCAAGCGCCATCGGAGCGGATCCAACCACCCTTGCCATCCCCATCCAACCAGCTGGATTCCGTCGACTCCTCCCAATAAAGACGATTTGAACCCTCCAACACGAGTCGCTGCCCATCCGGCGTGCTCAAAGAGAGCGCCATCTCCGGATGCCAGGTGAGAACGCGACCATCCTCTCCTTCCCAGACTCCAGCATTATTTGGAAGATAGCGCATGATATCCCCGTGCGCATCGCGATGCAGGCATGAACCATCCGGAAAAAAAATCGCAACCGTGCCATCGGCAACCAAAAACTCCCCGGCCTGAAAAGCCTCCTGCGCCATTTCCCTCCCATCGGGCGTGATGAAGGTGATGCCGCCAGAATTGGTCCAACTCTCCACCGCGCCATCGGCATGTTGAATCATGCCGGAGCCATCCGCTCGCCATACCCCCTTGGCAGCCGATACAAGTACCCAAGAGCCATTGCCCGCAGCATCTCCGTTCACTCGGCCAAATTCGGCGGAGCGCATCTCGAAAGCGCCATCCGCACGTCCCAACCATTTCCGATCCTCGTGTTGAATCAGTCGCCAACTGCCGTCCGCACGCCATTGAGCAACCAGTCCATCCTCCTCCTTGAAACCGCCATTTCCCTGACCATCCCAATGACCGATCCCATTGAGGAGGGCACGAAACGTTTGCACCCCGTCCATATGAGCGGGCAATGTCTCGCATAAATCAATCGGGGCGCGCACGGCACCTCGATCAGAAATGGTGTGCGCATGCGGGGTTCGAAAGGAAGGACAACATTTTTTCAAGGAGTGGCGAGCCATTTTTATGGAGTGGACCTGAAAAGGGGCAAGAAATATCATCCAACCTGAGAGTCTGATGACCCTGAAACCTCGTGCTTGACAGGTTGCAGTATCGTGGCCCCAGACCTCGCAAGTCAACCGCCACCGGAACTCCTCGGAGTTCCGTATTACCGCTCTGAGCCCATGTCATGCAACCTGATAAACCGCAACCAGCTTGGAATGTGCAGTTTTTATTAGTGAAAAAAAGAGAGGGTCTGGGAGATTCCTCTCCCAGGGTTTTGACTTTGACTTTGATTTTGGAGCGCTCTTCAAAAGAAGCATTTTTCGCGCCTTTTGCGAAAAATGCGCCGCGCGCCGCCTTCGCGGGAGTCGTTTTTTGCCTTTTGGAAACGACTCTGTGCATCTTGCACGCAGCCTTGCGAAAAACGACGCATCCCAAAATGGGTGCGGTTTATCTCCGCTACGCTATAAATGCGACTGGGTAAGCGTTCTCATTTTCCTGCCCTGTCACCTCCACCCGTTGCATCGGTTTGCCGTCCTCGACCACGAAACGGGCCAGGGTGGAAATCCCCGACTCCGGATCACGCACATCCGCCAGTACGCGCAAATCAACCTCGGCGCGATTCGGAGTCAACTCCACCAACCCATAGCCGCGCCGGGTCGGATCGCTTAACAGACAGTGCGGATTGCGCGTCGCCTCCTGTTCCGCCGACTCACGCTTGCGTCCCATGTGAGTGGAGATGCTCGTACCGGTGAATTCGCTGCCGATCACCGGTGAGTTCACGTCATACGGATCGCGATGCACGCGCGCCACCCAGTTCTGATGCAGATCCCCGCCGATCAGCAGCGTATTGCCCGGCTTGTGGCGCACCAGGGCATCCAGGATCTTCTGCCTGGCCTCGGGAAACGAATCCCAACGATCGACCGATGCGTTGACTCCCGGGCCATCCGGGTAGTTGGCCGGCGTGAAACGGGTTTGCTGCACCAGGATGTTCCACGGTTTCTTCTGCCTGGCGCACTGCCCGATTCCCTCCTCCAGCCAATGCTCCTGCGCCTGACCCAACAGGGTCCGCTTGGGATCGGGCGGCACGCAGATCGCCTTCATCGGCGCACCAAAGCCTTCCCGACAGATCGGTGCATCGCGATATTGCCGGTTATCCAATACATGAAAGGTTGCCAGATCACCCCATTCGCATCGATCGTAGATGCGCAGTTCCGCGCCGCGCACAAGACCCTTCACCCCTTCCACCAGCGTCGAAGCCCGCAACGGCATGTGCTCGTAATAGGCCTGATAAGCCTGCGCACGCATGGCGGGAAAATTCTCGGTCCCATAAATCGAGCGCGTGCCGATGTAGTCGTTTTCCACCTCGTGATCATCCCAGGTGAGCAACCAGGGGCAGTGGGCATGCATCCGCTGCAACCAGGGGTCGCTCTTGCAGACTGCATAGCGGGCCCGATAATCGGCCAGGGTGCGCGCCACCGGCAGACGGTGCTGCCGCACGATGATCGAACTGGCACTCGATGCGTACTCGTAGATGTAATCGCCGACAAAGAGGACAAAATCCAGCTGATCGTCCAGCATGTGCCGATAAGCCGCGTAGTGGCCATGCTCCCAATGTTGGCAGGAGGCGTAGGCAAAACGCAAACGCCCCGGCATTCCGGCACCCGTGGATGGCAGGGTCCGGGCGCGTCCCTCGCCGCTGACCTGTCCACCCACCCGAAACCGATAACCGTACCAGCGATCCGGGGTCAAGCCATTCACCTCGACATGCACCGAATGGGCGAGTTCCGGCACGGCCACGGTCTGACCGCGCGTCACCATGTGCGTCGGATCCTCGCCGTCGAACAGTTCCCAGACCACCCGTACCGGTTTGTCCGCCGGGATCTCCTCGCCGACCAGCCGGGTCCACAACACGAAGCCATCTGCCGTGGGCGAGCCGCTGGCAACCCCCAGCGTGAACGGTGATACCCGCAGCGTCAGCTCCATGGCCCCAGGTGCAGCATTCGCCCACTCCGGCAAGGTCAGCAGAGCAGCCATACCACTTAACCGCTGCAAGAAAACACGGCGCGAAAGATCGAACCAATTGGCTTGCCTGGCGATCATGACAGGAACACTCCCCAAAAGCCTCTCAACGACAAACAGAACAATCGGAACCCTTCGGACATCCTGTCCGGGAAAAGCCCGGATAATCCAGAAAAATTAAATACGTCGATTCGTTATTATCATGACGTGTCCTTGACTGCAACCAACATTCAACGGTAAACTCATGTGAATTTTCTCCCCATCCTCAGCCACCACGGGGTACGCCCATGACCGAACCTGAGCTGTTCATCGCGGATGTCGGAGTCGAGCGGTTCAACAACGATCACCAACGGCTGCTCTTCTATGTGATCGAATTCGAGCGTCTGGCCAAACGGTTCCAGCTCCGCGACCCGTTCGAGGATGAGTGGGATCAGGTTGATTCGCTTTTCCCGCGTCTCGATAAATACACCCGGGAACATTTCGAGGCCGAGGAGACGCTGATGCGCCAGCACGGATATGCGCATCTGGAGGAGCACATCGGCCAGCATCAGCAGCTGATCCGCCACCTGCGCAAACTGGAAACCGATGTCGCAGCGCGTCGGGCCGACGCCATCATCCAGCTGGAAACCTTTCTGTTGGACTGGCTCCAAACCCACATCAATCAGGATGATCGCAAGTATCGGGGCTGTTTCGAGTGGTCCGAAACCCGGGAGATCGCCAAAAAAGCGCTCTTCAACGAGATGATCTCGGTGCAGCATCTGCACCGGGCCCTCGAACTGGGCAAGCCCGGCATGGTGGTGCTTGATCTGCGCACCCAAACCGAACAGAATGAAGGGGTCATCGTTGGTTCTGAACTGTTCTCATGTGACCACAACCTGGTTGATCGCCTGGATACCGCCCCCTTCCGACGCTCCTTCATCTCCCATTTCGATCCGGAACGGTTTGATCCCGAAGCGCTCCATGTGCTGATCTGCCGTTCGGGTCCACGCGCGGCCATTGCCCTGGAGTATTTCCAGGAGAGCGATCTGAAAGCTTGTGAACTGATCGGCGGGATTCAGGAGTGGACGCGACAGGGGTATCCCCTGGTCCCTGTGCATTGAACCCGGTTTTGCGCGCGGGTGACACTTCCCGCTTCAGCCAAAGCGTGCCAGAATAGTGTCAGACGATCACCACCCCTTAACCGGTGTATTCGATCATGATCACAGCCAATACCACCCGTCCACGCAAAACCGGGCGGACATTTCCGGCGTGTCAGGCCTGTCATGTGGATCCCGGTTTCACCTGGGCCTGCGCATGCGGTTTTGCGCTCTGCACCGACTGTCTGCGCTTAAACAACGATCTGTGGATGGGCGGTGGACGCACCTGGCGCTGCCCGCAGTGCGGCAAGGAGCATCTGGGGCCCAATCGCTGACACGCTACTCCACCATTCCCCTCCACTCCCATCATCCGGTCCACCGACGATGAAAAATCTCAAAACACTCCTGATTCTCTCGGCATTGACCACACTCGCCGGTTGCTACAGTATCCGCGACATCGACACCCACCGGCTGGAGCCAACCTGCGTGCGGCAGTGCACGACCAGCTACTCCACCTGCGTGAATGGCGGCCCGACGTTCGGTTTCAAGACCGAAATCCTCAAAGCCTGCCAGGATGCCTTCGCGGTCTGTGCCAATACCTGTCCCCTGCGGCAGTAGTGGGCAGTCAGATTCTCAATCGATCCAACCATGACCGGGTTTCAGGGGAATGAGTGCCCTTGCTGCGCTATTTTTTTGAGCCGGGTAGAATTGGACCTATGGAATCGGGCGGGATTGGAACGGGCAGTGACGAACGGATGAGCGATTTCGCACCCTCTGGTTGCCCTGTCAGGCCGTCAGAAGTTGGACAAAGGCCGCGTGCAAAATGCGGGAGTCGTTTCCAAAAAACGGAAACGACTCCCGCGAAGGCGGCGCGCGGCGCATTTTTCTAGAAAAGGCGCGAAAAATGCTTCTTGAGAAGAGCGCGCTAAAGTCAAAAACAAAGTCCCAAGGGCTTCGCCCTTGGATCCCACCAGGGGGATAATCCCCCTGGACCCCTATTAATGAAACTACGCATAGCCGCTTCACGCGGCCAACGCCCGCATCCCGGCCAACACCGGCTCCCAGGTGGAGGAGGGCTTGTTCAACCGCTTCTCCACCAATACCGCGAAATAGACCGCACCCTCGGCATAACGCAGATCACCCCGCTCCAGGGCGGCCTTGGCCTTCTCCCCCTGAAGCGCGGTCTCCTCACCAACCTCGGCCACATTACGCCAAAAGGCCAATGCCTCCTGACGATTCACAAACCGCGCCGGTTGCGCCTTGGCCTCGGGCAGCGACCCGATCCGCACCGCGTTGCGACCAAAGGTCACGCTCCAACCACTCAAAGCCCAGTCGCGCGCCTCGGCAATCGCCTCATCCAAACGTTTCAGCATGGCAGATTTGTCCATTTTTATTCACTCCCCGGCTCATCAATCCATGCCCATGTCAATGTATCCGGTCGGACAGATCTCCGCACAGATATGACACCCCACGCAGCGCTCGTAATAGGTGAACATCACCTCGCCCTCCGGATTGCCGCCGAATTTGGTGATGGCATGCTGGGGACAGAACAGCATGCACTGGTTGCACTCGAAACAGAGTCCGCAACTCATGCAGCGTCCAGACTCGGCGGACGCCTGCTCGCGGGAGAGAGGCACCAGCACCTCGCGCCAAGAACCCTCGACCACCTCCGGATGATCCACCTTGCGTTTTTGCTGAGAGGCGTGGTGAAAGAAATCCGCTTTGAGCTTCTCGTATTTGATCACATCGCGACGTAGCGGCTTGGCCGGCAGCGTTTGACCATTCAACAAAAGGTCGATCGATTCAGCCGCCTTGCGACCATGACCAATGGCCGTGGTGAGCAGGGTGATGGCCACCGCATCGCCACCCCCGAAGACATTGGAAAACCCCTCGATCTTCTGGTTGTGGTCCACTTTAAGCCACGGCGTGCCACCGGTGGCCGACTCCAGCCCGGTCATGTCCGTCGACTGACCGATCGAGGCCACCACCTGATCCGCCTCGACCACGAACTCCGTACCGGATTGAGGCTTGAAACGGAAAAAAGGGATCGGATGGTTCCATCCCTCCTCACCCTTCTCTTTCTTGACCATCTTGATGCACTTCAAACCGGTCACCCGGTCGCCATCGCGCACCACCTCGACGGTACCGGCCTGGTAGACCATCCCGGTCCCCTCGGCCAACGCCTCGTCGAACTCATACCCCGAGCACTTCATCTCCTCGCGCGGCACGGCAGAGACCAACGTCGCCTTGGAGCCCAGACGCAGCGCCAGCCGCGCCACATCCATGGCCACATCCCCATCGCCGATCACCGCCACATGCGTGCCAATCGGCATGCTCTCGCCTTCCAGCGCGAAGTTGCGCAGGAAATCGATGGCATTGGTGACGTTCGCCCCATTGGCACCCGGAATCGGCAAACCGCGCCCCTTTTGCGCGCCCACGGCCAGAAAGACCGCATCGTAATCCCGGGAGAGCTGCTCAAGCGACACATCGACGCCCACCCGCACCCCGCATTGGAGTTCCACGCCCAGATCGAGGATGCGCTGACACTCGGCTTCGAGCACCTCGCGGCTGACGCGATACCCCATGATGCCGTAGCGCATCATGCCGCCCGGCTTGTCGTTGGCCTCCAGGATCACCACGTCGTGACCACGCAGGGCCAGTTGATAGGCACAGGAAAAACCACCCGGTCCGGCACCGACCACCGCCACCCGCTTGCCGGTTTTTTTCGCCGGTTTGGGAAAAGCCAGCCCCTTCTCGATGGCGTAATTGCCGATCGCCTGCTCCACGGCGTTGATGTGGATGGTCTCGTCGCGATACTGCCGGTTGCAGCCGCCCTGGCAAGGGGCCGGACAGACCCGACCCATCACCGCCGGAAACGGATTGGTACGGGTGAGTCGGTAAAAGGCCGCAGCCCAGGGATCCGGACCATCCTTCCAGATGCCACGGATCAGATTGTGATAACCGCGAATATCCTCGCCCGCCGGGCAGGCGTTGGAGCAGGGCGGTACCCGCTCCACGTAGGTGGGACATTTGCCGCTGCGGTCGCCATAAGCGACGATGCGGTCCAGTCCCTGCTCAACGACGAATGGGTTGAAAACCCACTCCTTGGCGGACTGATAATAGGGATTGGTTGCGATCATGAGCGCCTCTGTCAAAACCGGATGTGGGCGGATTGATTGAACGAGACACGCGCATGACGATAGTTGTCGATCATGAACTTGTCAAACGGCAGTCCGGTCTCCTCAAAGAAGCGCTTCCAGCCGATGCGATCGATCCACTCGCCCAGACGCTCCCAATCGCGACCGCCGGCTTTGTAGGCGGCCAGGATGCGCTTCAACAATTCGGAGACCTCGGGCCAACGCGGGGGATTGTTCGGCAGGCCGTGGGCGACCAGTTTCATGTTGGCCGGCTTGGTACGGGCGTTGGAGTTCTTGCCGCCCACCCAGATGGCCAGTTTCGAGTGTTCCGGATGGTTGATCTCCATGGCCGGGCAGGCACCGAAGCAGGCGCCGCAGTAGATGCACTTCTCTTCGACCACCATCAGCGACGGCTTGCCGTTGACCGTCGTGGGACGGATGGCGGCCACTGGGCAGCGGGCCACGGTGCTGGGCATCTCACACACATTGGCGAGGATTTCGTGGTTGATGCGCGGCGGGCGGGTGTGCTGCACCACCACGGCGATGTCGGCCTGACCGCCGCAGTTGATCTCGCAACAGGAGGTGGTCAGACGCACGCGGTTGGGCATCTCTTCGTGGGCGAAGTCATGAAACAGGGCGTCCATAATGCTTTTGGCCACACCCGAGGCGTCCACCGCCGGGATGTCGCAGTGCAGCCAACCCTGGGTGTGGGCAATGGCGCTCACCGACGGACCGGTACCGCCCACCGGATGGCCGGCAGCCTCCAGGGCGGCGATCAATGGCGCGACGTTGTCGCCATTCGGGGTCATGAACTCCACGTTGTTGCGCACGGTCCAGCGCAGATGTCCGTCCGCGAAGCGATCCGCCAGATCGCAGAGCCGGCGCACGATATCCACCGTCACCTGACGATGGGTGGCGGCGCGCACGGTGTAGAGCACGTCGCCGCTCTTGGCGACATGTTTCAAGACGCCGGGACGGGGACGTTCGTGATACTTCCATTGGCCGTAGTTCTTCAGGCTGACGGGATGAAGGAATTCGTCCAGTTCGTGTGGACCGTTCTCAACGGTCTTCCAGGTACGCTCGGTAGCCATGGGTCATGCAACTCCCTTGATTAGGATCGATTCAATGGATCAGGAATAACGGATCAGTGCGGACCGGGTTGCGCGCAACACTTACACGGCATCCCGCTCCTCCTCGTCCTCCTCCTCGTCGTCGGCCTGGTAGTCGCCCGCCTTGAAGAACGGGTTGTCGCGCGGATGGGCGATCATCTCCACCGTGGCTTCGAGCCCCACAGCCTCCAGGAACTGCTGAATCCCCACCCGTTCGATACACTCGCCGATGCGCTCGTGATCCAGACCATTCTCCGACCAGTAATCGATCATCCGGTCCACCAGTTCGATGAAGGCGTCCAAATCGTCGTCTGTCTCCATCTTCATGAAAGGCACCATCACCGAACCGAGCATGTTGCCCACTTTGAGATGGCCCTTGCCACCCACCAGCAAGGTGATGCCACGGTCATCACCCGGCGAGAGCGCCTTGGGCATAACGTTCAGACAGTGCATGCAGCGCACGCAGTCGCGGTTGTCGATCACCATCTCTTTGCCCTTCAAGGTGATGGCCTTGGTCGGACACCGGGTGATGACGTTGTTGACCAGGTAATCCACCCCCTTGGCATCGATGAACCTCTCCACCTCCGCCTGATCGATCTTGATGTCGTCGCGCCAGGTGCCGATCACCGAGTAGTCGCTGCGCTGGATGCTGTTGGTGCAGTCGTTCGGGCAGCCGGAGAACTTGAATTTCGCCTTGTAGGGGAGTTGCGGACGGTGGGTGAGATCGGCATAGTAGGAGAGCACCTTGCCATGCACATGCAGGGTGTCGTAGCAGGCCTGCTCGCAGCGCGCCGGACCGACGCAGGAGAGACCGGTACGCACCGTGGCGCCGGCGCCACCCAGGTCCCAACCCAACTGGTTGAGTTCATCGAAGCAGGCCTGGACATTCTCGGCCTTGATCCCCTGGAGTTGCAGATTGCCGGTCTGACCATGCATGGAGATCAGGCCGGAGCCGTATTTCTCCCAGATGTCGCAGATCTCGCGCAGCGCCTTGGAGCTGTAGTGCAGGCCGGGCGCCGGCTGGATGCGCATGGTGTGGAATTCGATCGCTTCCGGGAACTTGTCGCCGATCATGCTGTAACGGCTGATGATCCCGGCGCCGTAGCCATGCACGCCGACCACGCCTCCTTTCCAGTACCCCATGCGGGTCTCGTAGGAGTAATTGAGCTGATCGAGCACGCCGCGCACCATGGTCTTGCCGGTGCGTTGCGCGGTCTCCTTGAACCCCTTGATGAAGCTCGGCCAGGGGCCACTCTCCAACTCATCAATCATTGGAGTTGGATTCAGTTGAAGTTTTTCGTTATTTTTCGGTTGTTGTTCGCTCATCAGATCGCTCCCGTGATGCTTTTGAATAACAAGAGGCAATTTTTATATTGATTCTTATTTTAACAGTTGACCGACGAAGGTTACATTTTTCGATAGATGGTTGAGTATACAAAAAAGTTCCGCGATTGCACTATCAATAATTTTTATTTCAGAATATTTCTATAAACTGATGTCGGGATTTCTGGTCTTGCATGCTTTTTTTCTTGCCTTGTCTGATATTTAGGATTATCAATTTACTTTATAGGGACGTGCCCTCGACAGGCACCCAGGATCTTGCAGACTTTACTCACCCATAAGGATGACGGCCATGTGGAAACCCGAATACAGCGTGGGGGTCGGCCCCATCGACGACCAGCATCAACGATTGTTTCAACTCTTCGGACTGTTGATGGATTCGGTCCACAATGGCGAGACCGAATCGACCCTGGACCGCATCTTTGTGCAACTGCGCGGTTATGTGACCAGCCATTTCCGCTTCGAGGAGCGCCTGATGCGCAAGGCCGGCTATGCGGAGTTGGAAGAGCATGAGGGGTTGCACGACAAAATTCGCGAGAACCTATGCGAATTCCGCTCGCGTTTCAACAAGGCGCGCGACGACGAAAGCCGCAACGCCGTGGTCGATGCGGTGGTGATTTTCCTGAATCAATGGCTGGTGGGGCACATCCTCGTCGAGGACAAAAAATACATGCCCTACCTCAACACCCCGGAAGTCCAGAAGATCGCCGCGACCTACTATCACGACGAAAAGGGGTAAGCCTTTCCCCCCTGCAATGCACCGAAACAGGGGGGGGTGTTTTTGATTCCAAGTGGACAGTATCGGTTTGTCAGGGAAAATGGATGAGCGGACCATCCTGCTGAGCCACGAGGTGCAAAACCGGCCACGGACGGCCAGCGTCACATCATCGTCGAAATCCTGGACAGGCAGCAGCCGGACGTTCCGATTTCGCGGGAAGTGAAGAATCCCTTCCCGATGGAATGGAAGCTGAGGAAGAAGAAGCGGGATTTCCTTGCACCGATTCAGGGTTGACCGTCCCCTCCAGAAGGAGCCTGGAGAGGACGTCACCCGCATCATCAGGCAGCGGTCAAGGCCTTCTCCACGAACTGCTGGACGTTTTTCTCGGCAAACGCCCGGAGTTCATTCTGACTCTCGGTCAGGATGTTGATGACGCGCCAAGCGTGCTCTTTTACATCTTTGGCCACCTCTGTGGCGATTTCAGCCTGGGCGTCCAAGAGTTCACGGGGGGATTTAACGGCGGTCAGTTCGCTGAGTTGCCGTGTAGTGGCCGCGTTGAACCCCTCAACCGCTTCAATCTGTTGTTTCGCGAGTTGAGAGATAATGTTCTCATTGATGTTTTTCATTTCCGTGATGGAGTCGATCACGAATTTGCTCATTTCTGCCATTTTTACGATGATTTCTTGATTGTCCATGGTCTATCCCCTTGAGCAAGATGCCGGTCAGAATGTTGGTGTGTGTTTATGTTGCACTGCAACATAAACTACGTCCTTCACTTAAGCGTGTCAACAAAAAAAAGATGCGAGATGTCCAGTTTTTTTGCTGGCGCACAACCCGGTCGCACAGGATCCACACCATGGACAGCAAACATGCCCTGACTGTGCAAAAAGTTGATACCACACCCGAGAGCTTAGTAAAAAAAGAAAGGGTCTGGGAGATTCATCTTCCAGGGTTTTGTCTTTGACTTTAGATTTAATCGTGCTCTTTATTAAAGAAGCATTTTTCGCGGTGTTTGCAAAAAATGTGCTGCGTGCGTTTTTATAAAAACTTATATCATTATAAATAATATTAACAATTGAGTTGTTGTCAAGATGCAGAGGTTTTACATTTCAACTTGTTTCAACTCCTGCTCGATGCGGCTCTGCATGGCGGCATCTGGGGTCGGGGAGGGGGGCGCTTGGGAGGCGTCAGCCGCTTCTTTCGTCGCCTGACCACGCCAGCGGCGCAGTGCCAGCCACAGGGCGTAGCCACCTAATCCCAATCCCAGAAACGGCGCGCTCCACAACAGCGCGTTCATCCCCTGGCCGGTCGGCTCCAGATAGATGTAATCCCCGTAACGTTGATGAAAATAGTCGCGGATCGCTGGCTCTTTCTCACCCGCTGCCACTTTGTCGCGGATGATCTTCAACATGTCCTTGGCCAACTCGGAGTTGGATTCGTACACCGACTGGTTCTGACACACTGCGCAGCGCAGATCCTTGGCGATCTGCCGCACCATCGACTCGGTGGGATCTTCGCGGCGCACCTCGGCGTGGGCGGATCCGATCAGCATCAGCATCATCAAAAGCGGCCTTAATAACTGGCGAGAAAAAATCATTTGGCGTTTCCTTGCATCAACGGTAAGGCGCGCTGCTCGAACCAGCCGGGGAACAGCGGTCCGGTATGCTTCATGCGGATCGTACCATTCGGATCCACCAGATAGGACTCCGGCGCGCCATACACCCCCCAGTCGATGGCGATCTTCTGATCCGGATCCTGGGCATGGGTATAGCCCGGATTGCCGTGCCGTTTCAAAAAGGCCTGTGCCGCATCCGGCGTATCGCGAAAATCAACACCGATGATCACAAAATCGGGGCGATTGTTGGTCTTGGCCGCCAGTTCGATCAGATAGGGATGCTCGACCACGCAGCTCACGCACCACGAACCCCAGAAATTGACCAATACCCACTTGCCACGCTGTGCCGAGAGGGAAACCGTCTGGTTGCCATCCAGCGCAGGGGCGGAAAAATCGCTCGCAGGGCGGTTCACCAGCGGCGAGGGGATGTCGCGAGGATCGTTTTTGAGTCCCAAAGCGAACAACAGCAGAATGGCCATCACGGCCCCAAGCAACACCAGCTTCCAGATGCCATTCATGTCCGGTCCATACCTCTCGTGGAGTCACGCTCCAGATTTGTTGAGTCGCGAATCCGCTCGTCGTACAAGTTGCAGCCGAGGGTTGCCAAAAATCGGCAACCCTCGGGTGTAAAAGGCCGCACGCGGCGCATTTTTCGCAAAAGACGCGAAAAATGCTTCTTGATAAAAAACGCGCTAAAGTCAAAAACAAAACCCTGGGAGATGAATTTCCCAGACCCGCTCTTTTTTTTTAACAGTAAAAACGACACATTCCAAGATGGGTGCGGTTTGGTGGAGTCGTCAATCCGCCCGTCAATCCTGGCTCCTCGCCGCCCTTCTTCCTTGCAACATCGCCCAAAACACCCCGATCACCATCAAGGTTGAACCCACCCAGACCCATGAGATCAACGGGTTGCGATAGACCCGAAACGCCCACACCCCCTCCTTGACCCCATCCCCGAGCACCACATACAGATCCTCACGCCAGGTGCTGTAGATCGCCGCCTCCGTGGTGGGCTGGGAGTGCTCGTTGTAGACCCGCTTCTGAGGCGTCAGATGAATCGGTTCCGCACCAACACGCTCGGCACGAATCACCGCCTCGTCCGCCTGCCAGTTGCGCCTGGCTGTCTTGCCGATCGACTCCAACGTCAAATTCCACGAGCCGATCTGCATCGAATCCCCCACCGACATGAACAGATCGCGCTCCTCCTGGAACAGCCCGGATCCCACGAAACCGGCCACTGTGACGAGCGTGCCCAAATGAACGAACAGACCGCCATAACGCCGCTTGTTGCGCCCAATCAACCGCCACAAGGCGCCCGGCGCGGAGAGCGAGTCGCGCTGCATGCGGATGCGTATGTTGTGCAGCACATCTTTCAGATGGGTGGAACTGACGAAAAGTATCAACCCAAAGGCGATCGCACCCGACGGATGGGTGATGCCGATCAGCGGCGCAACAGCCGCACCGAGGATGCCGAGCAGCAATGCGGGCAGAAACTCCTGACGCAGCCGCGTCCATGAACTCCGCTGCCAGGGGATGATCGGTCCAACACCCATCAACAGCAGCATGCCGAGCATGATCGGGATGAACACCTTGTTGTAATAGGGTGCCCCCACCGATACCTTGGCGGTCGATAAGGTTTCGACCGCCAGCGGATAGAGTGTCCCCAACAGCACGGTGCAGGCCCCGGCCACCAGAAACAGGTTGTTGATCAGGAAGGAAAACTCGCGCGACAGGCCGCTCTCCAGCTTCGGGGTTTCCTTTAACAGGTCTGCACGCGAGGTTAGCAGCCCAAAGGAGAAGAGCAGCAAGGCGGCCATGAAGATCAGGATATAGACACCGCGTCCCGGATCGGTGGCAAAGGCATGCACCGACGAGAGCACCCCGGAGCGGACCAGAAAGGTGCCGAGCAGCGACAGCGCAAAAGTGGTGATGATGAGAAAAAGATTCCAGGTTCTGAACATACGACGCCGCTCCTGGACCATCACCGAGTGCAGGAAGGCAAGACCGGTCAACCAGGGCATGAACGAGGCGTTCTCCACCGGATCCCAGGCCCAGTAGCCGCCCCAGCCCAGTTCGTAGTAGGCCCAATAGGCGCCGAACACGATGCCGATGGTCAGCATGGCCCAGGAAAAGAGCGTCCAGCGCCGTGTGGCCAGAATCCACTCGCTGTCCCCTTGCGCGGTGATCAGCGCGGCCATGGCAAAGGCATACGGGATCGCAAAGCCGACGTAACCCATGTAGAGAAACGGTGGATGAAACACCATGCCTGGGTCTTGCAGCAGGGGGTTCAAATCCCGGCCATCGAAGGGCGGATTCATCAGCCGTTCAAACGGACTGGAGAGAAACACCACCAGCAGCAGAAAACCGAGCAGCAATCCGCCCGAGATCGACAGCACCCACGGCATGGAGACCGGATGGGTTTGCCAGTGACGCCAGGCGGCAATGGCGATGAAGAGCGACAACAGCCAGGCCCAGAGCAGCAAAGACCCTTCGTGTCCGCCCCACATGGCTGTGGCCAGATAGAAGATCGGCAGTTTCAGCGAGGCGTGTTCGGCGACGTATTTGACCGAGAAGTCATGATTCAAAAAAGAGAGGATCAAGCCGGCTGAGGCCAGGGTCAGAAGGCCGCAGGCGAAAAAAGCGGCCTGACGACCGACACGGATCCAGACCACCTGTTGCCAACGGAGGCCGGCCAGAGGGGCAACGAGTAGCACACCGGCTAATAACAAAGCGATGAGTGTGGAAAAATGGGCGATTTCGATCCACATGAGGCGGATTGACCTTTGTTTGGTTGATGGCGATAGGAAGTCCCGAACCGGATTGAAGTCATTTCAGGGATTTCAACAGCGACTCCTTGGATTTGGCGATCCCCTGTTCGTTCATCTCCACCGGGACGTAATCCTCGCTGTGTTTGGCCAAGATGGTGTCAGCCAGGAAATCCTCTCCGGCCCTCCAGGTGCCCTCCACGACCACCCCCTGACCCTCGCGGAACAGATCCGGCACCATCCCTTCGTAGCGTACCGGAATCTGCGCCTTGCCATCGGTCACCAGGAAACGGATCTTCAAGGTGCCGCTCTCCTTGGCCAGTGAACCGGTTTGCACCATGCCACCGATGCGGATTTTCTTGCCGGTGAGTTCCTGGTTTTTGGCCAGTGCTTCGGTGGGCGTATGAAAATAGACCAGCGCACCGGTAAAGGAGGAGAGTACCAGGAAGCCCAGCGATCCGGCGACCAGGATCAGGGTGATGATCATGAAGATCCGGCGATTGAGGGAGATGCTCATGCGGACTCCTGGCTGTGCGATGCGAGTTGCGCTTCCAATTTCTTGTAAGCGAGGCGCCAACGCAGGGTATAACCGCCGTAGACCGCGAGGGCCAGCAGATAGACCGAGGCGACATAGAGGGTGTAATCACTCATCGTGATGCATCCTGGCGGCTTCGAGGGCGTCCAGACGGCGGCGCGCCTCGATCTGACGCGCCTTGACCGTCACCATGTACAAACCCAGTAGAATAAACGCCCCGGACAGGATCAGCAATGGCGGGAGCAGTGGACCCGTGATGTGGACCTGGGCGTTCTCTCCGGAGGCGAGCGACGGCGGTTGATGGAGCGTGCGCCACCAGACGACCGAATAGTGGATGATCGGCAGATCCACGGCACCGATGATGGCCAGAACCGCCGTGGCGCGCGCCCCCTTGACCGGATCGTCGAGCGAGTGGCGCAGCACCATCAACCCCTTGTAGAGGATCAACAGCACCAGCATCGAGGTGAGGCGCGCATCCCAGACCCACCAGGTGCCCCACATCGGCTTGCCCCAGATCGAACCCGAGGCCAGGGTCAACACCGTGAAAGCCGCTCCCACCGATGCTGCCGCTTCGGCGAGGATGTCCGCGCTCTCCCACCGTTTCCATAGATACAGGATTGAGGCAACGGTCAGGAACAGATAGCTCAACAAGGCTAACTTGGCCGACGGGACATGTATGTAGAGGATGCGCACCGCGCCCCCCTGCTGAAAATCCGCCGGGGCCTGATAGACGTACCACAGGCCGACAGCCAGGGAAATCAAGGTTGCCAGCCCGACAAAAAATTGAATCTTCTTAAGAATATTCATAGAGTTGAACCGCTTACTCCTCCACCAACCATCCAAAGGCCCACGGGGTGATGGCCAGATAGACCAGATCGAAAATTACCAACAGTTTCAGCCACGGGGAAATCGCGCCGTCTTCGACCAGCGTTGCGGCCACTGCCTGTACGCCGCTGATCAACAACGGCGCGGTCAGTGGCAACAAGAGCAGAGCCAACAGGGTCTCGCGCGAACGGGCGCCCCGCGTCATGGCGGCCAACAGCGTTCCCAGACCGGTCAAACCGAGCGTGCCCAAAGTCAGAATCGCCAGGATCATCGGGATCTGCTGCCAGGCATCGACATTGAAGAGCACCATGGTCAAAGGAAGTATCAGAAATTCTACCAGCAGGGTCAACAAAAGATTGCCAAGCCACTTGCCAAAAAAGATCACCCCGCGCGGCACCGAGGCGAGCAGCAGACCCTCGAAGGCACCATCCTCCTCTTCGGCCTGGAACACCCGACCCAATCCGACCAGCGTGGTGAAGAGCGAGGTGGCCCACAAAAGACCTGGCAGCAGACGCAGCGCCTCCTTGCGATCCGGCTCAAAGGCGGCCTGAAACACCACCAGCACCGAAATGGCGAAAAAGAGCATGGACGAAAGCGTGGCCCGGCGGCGCAGATCCCCGGCAACATCCTTCCAGGCGATGCGGTAGATGGCTTTGAGCACTTATGCGGTCTCCGGTTCGCCGGCATCAATCGGAATGAGGATGCCGCGCGCCAGTTGATGGGGCCGATGATCAAGGGCTGCGACCCGTTCCGGATCGTGGCTGGCCATGATCACCGCGCCCCCTTGATCCAGATAATCGTTCAACATGGCATTGAGCCAGTGCACCCCCTGGGAGTCCAAAGCCGAGTAGGGCTCGTCAAGCAGCAGCAACAGCGGATTGGAGAGCAGCATGCGGGCAAGCGCCAGCCGCTTGCGCATGCCGGCGGAAAACCACTGCACCGGTTTGTCGGCGGCCTTGGCCAGCCCCACGGTGTCGAGCGCCTGGCGCAGACGGGCCTCCGAAAGGGTGAGTCCGTGCAGGTCGCCATAAAAACGCAGATTCTCCATGGAGGTCAAATGGCCGTAAAGATGGGTGTGATGGCCGACGAACAACAGCCGTTCGCGCGCCTCCTGGCCATGGTGACGCACATCCAGTCCGTCGAGGTGGTAGCTCCCTTCGCGAATGGTGTAGCGGGTCGAAAGCAGGGATAACAGTGTCGATTTCCCGGATCCGTTGGCGCCAAACAACACCACGCATTCGCCACGCCGTACGGTCAAGTCGATGCCGGCGAGCACCTGATGACGACCGTAGCGATGGCGCACGCCAGTGAGGTTGGCAACATCACGTCTGCTTGCATCGTTGACGGTAGGGTTCATTCAGGATGGTCTTATGGCGTGGAGGTTGAATCCATTGGAATCCTCGAAGTGCGACGATTTCTGGTTGTTGAGCAGGAAATCGTCGCCACTTCAGAGGGTAGACTTTAGCCGTTCGGGACCGGATGCAAAAGCAATTTTTTAGTGCAGAGCAAAAAATCGAGGTGAATCGTGAGGCGTGGTGCATTTGGTGGAGGGCAGCAAGTGTCATGGGAGCATGGATGAGGCACACATTAAACCGCATCTGCTTTGGGATGCGTCGTTTTTTGCAAGGCTGCGTGCAAGATGCGGGGGTCGTTTCTAAAAAGCGGAAACGACGCTCACGAAGGCCGCGCGCGGCGCATTTTTCGCAAAAGGCGCGAAAAATGCTCTTTATATAGCGCGCTAAAGTCAAAAGCAAAACCCTGGGAGAGGAATCTCCCAGACCCTCTCTTTTTTTTTACCAGTAAAAACTACACATTCCAAGCTGGGTGCGGTTCAAGAAGGGAGACTCATCCGCAATCGCTTGATCGTCACTGTCCGGGGTTGAGCACTGCCCCTTTCACGCCAACTTTGGCCTGGGCCATGTTGGCCGCCTGCTGGGCGCGCTGCTGGGTCTGGAAGGGACCGAGACGCACGCGATAGACCGGTTTGCTGCCGGCTTTGGGATTGGTGATGAAGGTGGGCATGCGTTTGCCTTCGAACATCAGGCTGGAGAGCTTGGTCACCAACGCTTCGGCATGCTCGGTGTCGTTGAAGGAAGCCACCTGAACCGTAAAGCCGTTGGCTGCGGCTTTTGACGGCTTGACGGCGCTGTCATTCTCGTCGGTTTCGTCGGTTTGATCCCGGCCATTGGGCTTGTTCGACACGGTGGCGCTCCTGGAATCCCCCTGTGTCTCTTTTTGCGTTTGTTGACCCCGGGCGGGTGGGGGCGGCGTGGGACGCGCACCGGCATTGGCGACCATCTGCGGCATGGGTGGGGCAACATGGTTGTCAGTTGGTACGGGTGGTACCGGCTTGGCGGTGCTCAGACCTACCTCCCTGGGCAGGGGCTTGGACTCCAACCGGGCGGCTTCCAAAGCCGATGCCTCTTTCGAGTTCCACGGATCGCGCGGTTTGTTGGCATCCTCCTTGGCGTTCGGATCCGGTGCGGTCAAATCTTTGGCATCGATTTCGATCTTGGGTTCGGCCTTGGCATCGCTCTTGGCACCATCGGCGTTGAAGATCGGCGCCGGTGCCACCTGCGTCAACCAGGCTGATTTGTTGGCATCGTTGACACGATCCCCGACCTTGACCTTGGGCGGTGGTTGCGTCTCCTTTTCGGCGAGCAGATCGCCTGGGGAGCGGACCATGTTGAAGATCACCACCAGCAGGATCAGCACGAGGATGATGCCGCCGGTCACCAGAAACAGAAACTGTTCACGATTGGGTGATGCTTTCATAAGAGCCTTTTGTCGTTGGTTTGATGGACCGGACTTGTCAAGAGTTCTTACCTCTCGCGCTGAACTTTGACACCATTTGTTCGGGCGCGTTCTGGGATTTGGAGGTTTAACGCAAGAAATATGCCGTCTAAAGGGTGCTATGTGTTTTTGTTTCGGGGTTTGGCAAGGATCCCAGATCCGGCAGTTGCGGGTGATTGTGTGTGCTAACATAGTGGTTCATATTGTGAATTGTAAGAAACCGAAGTTGCCTTTTTGGTAATGGGGCCTTCTTCCGATCTGCCGGATGGATCAAAAGGTTGTCGCAGGTGATTGCCCGCAACTGCGGATCCGGGATGATGGTGAGTCGGAAAATTGGCGGCTGCCAATGGGCGCCTTTGGCCAACAGGCGCGCTTTTCATCGTTCCGGGTTCGGAGTAGGATGATTGAGGGGCGAAAACGTTTCAGTGGGAAATGATGGGTTCAACCTGGATCCCGTCAGCAACTGCCGGATCAGGTTCAAACTGAGGAGATTGCAGCGTGGAACCGGGTGATCAATACGGGTTTGAGTATACGGTCGTAGCCAGCGATTCGGCGCAGTTGCTCCGTCTGGCGGAAGGGGATGAGTTCCCGGAGGTGCTGGCCACCTCGCGGATGATCGGTTTGATGGAGTTGGCTGCTGCGCGGTTGATGCGTCCGGAGTTGGGTGAGGGCAAATTGTCGGTCGGCGTGAGCCTGGATGTCACCCATCTGGCGGCCACCCCGCTGTTTGAGCGGATCACGCTACGGGCGATCTATCAAGGTCGGGAAGCCAGGCTCTACCGCTTCCGGGTCGAGGTGCTCGATGCCGGCGGACTGGTCGGCTCCGGCACCCATTTGCGGGCGATCATCCATCCGGATCGCCTGGTGGAGAGTACACGGCGGCGCATCGACGCAGCCAACGGGTAACCCTTGCGCAAGTCGTCCACGCCGGTGATGCCGTAGGAATCAGGTCGAGACACCCCGGAGTCCCATCCGTCATGATAAACCGCACCCAGCTTGGAATGTGTAGTTTTTATTAGTGAAAAAAAAGAGAGGGTCTGGGAGATTCATCTCCCAGGGTTTTGACTTTGATTTTAGCGCGCTCTTCAAAAGAAGCATTTTTCGCGCCTTTTGCGAAAAATGCGCCGCGCGCCGCCTTGGTTGCGGGATTGTTTTGCGTCTTTTGCAAAACAATCCCGCGAACATGGCCCAAGAACAAAGCCGCAGGACAGAGGCTTTAAGGTTG
The DNA here is from genome assembly GCA_039908105.1 of Magnetococcus sp. YQC-9. Classification (GTDB taxonomy): domain Bacteria; phylum Pseudomonadota; class Magnetococcia; order Magnetococcales; family Magnetaquicoccaceae; genus Magnetaquiglobus. Next base: position 27,670 of record JAMOBI010000031.1, read on the forward strand.
AGTGACTGGCGTGCCAGACCATCGCAATCAGTCAAATCAGCTTGGTTGATCCGCTAGGTTAACGTAAGGCACCACCCAAAATGGGTGCGGTTTGGGAATCGGCGCATGGGTACGACAGGGGGCGTTGAGGGTTACGCCTCCAACACCTCTTGCACGCAGTCGATCAACTCCGAAGATTTGCCGTTGATCGTCGGATCGTTCTCGAAGTGGTTGCGGGTGATGAATTGAAAGACCGCATTGGTTTGACCGGTCTTGGCCGCCAGAGCGGTACAGACCACCAGCAACGTCACGCCGCGTGAGATATGCTCGTATTTGCTCTCCGCCGGATCCCCGAACAGCACCCGCGCCACCGGTTTGATGAACTTCTCGTTGTGACGGATCACCTCGCCGACCTCGGCAATCGAGGGAAGATCCACCAGGAAACAGGCTTCGGTGAGAATGGCGATGCTCGGTGATTTGAAGATCAGGCGCGTGTCGTAGTGATCGGCAATCTTGCGGTCATAGGCGTTGATCAAACGGTTGTCAAGCACGAAGCGCTCCATCTCCGCTTCGCTGATGCGGCTGACTGTCGCTGGACGTTCGAGCAGGGAGGGTTGTTTGCTGGCGGTCGCAGCTGCCTGCGGTTTGGCCGCTGCTGTGGCTTTTTCCTCCTCAAGTGGCGGCAAAGGCTCGAAGGGGAGCTCCGGCAGCGGCGGCAGGGGATCGCCCGGCACGAGTCCTGAATCGGTCGAGCGGGTATTTTTCTTGGGTTGCCAGGCGTGCGGCTTGATCTGGTTGAGTTCCAGATCCGCCAGTTCGAAGAGCGCGGTCACCCGGGCATATTCCCGCTGTTTGGCCGGCGGGCAGTGCTCGCGCGTGGCAAACCCCAGATGTTTGTTGATCTCCAACCAGGCGTGCTGCAACACCGAACGGATCTGCAATTCGACCAGAAATCCCCGAAAACGCCGGTATTCAATCAGCTCCAACCGGTTGTCCAACAACCCTACCTGCAAATTGGTCGAGGAATAACCGAAGCGGTTCGGATCCGCAGTCTGTGCCCTGGGATGCTCCGGTGAGGCGAAGACGTTGAATTCGCGGCGGATGATTTCGGAGATGACCTGCACCTCCTCCTCGAAATAGGTGATGATGCGAATCCCGGCGATATCCGGCACATCGTTCAAAGTGGCGTAGGGGGCCCTGGGATTGTTGAGTTTTTCAACCAGACTCTCCTTTTCCTTGATGCGTCCGACGATCGAATGGATCTTCGGGCCATCGGGCACGATGAACTCCTTGATCAGCGTCAGGGTGCGCTCCAGGAAATCCTGGTAATTCTTTTTCTGCTGATCGTATTGAATCAGGATTTTGTCGATCAGCACCGTGTCAAGTGGCTTCATCAGGCGGCTCCAGGGTACGGTTTCCACATGGCGGAGGTGATCATTGTATCAGTCCAAACCCAGGGTTTTCAACTTGCGATGCAAGGCTGAACGCTCCATGCCGATCACCTCGGCGGTACGCGAAATGTTGCCATTGTGACGGGCCAGCTGGGTCTTCAAGAAGATCCGTTCAAAGGCGATGCGGGCATCGCGCAGATTTTCGTTTTCCAGCAGCGTATCCCACGGGGTGGAGGATGGGGTGGCGCCCGGTTTTAAATGGATGAACTCCGGCAGATCCTCCGGATCGATCGTCGTGCCCGGGGCCATGATCAACATCCGTTCCACCAGATTTTTTAGCTCACGCACGTTGCCGGGCCAGTGGTAGTTCTTCAGGCAGTTGAGTGCCGCAGGCGAAAAGGCGCGCTGTTGCGGCAGGGTGGCCTGCTGGGTCTTGATGAAAAACTCCACCAGCGGTTTGAGATCATCGAGCCGCTCACGCAGCGGCGGGACGGCGATCGGGATGACGTTCAACCGGTAGTAGAGATCCAGCCGAAAACGTCCCTGATCAATCTCTTCTTGCAGATCCTTGTTGGTGGCTGCGATCACCCGCACATCGACCTGAACCGGGCGTCGACCGCCGACCCGCTCGAAGCGGCGCTCCTGGAGGGCGCGCAGGATCTTGGCCTGGGTCTTCAAGGACATGTCGCCGACCGAATCGAGAAACAGCGTGCCGCGATTGCTCTGTTCAAAACGTCCGGCCTGAATGATCTTCTGACCCCCCGGCCCGCTCGTCTCCAGACCGAAGAGTTCGGCTTCGATCGACTCTTCGGGAATGGCCGCCGAGTTGAGCGCGATGAACGGACCGGCAGCACGTGTGGAGAGGGCATGCAGCCGTCGGGCTGCCACCTCCTTGCCGGTGCCGTTTTCGCCGGAGATCAACACCCACCCCTCGGTCGGGGCCACGCGCAGTAGTTTCTCCTCGAGAGCCCGCATGGCCGGCGAATCGCCGATCATCGGTGGCACAGAGTCCATCTGCGCCTTGAGCGCGCGGTTTTCGCGCGCCAGATCGTGGGTGCGGATCGCCCGATCCAACAACAACAGCACCCGATCCAGCGAAAGCGGCTTTTCCAGAAAGTCGTAAGCCCCCTCCTTGGTGGCCGAGACCGCGGTTTCGATCGTGCCGTGGCCCGACATCATGATCACCGGGATCTCCCCCTCACCGGGCGTGCTCTTCTCGCGCGCCTTGATGCGTCGCAGGGTCTCGATGCCATCGATACCGGTCATCCAGATATCCAGAAGGATCGCTGCCACCTCCTGAGCCTCGATCACCGCCAACCCCTGCTCGCCTGATGCCGCTTCAAGCACCAGATACTCCTCGTCCTCCAGGATGCCGCGCAGACTGGTGCGGATCGCCTCTTCATCGTCGATGATTAGAATCGTGCGGTTCATGGTCGTCAGACGTGCTCCCGAGGCGAAACGGCGTGAGGTGCGGGGAGGGTGGCAGAAGTCGTAGCCGGTTTCAACGGCAGTTGAATCTCGACTGCTGCGCCATCCCACTGGGATTGCCGGATACGGATCGTCCCGCCATGATCCTCGATGATCTTCTTGACAATGGCCATGCCCAATCCGACTCCCGTAGCCTTGGTGGTGAAATAGGGTTCAAAGACCCGATCCCGATCCTTGGGCGGGATTCCCAGGCCGGAATCGGCAATCTGGATCCGGACCCAATCGCCATTTTCCGTAACCTCGGTGGAAATGGCAAGATGGCTTGCTTCGTTGCGCTCGCGAATCGCGGCCATGGCGTTGGAGATTACATTGGTGAAGACCTGTTTGATCTGCCCGCGATCGTGCGGAAAGAGCGGCAGTTCGGCGGCAAAATCGGTGGTGAGGTTGAATTTCTCCAATTCGGTGCGATGCAGTTGCAACACCTCTTCGATGCCGGTGTGCAGATCGTTGGGGGTCAACTCCGGGCGCGGCAGACGGGCGAAGGTGGAAAATTCGTTCACCAACACCCGCAACTCCTCCACCTGGCTGATGATCGCGTTGGTCCCCTCGTCGAGCACCTGCCAGTCCGGACACGATTCCGACTTGTGTTTCATATACTTGCGGCGCAGCCGTTGCGCCCAGAGCTGAATCGGCGTGAGCGGATTCTTGATCTCGTGGGCGATGCGTCGCGCCACTTCGCTCCAGGCGTGCGAACGCTGTGCAAGCAGGATGTCGGTGATATCGTCAAATGTGGCGATGAACCCCTGCCCCTCCCCGATACCGTCGACCAGTGGCGTGATGCGAACCGTCAGGGTGTGGATGCGCTCCGCGCCCTGAATTTGCATCTGGAACTGCATGGCCGCCTCCGTGGATGGGGCGGACCCCTCTCCGCTGCCGGCAACACCCCGGCGTGCATCGCGTTGTGCAAGCGGGGCGAGCATCGCCTCGGGCAGTACGGCGCGGTGGTGCTGACCAATCACCTGCTGGCTGTCAAGCCCCAGCAGTTGACCGGCAGCCGGGTTCATCAGGGCGATCTCACCTCCGCGCGTCACGCTGATCACCCCGGCGGAGATATGCTCCACGATTGCGGCCATGAAGCGGCGCCGCTCCTCCAACAGGGCGTTGGTGGCCTGCAACTCGTCGTGGTTCTCCTGGAGTTTGCGGGTCATGGCGTTGAAGGCGGCCATGAGGGTGGCCAGTTCATCGCTGCCGGTCACCGACAGGGTGACAGTCAGATCGCCGATGGCCACCTTGCGCGCGCCGACGATCAACTCGGCGATCGGATCGGTCAGATCATCGGCGATGCGGAAACCCGACCAGATCGCAGCCAACAGCAACAACAGCGCGATCAGGGCGAGTGTGACCGTATGGTTGGCCTTGAGCAGTCCGTGGGAGGCGCGCAGATTCTTGTAATCGACGTAGACCGCCTCGATGTTCTCCAGTTGGCCGAGGATCTGCCGGTCAATCCAGTGACCGGTGGAGAGCACGAAGTTGTCGTCGAGCGGTACGAAGGCCCGCACCCGGTCCCCGGCGTCACTGGTGATCACCAGGGCGCGTGATCCCCCCTCCACCAGCGCATCCAGATCCGGCAGCGGATCGAAGGGGAGTCCGCCGGCCTTCGCGATGCTCGTGCCATCGGGGCGCAGGATGGTCACCTCATCGAGACCGCGGGCGTTGCGCTCCACCTCCAGGATCGCGGCAACCGCCTCGTTGTCCTCCAAGGCGAGCGCCGAGGCCACCGTACGGTTGCGCACGATCCCTTCGGCGTCGTGGCGGACGTTGCGTTGGCTCTCCCGGTAGAAGGCGCGCGATACCCCCAGGGAGGTATCCATGGCGCGGGCGATGCGATCGGAGAACCAGGAGTCCACCCCGCGATTGAGGAAATTGACCGACAGAATCGCGATGATCAGGGTGGGCAGCAGCGACAAGGCGACGAACATCAAGGCCATGCGGGTGCGCAGCATTGAGCCGGTGCGCCGCTGCCGCCGGTCGAGCCAGAGCCGGAAGACGTGACGCAGTACTAAAAATCCCAGGGCCAGAGCCAAAAACAGGTTGACGTAGAGCAGGATCAGAAAGACCACGCCGTATTCACCGCTGCTGACCGCCGCCGCACCGCGCAAACCCTGGGCTGTCAGGAAGGTGATGATCGCCACCACCAAAGGGAGTGCCAGAAGATAGCCATGACGAAAGGGATTGGTGAAGAGTTTCATGGCAGTTCTGACTGATGGAAGAAGTCCATGGGTTGATTCAGTTGCAGCCAGCGGTCCAGGAACCTGAACATCCGCGACATCCCCTCGTGGGTGATGGTGACGCGGGTTTGCAGGATGTAGCCGGTATCGGGCAACAGTCTGAAACGGGGGTGGAGCAGCAGGAAACGGGGATTGCCGATGAATTGCAGCGCCTCGTTTTCGTCCGTGGTGTAGTGGAACAGACCCTTGTGCCCCTCCTGCAACTCGTAGCGCTCGGTGATCAGGCGCATGCGGATGTGGCGTTGGATCTCGGTGTCCAGAATGTGGGCATTGGGCAGCCATTGGTGCTTGCGGAGCAGGCGGAAATGATAGGTGGCCTGCAGAGGTTCGCTCTGTTTGAGGTTGTCACCGAGGCGGTCGAGCAGGCGTGGGTCGAGCGACAGCTGCGCAAAGAGTTTTTCGCCTTGGGTGAAGGCGTGGGCTTGTTGAATGACGGGTGTTGGGTCTGAGGTATGATTTTTCCCGCAGCCGGAGATCCAGAGCGTGAACAAAAGAACGCTTAAGATGGCCGGACGGGAGAGGGGATGGCTGCGCGGAGCGCATTGACCGTGGATCTCCTGCAGGGGAGATCCACGATTGGGGGGTGAGGGGGGGCTCCCCTCATCAGGTAAATTACATGGAGAAGGCGACAGCGGGTTGAAGCACGCGCGGCACGGCATTGGAAACGAGTTCCGGGAAGGAGGCATGTTCACTGGACTCCACCAACTCCCAGGCATCGCTGCGCGCCAGGAGCTTGCGCAATAAAAGGTTGTTCATGGCGTGACCGGAACGGATGCCTTTGAAATGGCCCAGAATCGGACGACCCAGCAGGTAGAGATCGCCAATGGCATCGATGATCTTGTGGCGCACGAACTCTTTTTCGTAACGCAACCCCCCTTCGTTGAGGATGCGGAAATCACCGATTACGATGGCGTTTTCCAGCGAACCGCCGCGTGCCAGACCATTGGCGCGCAGGGTCTCCAAATCCTTCAGAAAACCAAAGGTGCGGGCCCGACTGATATCCTTGATGAAGGTGGTTTCGGTGATGTCGATCTCCACCCCTTGTTCTTCGAGCAGGGGGTGATCGAAATCGATGTGGAAGCTCAAGCGGAAGTGATCGCACGGATGGAACGAGGCACGTTTGTTTTCGTGCGAGACGGAGATCGATTTCTTGATGCGCAGCCACTTTTTCGGCAGGCGCTGTTCGACGATGCCGGCGCACTGGATCAGAAAGACGAACGGGGCCGCGCTGCCATCCATGATCGGCACTTCCGCGCTGTCGAGATCGACGTAGGCATTGTCGACGCCGAGGCCGGCAAAGGCGGCCAGAAGATGTTCAACCGTGGAGACGCGCACACCGTCGGCATTGGCGATGGTGGAACAGAGCTGGGTATCGACGACGTTTTCCACGCGTGCAGGAATCAGGGCATTGTTTTTATCGATGCGCTGAAACACGATGCCGGTGTTCTCCGGTGCCGGACGCAGCGACAAGTAGACCTTTTTGCCGCCATGCAGACCGATCCCGGTGCAACGGATAGTATTTTTGAGTGTGCGTTGGGAAAGCATCTCTTTCAGGTTCCGTTTCAGTTTGATTCCGTTGTTGTGCCCCATCTCTTTTACGGGCATCCATGGGATACGGTGTCAAGCGGCCTGCCGACGTCAAATTTTTGCTGCTTTTGTTGTCAGTCGTCTCCCAGTGTGTTAGACATGGCAGTTAATGCAACCCTAATGCCAACACAAAAACGGAATTTCAGCTTCCATGAATCAAAAATTTTAATATAGCTGATTTTGCTTCAAGCGAGAAGGAAAAAATCTGACAAGAGAAAAAGGAAATTTCATCATGTGCGCAAAGGTGAATTAAAGAATGTTGGTTTTTCCCGATGACGGGCAGCCATGAACAATTGTATTCACAAATTCTAATGCATATTTGCTTAAAGGAACAAGGCAGCATACACCAGTACGGTGAGGAGTGAGCAACGCAGCCAACACCGTTACTTCCATGAAGGTAAATTGGGATGAATGGCGTCTCGATGAAATCGAGCGCAACACGAATTAAACCGCACCTGTTTTGGGGTGCGTCGTTTTTCGCAAGGCCGTGTGCAAAATGCGGGAGTCGTTTCCAAAAGGCGGAAACGACTCCCGCGAAGGCGGCGCGCGGCGCATTTTTCGCAAGAAACGCGAAAAATGCTTTTTATAAGAGCGCGCTAAAGTCAAAAGCAAAACCCTGGGAGATGAATCTCCCAGACCCTCTCTTTTTTTACCAGTAAAAACGACACATTCCAGGCTGGGTGCGGTTTGACTTGCATGATGGGGGGAGCTCCCCGTCCGTGGAACGCCAAAAGCACAAGTTCCACGGCAATAAAAAAAATGCCCCGAAAAAAGTTCGGGGCTGTAAAAAAACTCTCCTTCAACGCATCCGGCTGAACGGTGAGTGGGCGATCTCAATCCATCTGCCGACGCAAGAAAGTCGGGATGTCCAAAGCATCTTCATTGTTGGACTGTTCCAGAGAGTGCGACATCCGCCAGACCAAGCTCTTTGATGGAGGAGACGGTCTTGACGCTGGCCCGTTGAACAGAGGAAGAGACAGGGGGCTTGGCGCTCTGGGACTTGTTGGTCAAACTCTCTTTGCTCGGAAAGGCCACCTGTTCGGCCTCGCCAATACCGGTGGCAACCACGGTCACACGCACCGAATCCTCCATTGATGCGTCGATCACCGCGCCTACCACAATGTTGGCATCATCGTGCACCATGTCTTTGACCACGGTGACCGCCTCATCGACCTCCTGGAGGGCCAGATTGTACCCGCCGGTGATGTTGATGAGCACGCCGCGCGCGCCGTGAATGGAGATCTCGTCGAGCAGAGGGCTGGAGATGGCCTGGGTGGCGGCATCGAGCGCCCGCGTATCGCCCGTGGCCTCGCCAGCGCCCATCATCGCGTGACCCATCTCGTCCATCACCGTGCGCACATCGGCAAAGTCCACATTGACCAGACCCGTGATGGTGATCAGATCGGTGATGCCGCGCACGGCTTGCAACAACACGTCGTCCGCCTTGCGGAACGCTTCAAGAATGGTGGTGTTTTTTCCGACAATGGAAAGCAGCTTCTGGTTGGGGATGGTGATGACGGTATCAACGTGATCGCGCAGCTCCTTGAGCCCCTCTTCCGCGTACTGCATCCGACGGCGACCCTCAAAGCCGAACGGTTTGGTAACCACCGCCACCGTCAGAATGCCCAGCTCCTTGGCGATCTGTGCGATCACCGGCGCGGCCCCGGTTCCAGTACCGCCGCCCATGCCGGCGGTGATGAAGACCATGTCGGCTCCGTACATGGCCTCCTTGATGCTCTCCAGGCTCTCCTCGGCGGAGCGCCGGCCCACTTCCGGTTTGGCCCCGGCGCCCAGACCACGCGTGATGTTGGTGCCGATCTGCAACCGGGTTGGTGCGAAATTGCGCGCCAAAGCCTGGGCATCGGTGTTGGCCACAATGAATTCCACCCCTTCGAGCTGGGCCTGGATCATGTTGTTGATGGCATTGCCGCCGCCACCGCCAACGCCGATGACCTTGATGTGCTGCAACGGTTCCGCCGTTGTCTCGAATTCAATGGACATGAAAATCCCCTTCCAGAAAAATGACGCGCAAAATTAAAACAGACCGCCAAACCAGTCACGCATGCGCTGGAATACGTTTTTGATCGGTAAACCACCGGGTTCGGGTTGCATGCGGCGTCCCATCTCCCGTTCGTTGCGGCTGGCAAACTGCACCAGACCGACCGCTGTGGCATAGACCGGACTGGAGACCACGTCGGTCAATCCGCCCACCCCTTGCGGCATGCCGCGTCGCACCGGTTTGTTGAACACCTCTTCGGCCAGCTCGACCATGCCTTCGGTGATCGACGAACCACCAGTCAATACCACGCCTGCGGCAATATGCTCCTCGTAACCGGAGCGAGCGATCTCACGGTTGACCAGGGTGAAGAGTTCTTCGACGCGCGGTTCGATGATTTCGGCCAGAATGTGTCGGGAGAGGGAGCGGGGTTTGCGATCGCCGATACTCGGGACTTCGATCGTCTCTTCGGGGTTGACCATGGCAGCCAGAGTGCAACCGTAATTGCGTTTGAGCTGTTCGGCCTCGCGGGTCGGGGTGCGCAATCCAACGGCGATGTCATTCGTGAGGTGATCTCCACCGATGGCCAAAACCGCCGTATGCTTGATGTGTCCTTCGGAGAAGATGGCGATATCGGTTGTGCCACCGCCGATGTCCAGCAGGCAGACCCCCAACTCTTTTTCGTCGGCGGTCAACACCGCCTCGGAGGAGGCCAGCTGTTCGAGAATGATGTCACCGACATCCAGACCGCAGCGGTTGACGCATTTGACTATGTTCTGCGCCGAGGCGACCGCGCCGGTGACGATGTGCACCCGTGCCTCCAGGCGCACACCGTGCATGCCGAGAGGTTCCTTGATGCCGTCCTGGCCATCAAGGATGTACTCCTGCGGGATGACGTGCAAGATTTCGCGATCCATGGGGATGCTCTGCGCACGCGCTGCATCGAGAACCCGAACAACGTCACTCTGGGTCACCTCCCCTTCGCGTGTCGCCACCACCCCGTTGGAGTTGCCGCTTTTGATGTGGCCACCCGCGATGCCAGCAAAGACCATGTTGATCTCCACGCCGGCCATCATTTCCGCCTCCTCGACGGCCATGCGGATGCTCTCCACCGTGGAGTCGATGTCAATGACCACGCCCTTGCGCAGGCCGCGTGATGGATGGGTGCCGATGCCGATGATATCCAGTCGTCCGTCGGGTTGCACATCGGCGACCACGCAACAGATCTTGGTGGTGCCGATATCCAGGCCGACGATCAGGTTTTGGTCCTGTTTGGGCATGCTCAACCCGAAATCTTGTGTTGATCCGTGCCCCGGAGGGCGTCCGATGCGCAAAGCGCGAATTCGTGATCCAATATGGCAGCGCGCTGGACGCGCCATCCAATCCGGCAGTCCGTTCCGGAACGGTTCGGGGCTTCAGGTGCTCGGAGTGCGTTTGTGTTCACCCTTTTCAGGACGCACGGGTTCCGGAGGGGGTTCCGGACGAATGGCGATCCGATTGGCGATGCGCAACTCAACTTGACGAATACGAAGATCCAATATCTTGTAACGTTTCTGTAACCTATGCAAGAGACTAAGTTCCTGTTCCGCACGATTCGATAATAATAACTTGACACCCTTGCGCGTGTACAGGGTCCATCCACCACCCGGCATGCCGACCGCCTCGGAGATCTGATCTTTGATCCAGGCCTGTTTGTCCAGCAAATTCAACAACCAAACGGTTTCTGCCGCCTGATGGGGACCGGGCAGTGGGGTAATCACCGGCAACAACAGCGGATCCCCTTTTTCAAAGGGCTTGATCGGTATGCCGTACTCGTCGAGCACCATCAGGCGTTCGCCCTGACGACTCAAACCCACCGCGCTCTTCTCTGAGAGCGCTACCGTCAACGTGGACGGAAAAATCCGTTTCACCCGCACCGTGTGGATCCAGGGCAATGCCAGCAGGCGGGCGCGTACCACCTCGGGATCGATGCCGAGCAGATTGGTCCCCTTGGGCGTCTCCATGGCTTGCAAGGCCACCTGGTTGGGAATGTTCACCAGACCCCGGATGTGGATCGTCTCCAATGGAAACCAGTTCGACTGCTTGAGCGTCTCCCACCCCTGGCGACCGAGCAAGGTCGCCAGAATCAGTATCAGCAGGCTCAACAGGAGGCGCGGCATCTCTGCAACCCGGCTCCCGCCAGAATCCGCTCCGCCAGCTCCTCAAACGACAATCCGGTCGCCGCCGCTGCCTTGGGCGCCAGACTGGTGGCGGTCATCCCCGGCAGGGTGTTGATCTCCAGCACCCATGGGGTGCCATCCCCATCCACCATCAGATCCACCCGGTACAACCCGCGACAGCCGGCCACCCGTCCGGCTTCATGACCCATGCGCGTGGCGCGCTCCATGGTGGCCCGATCCACGCTCTCCGGCGGGATCAGATAACGGGTCTTGCCCGAGGCATACTTGGCGTGATAATCGAAAAATCCGTCCGAGGGGCGGATTTCGATCAGCGGGAGCGGGATGTCGTTGAGCACCGCCAGCGTCAACTCCGGTCCGATGATCTCCTCTTCCACCAGAATACGCACCTTGCCGGGTCCAGCCGCCTTGGCCGCGCTTTTCAGTGCTCCCTTCAAGCCGGCTCGATCCGCCACCCGACTGATGCCCACGCTCGATCCGGTCTCCGTCGGCTTGACGAAAAAGGGCGGATTGAGCGCAATCTCCGGCAGATCGGCGAGCGGATCTTCGGTATCGATTTCGATCTCTTCCCACGGAGGGGTGGGAATGCCGGCATCGCGAAACAGTCGCTTGCTGGCGATTTTGTTCATGCAGATCGCCGAGGCGCCCACGAACGAGCCGGTATAGGGGATCGCCAGGGTCTCCAACAACCCCTGAATCGTGCCATCCTCGCCGCCTTCGCCGTGCAGCGCCAGCACCGCTGCGGCCACCCGGTTCCCGATGAGCTGTGCCGGCAGTTCGCGCCCGTTGGCCGGATCAATGGGCAGGGGATTCCAGCCGCGTTTTTCCAAGGCGTTCAAAAGCGCGCTACCGCTTTTCAAGCTCACCTCACGCTCCGGAGAGGCGCCTCCCATCAAAACCGCGATCCGTTGTCCCTCGGCCAGGGCTGCTTTGAGTTGCTCCAGCATGGCGTTGCGGCTCACTCCCATCCGACGAATTTGACCTCCGGTTCCAACAGGATACCGAACCGATCGGCCACGGTCTGACGTGCCCGATCGATCAAGGCGCGCATGTCGCAAGCCGTGGCCTGGCCCAGATTGACAAAAAAATTGCAATGCATCGGCGATACCTCGGCATCCCCGATGCGCACCCCCCGCAATCCGGCCCGATCCAAAAGCTCCCAGGCTTTGGCACCCGAGGAGGGATTCTTGAAAACGCTCCCGGCACTCGGCCAGGCCAACGGTTGACTTGAGCGCCGCCGCTGGTTGAAAGCACGCATCCGTTCACGCACGCGCGAGGGTTCGTCCGGCCAAAACCGGAACCGGGCGCCGGTGAAGATCCAGTTGGCATCGATTGCGCAATGGCGGTAGTTCATCCCCAACGCCGCAACCGGCAGAACGTGACACCCGCCTGCCGGATCGATCAAATCGGCCTCGATCACCAGATCCCGGATCTCGCCACCGTGCGCGCCGGCGTTCATGCGCAATGCACCGCCGATACTGCCCGGAATCCCGGCTAGAAACTCCGCCCCCGTCAATCCCAGACGTCTGGCAAAGTGCGCCAGCGCTTGTGTCGTGGCCCCGGCATCGGCATGAACGATCGTTGCCCCCTCTGGTTTCAAGGATTCGGTAATAGTATAAATCCGATTCATGCCCCGGGTCAAATCCATAACTGCGCCTTGAATACCTTTATCGCAAATTAACAGATTGCTGCCGCCACCCAGGGTGACGCGGGAGAGCATTTCTGGCCATTTATTAAGCAGTGAGGCGATTTCGGCGGGGTTTGCCGGCGTGATCAGCCAGCGGGCCGGACCTCCGATGCGCCAGGTGGTGCGCGGTTTGAGTGGTACATCCTTAAGCACCGGATGGGTGAGGGGAACGTGAGCGAAGGGGTTCATGCGGCGACCTGGGTGATCAATCAGGCCGCCGCGAAATCCCGCGCCCGGTGCGAAATGCTGCCCGCACCCAGAAACAGCGTCACATCACCGGGCTTGAGCAGCGCTTCGAGTGCTTCGCGCCAGTTTTCGCCGCCGGGCAAGGGGAGAGTCTCGATGCTGCATTTTTCGCGGATGCCGCGCACCAGTGGGGTCTGACCCCCTTTGTCGAGCGGGCCGGGCGGCGGGGATTCCCCTGCCGGGTAGATGCGATCCACCAGCACCAGATCGGCCTGGGTGAAGCAGGTGAGAAACTCCGGGAAGAGATCCTGGACCCGCGAGTAGCGATGTGGCTGGAAGATGGCCACCAGGCGCCGGTTGGGATAGGCTTCGCGCGCTGCCGCCAGCGTGGCGCGGATCTCCGAGGGGTGGTGGGCGTAATCGTCGATGATCACCCGCTCCACACTCTCTTGTAAAATATCGAAGCGGCGTCGTACCCCTTTGTAACGATCCAGTGCGCGGGCGATCACCTCCCAGGGGATATCCAACTCGTGTGCCACGGCAACTGCGGCCAGGGCGTTCTGAACGTTGTGGTGACCCGGCACTGGCAGCGCCAGCTCCCCCAGCGGGTGTGGTGCGCCGTCGTGGTGGTCCGGATCTTTCAAAAGCACGGTGAAACGGGTGCGTCCCTCCTCGCGGCGAATGTTGACCGCCTGCAGATCGGCCCCGTCCCCCAATCCATAGGTGATGATCCGTTTCTCCTCCAACCGACTGACCAGGGCCGCCACCTGCGGATGATCGTGACAGAGCACCGCCAGGCCGTAGAAGGGGATCTTTTCGACGAAACTGAAATAAGCCTGTTTGACCGCCTCGAAGCTCTGGTAGAACTCCATGTGTTCCGGATCCATGTTGGTCACCACCGCGATGGTCGGAAAGAGTTTCAAGAAGGTGCCATCGCTCTCGTCGGCCTCGGTGACCAGAAAGTCGCCGGTGCCCAGACGGGCATTGCTGCCGAACGCTTTGACCACGCCGCCGTTGACCACCGTGGGATCCATGCCGGCCTCGCCCAACAGTGTGGCGGTCATCGAGGTGGTGGTGGTCTTGCCGTGGGTGCCGGCGATGGCGATGCCGTATTTCATGCGCATCAACTCAGCGAGGATCTCGGCGCGGCGCGCGACCGGAATACGCAGTCGTTTGGCCTCTGAGATCTCCGGATTGTCGGTAGTGATCGCCGAGGAGCGCACCACCACATCGGCGCTGCGCACATGTTCGGCGGCATGGCCGATGCGGATATCGGCCCCCAGCCCCTTCAGGCGTTGCACCGAGGCATTTTCGGCCATGTCCGAGCCCGAGACCTGATAGCCCAGATTGAGCAGGACTTCGGCGATGCCGCTCATGCCAATGCCGCCGATGCCCACGAAGTGGAGCTTGCGGATTTTGTCGTACATGGGTCGAACCTGTCCGTGGTCGTGAAGGAAAAATTGACGGGGGTCCGGGGGCGATTATCGCCCCCGGTAGGGGTTTGGGGACAAAGTCCCCAAGGTTTTGACTTTGAGGCTGATTATAGCGCGTTTCTCACGATAACTTCCCGGCTCCTGCCGGGGGTGTACCGCTCTTAAAGCCCCCCTGCACAGTTGGGAGTTGAGCTGTTTCATCATTCCGTCAATTCAAGAATCTCATCCATCATCGCCCGTGCTGCCTGGGGACGCGCCAACCCGCACGCTCTCTCCCCAGCCACACGCAACGACTCCGGATCGCGGAAGCGCTCCCGCAAAAACGTGGTCAGCCAGGACACGTTAAAATGTTTTTGCTCCCGGGTCCAGGCTCCACCTGCTTGGGGGGACCAACAAGGCGGGACGCCCGATGGCGGCAAGCTCGGCAACCGATGAGGCGCCGGCACGGCTGATCACCAGGTGGGCCTCGCGATAGGCCCGGGCCATCTCTTTAAAAAAAGGAGCGGTATCAGCCTCGATGCCGGCAGCACGATAGCGCTCCCGCACGATTTCCAGATCCTCCGGGCGCGCCTGCTGACGCACGGACAGGCGCCAACCCTCCTGGTGCAGCCGGATCAGCGCCTCGGGCACCACCTCGGTGAAGACATGCGCCCCCTGACTGCCGCCGAAGATCAGGATCCCAAACGGTTCGCCTTCTTGGGGCAGGGTGAGCGGCGGCACCTCGCGCAAGAAGATCTCGCGCACCGGATTGCCGGTCTCCACCGCCTGGCCTGGGGGGAAAAAGGTGGTGGCCTGGGCAAAACCGGTCAGGATCCGATCCGCGAAACGGCCCATGCGCCGGTTGGTGAGCCCCGGAATGGCATTTTGATCGTGCAACAGGGTGGGGATGCCGAGCAGGCGGGCCGCCAGCACCGCTGGTGCCGAGGCGTACCCCCCCATGCCGAGCACCGCGTGGGGTTGGAACTCCCGCAACACCCGCCGCGCGGCCAGAATCGCCAGCGGCAGACCGATCACGGTGCGGACGCGCGCCAGAAGAGCGCTCCCCTTGAGGCGTCCGACGGCCAGCGTCACCAGCTTTTTGTTGTGCTGTGGAATCAGGTGGCACTCCATGCCACCCTGGGCGCCGACAAAGAGGGTCTCGCCGCCGCCGGCCTCCCAGAGATCGGCCACGGCCAAAGCCGGAAAGAGGTGTCCGCCGGTGCCGCCGCCGGCCAACAGCAGCCGCTTGCCGGAGGGGGAGGACATCACGACCCTCCGTCACGACTGACCGCCCCGCTGCGTGCCTGGGCGGGAATGGTGCGTGAAAAGGCCAACAGCAGCCCGATGCAGGAGAGGGTGATCACCATGGAGGAGCCGCCGTAACTCACCAGCGGCAGGGTCAACCCTTTTGGGGGGAGCAGTCCCATCACCACCGCCATGTTGGCAACCGCCTGGGCAGCGATCAGGGTGGTGAGGCCCGCGCTGCTCAAGCGCACGAACAGATCGTCGCTCAACCGGGCGATGAGCATCGCCCGCCACACCAGCAGCGCAAACAAAGCAATGATGATCAGAATCCAGATCAGACCCAGCTCCTCGCCGATCACCGCAAAGATGAAATCGGTATGTGCTTCGGGCAGATAAAACTGTTTTTGCTGCCCTTCGCCAAGCCCGGCCCCCATCACCCCGCCGCTGCCAAACGAAATCAACGATTGGGCAAGCTGGAAGTCGCTGTTCAGCGGATCGTCCCAGGGATCGAGAAACGAGGTGACGCGCCGGAATCGGTAAGGGGCCATGATCACCCCCGCTGCAGCCAGAGGAATCGCCGCGCCGGCCACGGCGGTAATCCAGGAGAGCGGCATGCCGGCCACAAAAATCACCGTCATCACCACCAGGCCGCAGATCAGCGTGGCGCCGAAATCGGGTTCGGCCATCAACAGGAGCGCTCCCAATCCGAAGAGTCCCAACAGCGGCAACAGTCCCTCCTTGAAATAACGCACCCGTTGCGGCTCCAAAGCCAGCAGATGAGAGACGTAGAGGATCAACGCGACTTTGAAGGGTTCCGAGGGTTGCAGCGTCAACAGGCGCAGGTTGATCCAGCGGCGTGCGCCACCCCCTTCCATGCCGATGCCGGGGATGAACACCAGAACCAACAGAAAGATCAACACCCAGAAAGCGGTGCGGCTCAAATTGCGGATGGTGGCGATCGGCAGCCGGCTCAACCAGGCCATGGCGCCCAGGCCAGCCAACGCAAAGATCGCGTTGCGCAGCGCATAGTGGGTGGAGTCGTCGTATTTTTTCAAGGCGATCGGGGTGGAGGCGGAGTAGACCATCACCAGACCGATCAACAGCAGGGCAAAGGCGGTTCCGGCCAGCCACAGATCGATGTGGCCGGCTCCCTTGCCGGCATCGGTGGGTTGTTCGCGCCACGGGGAGGTGGGTTTAGATGAGCTCATGGACAGCCTCGCGGAATTGATCGCCACGATCCTCGAAGTTCTTGAACATGTCAAAGGAGGCGCAGGCTGGCGAGAGCAGCACCGCCTGTCCGGGACGCGCCAGGGTTCTGGCCAGCCGCACCGCCTCCTGCATGCTTGCCGCCCGATGCAGAGGCGGACCGTCGGCCAAGGCCCCCGCGATCGCATCGGCAGCCTCGCCGATTAAAATGGTTTGGGCCACCACCCGTCGGGCAACCGGGGCCAGGGCGGAAAAGTTCCCCTTTTTGTCACGTCCGCCAGCAATCAGAATCACACCGCCGCTTTGGGACGAGACCGGCGGGAACGATTGTAGCGACATCAGCGTGGCGCCAACGTTGGTTCCTTTGGAGTCATTGAAGTAGTCCACCCCGTTGAGGGTGCGCACCGGCTCCATGCGATGCGCCAATCCCGGAAAGGCGCTGAGTGTCGCGACGACGGTCTCTCGGGAGGCCCCCATGGCCAATGCCGCCGCCGCTGCTGCCGCCGCGTTGGCCTGATTGTGGATGCCGCGAATCCGGATCTGATCGAGCGGCAACAGCGGAATCGGGGAGTCCTGGCGATGATCGATCAGCCAGCCGTTATAAGCGTAGACGCCTCCGGGAACCGCCCGTTCCACCGAAAACGGGATCACCTGCAACCCGGAAGCCTCGGCTTTGGCACGATCCTCACCCAACAGCGGATCATCCGCGTTGATGACCAGATGATCGCCTGGGAAGGAGTTGGCGAAAATACGGCTTTTGGCCGCCCCATAGGCGCGAATGTCCGGATAGCGGTCCAGATGGTCCGGGGTGAGATTGAGATGGACGGCCACCTCGGCACGGAATTGGTCAATGCTCTCCAGCTGGAACGAGGAGAGTTCCAGCACATAGACCTGGTGGCCCTCGTCATAGAGATCCAAGGCCGGGGTTCCCAGGTTGCCGCCGGTGGCGGTGATCAGGCCCTGTTCTTGAAGCATCAGGCCGATCAGGGTGGTGACGGTCGACTTGCCGTTGGCCCCGGTGATGGCGGCAAAGCGGGCCTGAGGGGCGTTGGCGCGCACCTCGACGTGCAACCATTCAACATCGTTGATGACCGGGATGGCCGAATCGATCAGCCGTTGAATCTCCGGCAGGGCGCGCGGGACACCGGGAGAGAGCAGAATCGCGCCGCAAGTGGCCAGGATTTCGACCGGCAGGGGTGGTCCAGCCAAGGTGGTGACACCGGGCAGATCGGCCAGGGGTGCGAGGGGTTGAGGTTTGACATCCCAGGCGATGACCGACAGCCCTTGTGCAGCCAGAAAGCGGGCCGCAGCGACTCCGGAGCGGCCCAGACCGATGATGCCGATGGGTGAGGTGGCGCGCGGAGCCATCAGCGGATCTTCAAGGTGGAGAGGCCGATCAAGGCCAGGATGATCGAGACGATCCAGAAGCGCACGATGATTTTCGGTTCAGCCCACCCTTTAAGTTCAAAGTGGTGATGAATCGGTGCCATGCGGAACACCCGTTTGCCGATCAGCTTAAAGGAGGCGACCTGGATGATGACCGAAAAGGTTTCGAGCACGAAGATGCCGCCGATCACCGCCAGCACGATCTCGTGGCGGGTGGCCATGGCAATGGTGCCGAGGGCTGCACCCAGCGAGAGCGAGCCGACATCGCCCATGAAGACCTGGGCCGGGTAGGTGTTGAACCACAAGAAACCGAGCGCCGCGCCCACCAGCGCACCGCAGAAGATGGTCAACTCTCCGGCTCCCGGCACATGGGCGATGCCCAGATAGTTGGCGAATTTGGCATGCCCGGTCAGATAGGTGATGAACATGAAGCTGGCAGCGGTCAGGATGGTCGGTCCGATGGCCAGGCCGTCGAGGCCGTCGGTGAGGTTGACGGCGTTGCTCGAACCAACGATCACCAGAATGGCGAACGGCAGGAAAAACCAGGCCAGATCGAGGTTGACATCTTTCAAGAACGGCACGGAGAGCGCGCCGAAGACCACAGGCGAGGTGAGTTTCAGGTAAAGGGCCACCGAGACGGCCAGGATCGATTGCAACAGAAAGCGCACCGAGGCAGGTGCCCCGCGGGTGTTGCGTTTGGTCACCTTGGCGTAGTCGTCCCAGAAGCCGATGGCGCCGAATCCCAAGGTGGTGATCAGCACCATGTGAATGAAAGGATTGGCCAGATTGGCCCACAACAGGGTCGAGACCGTGATCGCCAAGAGCATCAGCGAGCCGCCCATGGTGGGGGTGCCGCCCTTTTCCAGCAGGTGACGCTTGGGTCCGTCGGCACGGATCGGTTGACCGCTGGTTTGCAGTCTCCCCAAGGTGCGGATCATCCAGGGACCGACGAGAAAGGAGAGGATCAGAGCGGTCAGGATCGCGCCAATCGTGCGAAAGGTGATGTACTTGAAGAGATTCAGGACCGACCAGTGGCCGCTCAGCGGATAAAGCAGATTATACAGCATGGTTTGACAGATCCTTGACTAAACGCTCCATGCGCATCCCGCGTGATCCCTTCACCAGGATCACATCCCCGGCATGAAGCAAAGCAGAGAGATTTTCCAGCCACTCGGCAGGGTCGTTCTTGTGGCGTGCGGTCACCCGAGGCGCACGGTGCAAGACCGCCTCGTGCAGGGCCACCATTTCCGAACCGGCGGTCAACAGCAGATCGATCGGCAGGTTTGCGATCACCTCGGCCAGTTGCGCATGCAAGGATGCACTTTCCGCGCCCAACTCCAGCATGTCGCCCAAAATCGCCACCCGACGTGTAGCCGGGCGCGCCCCCAGAGAGGCGAGAGCGGCGGCCATGGAGCCGGGATTGGCATTGTAGGTGTCGTCCATCACCTTCCATCCATTGGGACAGGCGAGCAGGGCACCCCGTCCGGCCAGGGGTTGGAACGTTGAGAGTGCCGCGCCGATCGCCTCGGGCGAGGCGCCGGCAGCCCGTGCCATGCCGGCTGCTGCCACGGCGTTGATCACCTGGTGGGGGCCGCACACCCCCAGATCAACGGCCACGCGCGCACTATCCGGCCAGACGATCCAGCCCTGTCGCACCCCATCTTCATCCGCTTCGGTGGGGGCTTCCTCCCAGCGCAGATCCGCCTCGTAGTCGGTCCCGAAGCTGACCAGCCGGCAGCGGGAGGCGCAATGCTCCAAAATCGGGCGTTGCGGTTCGTGGAAGGGGAGCATGCCGAGGCCATCAGCCGGCAGGGCGGCCAGGAGTTCCCCCTTGGCCTCTGCCACCTCGTGCAGGCCCGAGAATGCCGCCATGTGGGCTGGTTGGATGTTGGTGACCACCCCGAGGGTCGGCTCGGCCAACCTGGCCAGATGGGCGATCTCACCGGTGGCGCTCATGCCCATTTCGATCACCGCCACGCGGCAGTTTTCCGGCATGGCCAGCAGCGTCAACGGTACGCCGATGTGGTTATTGAGGTTGCCGGTTGTGGCGTGCACGGGTGCGCATTCGGTTCTGAGAGCGGCGGCGATCATCTCCTTGACCGTGGTTTTGCCCGAGGAACCGGTCACCCCGATCACCGTGGGGGCAACGTGACGACGCCAGGCTCTGCCCGCCTCCCCCAGGGCGGTGAGCACGTCGGACACGAGCAGCACCGGGACGGTTGGGGGGGGTGCGGGTTTGCGGCTGACCAGGAGCGCGGCACACCCCTGATCGATGGCGGCGTTGATGAAATCATGACCATCGAAATTCGGGCCGGACAAGGCCGCGAACAGCTCACCGGGGCGCACCTTGCGGCTGTCGGTGGAGATGCCGGAGAGTTCCGGATCCCCGGACGGGGCACCGAACGGGTATTCGGCGTGGCAGGCGGTGCGGATGAAGGAGAGTTTCATGAAGTGGTGAGTCCTTGAAATCCCATGGCTGTCAGATGATCCCGTACCACCTGGGCATCATCGAACGGCACCGGACCATCGGCCAGAATCTGTTGGGTCTCATGCCCCTTGCCGGCAATCAACACCACATCGCCGGCTCGCGCCCGCTCGATGGCCAGCGCGATCGCCTCGGCACGTCCCGGTATTTCGATGGTGCGATCCAATGCCGCGTGCATGCCGGCGCGGATGGCGGCACGAATCGCATCCGGATCTTCGGAGCGCGGGTTGTCGTCGGTCAGAATCGTGAAACTGGCCAGTCGCGCGGCGATTTCGCCCATCAGCGGACGCTTGCCCGCGTCGCGATCGCCGCCACAGCCGAACACCAGGATGCGACGGGATGCCTGAGAGATCTCGGCCACTGTGGTCAACAGCCGCTCCAAGGCATCGGGCGTATGGGCGAAGTCGATCAAAATGGTAAAGGGCTGGCCTTGGCGGATCGTCTCCATGCGACCCTTCACCGCCCGGAAGGCTTCCAGACCCGCGTCAATGGCGCGCGACTCGATGCCGATACTTCGGCAGAGCCCGGCTGCAGTCAGGGCATTGGCCACATGAAACCGTCCCGAGGTTTGCAAGCGGATCGGGTGGCGTTCTTGCAGGGTGACCCACTGGAAATGGGTGGTCAACCACTCCAGCCGGATCTCCTCGGCCTTGAGTTCCGCCCCCGGATGACCGGCCTGTGAAAAACCGGTGACCGGAATACCGAGCCTGCGGCAGCCATCGGCCAGCTCTTCTCCTTTCGGGTCATCCAGATTGATGATCGCCGCACCCGGATGCGGGGTGTCGAGAAACAGTCGTCGTTTGGCCTGCCAATAGGCATCCATGGTGCCGTGATAATCCAGATGATCGCGGCTTAAGTTGGTGAAGGCCGCAGCCTGCCAATGGATACCCGCAGTGCGTTGCTGATCGAGTGCGTGCGAGGAGACCTCGGCGATGACCGCCTGACAGCCGGCCCGGCGCATTGCGGCGAGTGTGGCCTGCAGGGTGATGGGATCCGGTGTGGTCAGCGCGGCGTGCTGGCCACCGCCGGGGAAACGGGTTCCGGTGGTGCCGATCACCCCGGTCGGGATGTCGGCGGCCTGCAGAATCGCCTCGACCATTGCGGCGACACTGGTCTTGCCGTTGGAACCGGTCACCGCGAGCATGCGCATGCCATCAGCCGGATGGCCGTTAAAGGCGGCTGCCAGATGCGCCAATGCCAGGCGCGGCTCCGGATGGATAAAGGAGGGGAAGGAGAGGGGTCGGCTGCCATCGTGCAGGAGCGCCGCAGCACCCGCAGCGATGGCCGCATCGATGAACCGTCTGCCGTCCACGCGACTGCCCGGCAGGGCGGCAAAGAGCGTACCGGGGGTCACCTGGCGCGAGTCGGTGCCAAGGGTGGTGATTTCCACATCCTCGCCCAAACAGACCAACCCGGTCAGGCGGGTCTCATGCAGCAGTTCCGAGCATCTCATTCGAGCACCAGTCGCATCTCGCCATCCTCTCCGACAATCTCTTGGACCACCCGGCCCGATCCCGAGAATTTCGGGATGATCCCCTGCTCCTTGGCCTTCTCCAGCGCATCGGCCAACGAGAGTCCCTTGAACGATTTCTTCTCGGCACTGCTCTCCTCATCCGGCGGGGTGGGTTGGGAGTGGGCAGGTTTGGAACCGGGTGGTGCCGGCATGGGCATGGGTTTGACCTCGTCTCGGAACGGTGGCAGTTTCAGCTCCACCGGGGTGGTCGGCAGCACGGCGAGCAGCGGCAGGATCTCTTCGGCGATTTCGCGAAACACCGGAGCGGCAGCCAGTCCGCCATAATAGAGTTTGGTATCCGGTTCGTCGATGCCAACGAAGATGACGATTTTCGGATCCTCTGCCGGAATCATGCCGACGAACGAGGCGAAGTAGCTGCCTCCCATGTACCCCTGCCGTCCGGAGGCCTTGCGGGCCGTGCCGGTTTTGCCGCCGACGGTGTAACCCGCGACCTTGGCTTGAGCCGCCGTTCCCTCGCTGGAGACCACGGTGGTGAGAATACGGCGCAGGGTGGCCGAGGTCTGTTCCGAGAGCACCCGTTTGGGTTCGGGGCGTTGGATCGAGGTCTGTTGGTTGTCAATGATCCGTCCGGCCACCAGATGCGGCGGACGCATCAGTCCGCCGTTGACCGCAGCGCTCGCGGCGGTGGTGATCTGCAGGGGGGTGGCCAGCACGCCGTAGCCGTAGGAGCGGTTGGCCTGACCGACGAAGCGGTAGTGGGTGATGTCGGCCAAAGAGCCGGAAGATTCGTTGGTTTGCTCAATGCCGGTGGGGCGCGAGAAACCGAAATTGAGGATGTACTGTTCCAATACGTCGTGTTTCATCATCAGGCCGATCTTGGCTGCACCGACGTTGGAGCTTTTCTGGATGATCTGGCTCACGGTCAGGCTCTGGGGGCCGACGTGAAAGTCGCGGATGGTGCGATCGCCGATGGTGAAACGTCCCCCCTCGATGTTGATGACGCTGTTCTCCTTGACCAGTCCCAGATCAAGTGCTGCACCGATGGTGAAGATCTTGAAGGTTGATCCCGGCTCGTAGGCATCGAGGATCGCCCGGTTGCGGCGCGTGTCCGAGTGGCTCTCCAAAAGATTGTTCGGGTTGAAGGCCGGTTGGTTGACCATGGCCAGGATGTCGCCGGTTTTTGGATCCATGATCACCACCGAGCCGGCCTTGGCCTTGCTGCGGGTGACCCCACGCAACAGCGCCCGATAGGCGATGTACTGCACCGTCGAGTCGATGGTCAAAACGATGTCCTGGCCGGGTTTGGCGTCGTTGAGGTTTTTGACGCTCGGCATCACCCGTCCCATGCGATCCTGGGTGATGATGCGGGCACCGGTTTGTCCCTGGAGATCCTTCTGGAACACCTTTTCCAAACCTTCGGCACCCATACCATCGAAACCGACGAAGCCCAAAATGTGGCCGGTGATCTCGCCCAGGGTGTAGTAGCGCTGCATGTTGGGGATGAAGAACAGCGCCGGATTGTTCAGTTGCTGCACCTTGTGAATGACCGTCGGCGGCAGTTTGCGGGCGATGATCGGGTAGGAGCCGACTTTGGCCCGTTTGAGTTTGGAGCGCAGATAATAGCGCTCCATGCCGATGATCGGGGCCAGTTGATCGGCCAGTTGCTGGCGATCCGGTACCTGGTCGATATCCACCGAGAGCGAACGCACTGGCAGGCTGATCGCCAGAGTGTGGCCGCGGCGGTCCAGGAAACGTCCGCGATGACCCTGTGCCGTGATTTTTTTCTGATATTGCCGCAGGGCACGGCGGTGGAGATCCTCCCCCTGCACCACGGTCAGATCCACGGCGCGTGCGGCCAGGAGCGTGAAGGCGAGCAGAAAGCAGCTCAACAAAAATTTAAGCCGCATGCCGACATTCACCGTATCGGGCGGGCGGGAGCCGGGTCGGGGTTTCAATCGTTCCGGAGTGAGGGGAGGGGAGGGCAGGGGAGTCGAGGCGGTCGACGCTGTGCTTTGAGCGGAACGGGCCCGTTTGCGGATTCTGGGAAATTTGCTCCCCAGATTGCGCGACATGGCGATGAGCTGCGCCAGCCGGTTGACATTTCGGTTGGTGCTCACTCGGGGGCCTCACGCCACTGATCGGGTCGCATTGGACGCATGCCCAGATCCTTTTTCGCCCGACGTTCGATGGTGTTCAGATCGGTTCGTGCGACCCACTCGATGCGTAATGCCTGCTCCTGATCCTGGAGTTGAACCCGTTTCTTGTGCAGTCCTTCCAGTTCACGATGGGCTTCGAGCATCCACATGCGTGAGGCGATGGTGATGGCGGCGGTGATCACCAGCAGAATGGTCAGCAACGTGTGCAGCAGCCAGGGGGATCTCATGCGGCGCACTCTCCGGTCGCCGGAGGCTGCGCAAGCAGCTCCCCGAGACGCTCGATAACGCGCAGTTTGGCACTGCGGGCGCGCGGATTCCGGGCGATCTCCGCCTCACCTGGGGTGATGGGACGCTTAAAGGGGAGGCGAAAACGCGGGATGAACGGTGACATCCGCATAGGCAACAGGGCCGCCGGACCCGTGGGGGCGGGAGGGGGCAGGGCTGCGGCACGAAAGGTCTGCTTGACGATCCGGTCTTCGAGTGAGTGAAAGCTGATCACCGCCACACGACCGTTTGGTGCCAGCGCATCGAGTGCGGCCTGCAGACCCGATTGGAGTTCATCGAGTTCGTGATTGACCGCGATGCGCAGCGCCTGAAAGATGCGCGTGGCCGGATGAATCGGCCCGGAGTGGGGCAGGGTCGCTTCCAGGAAGGTTGCCAACTGCACGGTTGAGTTGAACGGCTGTTGCGCCCGTTTGGCGACAATGGCACGCGCCGCCCGGCGGGAGTGGCGTTCTTCGCCGAACTTAAAGAAGAGATCGGCCAAGGCCTCGGCACTCAACTGATTCACCAGATCGGAGGCCGTCGGGGTGTCGCTCGAAGGGTCCATACGCATATCCAGCGGTCCATCCAATCGGAAGGAGAAACCTCGTTGCCCCACATCCAGCTGCCGCGAGGAGACCCCGATGTCGAAAAGTACACCGTCGACCCGCCCGTCAAGCGCTTGAGCCGCCAGATGGGTCGCAAGCCTGCCAAACGGGGTGTGAATCATCTCCAGACGATCCGGCAGGTCGGCGGCCATCTCCAGGCCCCGCTTCAGTGCCTCCGGATCCCGGTCCAGCGCGATCACCCGTCCACCGGGCGCCGATGCTCTCAAAAGCGCGCGCGTATGGCCTCCCGAGCCAAAGGTGGCATCGATGTAGAGACCACCCGGACGCGGTGCGAGCACCTCCAGGATCTCGTCGGGCATGACGCTCTGATGGCCACCGGAGTTGACTCCGGTCCCATGGTCGCTGTCGATGGCCTTTTGCAACCCGGTCCATCCTTCCTGGTTGTCTTAGGGTTAAAAATGATGCATGGCCTGGTTGGTCGATTCGTCGATCCACATGCGCCCAAGCAAACAGCGCCGTGTCTGGCGGAGTGCTTTGTAGTCGATCAATTAACGCACCTAAAGATTATAGATTCCGAATCCCGAACCGGTCAAGACGGGCTAAAGAGGGGGGGTGTGAAATCCAGCGAAATCTTTGCAGAATGCAATAAACCGCACCCGGCTTGGAATGTGCAGCTTACTGGTGAAAAAAAAGAGAGGGTCTGGGAGATGAATTTCCCAGACCCTCTCTTTTTTTCACTAAACCGCACCCATTTTGGGATGCGTAGTTTTTCGCAAGGCTGCGTGCAAGATGCGGGGGTCGTTTCCAAAAAGCGGAAACGACCCCCGCCAAGGCGGCGCGCGGCGCATTTTTCTAGAAAAGGCGCTGCTAAAGGCAAAGGCAAAACCCTGGGAGATGAATCTCCCAGACCCTCTCTTTTTTTTACCAAGTAAAAACTACACATTCCGAGCTGGGTGCGGTTTAACAAAAACTGCACATCTTAAGCTGGGTGCGGTTTAAAGCGAAAGTTGCATGGTAAAATTGAGGACCGGAGTGGGCCTGTAAGCCGGGTTTTGTCCCCTGGCGCCTTGTCCCGTGGGGCGAAAGGGGGACGGTCATTCATCTGCGATGGCCGTTGCCGGACATCTGTAGCGACCTACCCGGGGGCTGGACGGGCCGTCTTTAAACGCCCCCCTATGTGGTCTTGCTCCGGACGGGGCTTGCCGTGCCGCTCCCGTTACCGGGATGCGCGGTGCGCTCTTACCGCACCCTTTCACCCTTGCCAGACGGTTTTTGGATCCGGTGTGGGTACACAGAAAAATCCAAAAAGCGCGGCGGTCTGCTCTCTGTGGCGCTTTCCCTGGGGTCACCCCCGCCGGGGATTACCCGGCGTCCTGCCCTGTGGAGCCCGGACTTTCCTCCAATCCTTGAAATCTCAAGAACCAGCGACCGTCCTTCCCACTCCGATCGGTCAATCCGCATCGATCACCGAAACTCTTAATTTTGCCAGCCTTCATGGTGAGTTGTCAAGGAGGTGCTGATTGTACGTTCGGATGGTGCTGAGTGGAGAGGTGAGAGCAGGGAATGGGGTGTTGATGATGGCGACAGGAAAAAGGCCATGCCGTCGATCTCATGAATTTAAAGAAAAGGTGCCACCACACGCTGCCAGAGTGGGGAGGGAGAAGTACCACCGTGACTGCTGCGCGGGGAAATGAGAGGCTCAGGCAACAATGACGCGACCCGTTTCAACCGGCATGCATGGCCAGTGGATGCGCCGTTTGCTGCCGGAACAGGTTCCATGCGAACCGCTGGCGTGTCCCATGAACGTTTTGGATGCCCCAGGGGAGGGTGAGACCCTCCCCTGGCGAAAAATCACTTCTTCTCTTCCTTGGCTGCCGGAGCGGCGGCGGCAGGAGCCTGGCCCCAACCCGGACCATAGCCCCAACCCGGATGACCCCAACCCGGATGACCCCAGCCCGGACCACCCCAACCCGGACCATAGCCATAACCCGGATGCCAGCCGTTGTTCCAGCCGTTGTTCCAGCCGTTGTTCCAGCCGTTGTCCCAGTTGTTGTTCCAGTTGTTGTTGCCGGAACCGGCGACATCGCCGCCCATGTTGAAGCCGAAGTTGCCTGAGCCGCGACCACTGCCGTTGTTGGCCCAGTTGTTGCCCCAGTTGTTATTCCAGTTGTCGTTCCAGTTGTTGTAGTTGTTGCCCCACCCCGGACCATTGCCCCACCAGGCGGCAGCATCACCGGCGGAGAGCATGGCCGCACCACCCAGCAGGGTCGCCAGGGCCATCATGCGCAAACCTTTTTTCATTGTAAATTCCTCCTCATGGTCAATTCTTGCGAGATGTACTTGATCACGTACCAACCAACGATTGCTAGCGGGCATTGGTCACTCTCCCCATGACGACTTGTTTGATTCCCGCATCATGAATTATTAAACCCGATCCGATTGGACGTGTAAATTAAAAAAATTTCTTCATCGACACCCCTTGACGCGGGAACTTGGATCGACCTGAAAATATCAAAAAAGCAGTTACCTTTCTATAAGTTATATTTGTGGATATCACGACCTTCTGACCGGAGTTTCTCAACGTTATGACCAGGATGCATACAACCCGTCTCCCGCCAGCGGGCGGCCACAGGCGCGCATGGAGGATTGCGCTGTTTTGGATGGTGATTTTGATGGTTCCAAGCGTGCTCGAGGCGCGCGAATTCGGCGATTACGACGTGCCGGTTCGTCCAGAGGAGGTTTTTTCGGAGGCCGACCGTTTCGATGTTTTGAGCGGTTCGCCCAAGAGCGCGGTGGCCTACAAGAACAATCAACCGGTGGGTCACATCTTTCAGACCAGTGATATCGGCTATTCGGGCAAACCGATCGAAGTTCTGGCCGGGATCAACAAGGAGGGGGTGATCACCGGGGCCAAGGTGGTCAAGCACGCCGAACCGATTCTTTTGATCGGGATTCCGGAGCAGAAGCTGTTCGATTTCGTCACCCGTTATGTGGGACGCAATCCGCTCAAAGAGGCTGAGGCAGCCGGCAAGCAGGCGATCGATGCGATCAGCGGCGCCACGGTGACCGCGATCGTCATCAACGACGGCATTTTGCGTTCGGCCCGCAAGATCGCCCGAGGGGGCAAAACAGAAGCCCCGACGGTCAAGAGCACGCTGCTCGATCCCCCTTTCAAGCCGGCGGATTGGAATACCCTGCTGGGCGATGGCTCGGTGCGGCGCATGACCCTCAAACACGGCGATGTGGACGAGGCATTTCGCAAGATCGGTGCTGGCACGGGTGAACCCTACATCAAGGTGATGCCGCCCGAGACGCTGTTCATCGATCTGCACATCGCCGTGGTGACGCCGGAGGCGATCGGCAAGAATTTATTGGGCGAGGCCGAATACGCCAACCTGCGCGAGTGGCTCGCGCCGGGTCAGCAGGCCCTGTTGATCGTGGCCAACGGCACCTACTCCTATCGTGGTTCGGGTTTCGTGCGCGGCGGCATTTTCGACCGCTTCAAGATCAACCAGGACGGCACGAGCATCCTGTTGCATGACTACCAGTACCGCCGTTTGCGTGACCTGGGACCGGGCATGCCGGAGTTCGAGGAGGTCGGCCTGTTCAAGATGCCGGAGAATTTCGATGCCACCCGGCCCTGGGCGCTGGAGCTCTTGGCGCAACGCCCGATGGGACCGATCGAAAAGGTGTTCACCAGTTTTCTGGTCTCCTACAACCTGCCGGAGCGGTTCATTCAACGCCAGGCGGTCGCGCCGGCTGCTTTTGCCGCCCAGGCTCCGGAGTCTGCCGAGGAGGCGGGACCGCCGCTCTGGCAGAGGATTTGGCAGGATCGCACCGCCGATGTGATCGTGCTGGCGGTATCGCTCAGCTTCTTGACGATGATCTTCTTTTTCCAGGATCTGCTCGTGCCCCATCCGCGCCTGGTCGCCTGGCTCAGACGGGGTTTCCTGCTCTTCTCCGTGGTCTTCATCGGCGGCTATGCCCAGGCACAGCTCTCGGTGGTCAACGTCTTCACCTTCCTGCACGCCTTGATGGGCGGATTCCGCTGGGAGTTTTTCTTGATCGAGCCGTTGATCTTCATCCTCTGGTGCGCCACCGCCCTCTCGCTGCTCTTTTGGGGACGTGGGGCTTTCTGCGGCTGGCTCTGCCCGTTCGGTGCTTTCACCGAACTGCTCAACTGGGTCGCTCGCTTGCTCGGCGTGCCGCAGTTTCGCATCCCGTTTGCCTGGCATGAGCGGCTCTGGGCGTTGAAATACGTGCTCTTTTTGGGGCTTCTGGCCGTATCGCTCTCCTCCATGGCCCTGGCCGAGCGGCTCGCCGAGATCGAACCCTTCAAAACCGTGGTGCTGTTGCGTTTTGATCGCGAATGGCCCTTTGTGCTCTACGCCCTGGTTTTGATCCTCCTCGGCCTGTTCGTGGAGCGGTTTTTCTGTCGTTATCTCTGCCCGCTGGGCGCGGCCATCGCCATTCCGGGGCGGATGCGCATCTTTGCCTGGCTGAAACGGCGTCGGCAGTGCGGCGATCTCTGCTCCAACTGCGGCTCGGAGTGCTTCGTTCAGGCGATCCTGCCTGGCGGCGAGATCCACCCCAACGAGTGTTTTTACTGCTTGCACTGCCAGCTGAATTACGTCAATGAGAACGTCTGCCCGACCCTGATCATGCGCAAGAACCGTCGCGAACGTCGGGCTGCGGCGAGTGCCAGCGAGACGGAAACCCAGACTTGAGAAATATTCATGATGGGGGGAGCCCTCCCCCACAGGTAAAAATGTTCCGCATGAAATTGATTTGAGTCAATTTCATGCGGATATTTTGCTGTTTCGGTTCTGGAGGTGTGTTATATGGTGTGTGAAAACACACACCCGTAGCGACCAGAGGGACAACGGTCGCGAAATCCGGAAACGAATTCGACAAAAATATTTTCTTAATCAAGGGGAGAGAGCTATGGCGGAGAACGAAAAGCAGGGCGTAACCCGGCGTGATCTGTTGGAGACCGGTATCAAGGTGGCCACGGTGGGCGGATTGACCGGCATGGCCTGTCGTGCCGGCGTGGTGGGAGGCGGTGCCCTGGCTGCTGCTGCGGCCACCCTGCCTGCGACCGCTGCGGCTGCTGGCAAGGCCGATGTCCCCCCAGGTCAGCTTGACGAGTACTACGGCTTCTGGAGCGGTGGGCACTCGGGTGAGGTGCGCGTGCTGGGTCTGCCGTCGATGCGTGAGCTGATGCGCATTCCGGTCTTCAACCGCGAGAGCGCCACCGGTTGGGGTCTGACCAACGAGAGCTTGAAGATCCTTTCCGAAGGTCTGACGCCCGAAACCAAGGAATATTTGAAAAAACAGGGAAAAGTCACCTATGATCACGGTGACACCCACCATCCGCGCATGTCCTACACCGCTGGCAGCTACGACGGTCGCTATGTGTTCATCAACGACAAGTCCAACACCCGCATCGCCCGCATCCGTTGCGACATCATGAAGACCGACAAGGTGCTGGAGATCCCCAACGCCCATGCGATCCACGGTCTGCGTCTGCAACGCTATCCGAAGACCGGTTATGTCTTCTGCAACAGCGAAATGCGCATGCCCATGCCCAACACGCCGGAGACCATGAAGGATCCCAAGAAGTACTCGGGACTCTTCTCCGCCGTTGATGCCGAGACCATGAAGGTGGCCTGGCAGGTGATGGTGAGCGGCAACCTCGACAACAACGATGCCGACTACCAGGGCAAGTATGTGGCTTCGAGCTGCTACAACTCGGAAGAGGGGTTCACCACCGCCGAGATGACCGCCTCCCCGACCGATCATGCGGTCTTCTTCAACATCGCCGCCATCGAAGCGGCGGTCAAAGAGGGCAAGGCCAAGATGATCAACGGCGTGCCGGTGGTCGATGGCCGCAAGGATGCCAAGTCGCAGTTCACCCGCTACATCCCGGTCGCCAACAGCCCGCACGGCTGCAATGCCACCCCGGATGGCAAGTATGTGGTGCTCAACGGCAAGCTCTCCCCGACCGTCACCGTGATCGAATGGGCCAAGCTCGATGACCTGTTCGCCGGCAAGATCAGCGAAAAGGAGTGCATCGTCGCCAATCCGGAACTGGGCCTGGGTCCGCTCCACACCACCTTCGATGGTCGTGGCAACTGCTACACCTCCGTCTTCCTCGACAGCCAGATCGTCAAGTGGAACATGGAAGATGCCATCAAGCAGTACAAGGGCGAAAAGGTCAATCCGATTCGTCAGAAGCTGGATGTCCACTATCAGGTCGGTCACACCAACGCCTCGCAGGCGGAATCCAAGGATGCGGACGGCAAGTGGCTGGTGGCGCTGTGCAAATTCTCCAAGGACCGTTTCCTGAACGTCGGTCCGCTGAAGCCTGAGAATGACCAGCTGATCGACATCTCCGGCGACGAGATGAAGCTGGTGCATGACGGCCCGACCTTCCCGGAACCGCACGATGCCATCATCGTCCACAAGTCCAAGGTCAAGCCGGTCGAGGTCTACAATCCGAACGATCCGATCTTCGCCGGTCTGCATGCCCAGGCCAAGGCCGATGGCGTGGTGCTCGGCAAGGACAGCAAGGTGGTGCGTGACGGCAAGAAGGTGCGTGTCTACATGATCAGCCACGCCCCGACCTTCAGCATGACTGATTTCACGGTCAAGCTCGGTGATGAGGTGACCATGATCGTCACCAACGTTGACGAGGTGGTGGATCTGACCCACGGCATGACCGTGATCGGCCACAACGTCTGCTTCGAGGTGGGTCCGCAGGCTTCGGCCTCCGCCACCTTCCGTGCCGATCGTCCGGGTGTGTCGTACTACTATTGCCAGTGGTTCTGCCACGCCCTCCACATGGAGATGCAGGGCCGCATGTTCGTGGAGGCGTAACCCTTCACGGCTTGATCCGCCCGGTTGAGTTGCGGGTATGATGGTGTATGCTTGAGTTCCGGCGGTCAGGTCTTCTGGCCGCCGGACTTTTCTTTGGTGGGACCGTGTGGTGATGCTGCAGTTTTGTCCGGTTTGTCTCGTGGCAGCGCTCCGATTGTTTCTGATCGGAGCGCTGTGTTTGCCGGGCATCGTTTCGGCTGCGATTCATGAGGTCGCACCGGGCGAGGGGGCATTGCGTCAGGCGATTGCCAAGGCGCAACCGGGTGATACGTTGCGGCTGCTACCCGGCTGGTATGGTTCGGCGGTGGTGGATCGCACGCTCGCCCTCGAAGGACCGGAGGATGCCTTCATCGATGCCAATGGCAAGGGGAGTGCCCTGGTGATCCAGGCCGAAAAGGTCGTGGTACGCGGCATGACCTTCACCGGTTCCGGCATTGTGGAGCCGGATCTGGACAGTGGGATCCTGTTGCTCAAGGGCGGGGATGACACGCTCGTGGAGAAGACCCACGTCATCGGCAATCTTTACGGTATTTCGGTGCAGGGGGCACAGCGGGTTTTGATCCGCGACAACGAGATCGCCAACCGCAACGATCTGTGGGAGAACGATCGCGGCAACGGCATCAATGTCTGGAACTCCACCGGTTCACGTTTCGAGTACAACCGCATTGATGGCGGTCGCGACGGTCTTTATATTCATACCGCCCACGGCAATGTCATTCATGCCAACCGGTTCACCCGGCTGCGTTTTGCGGTCCACTACATGTTTGCCAACAACAACGACGTGACCGACAATATTTCGGTCGAAAACATCGTCGGTTATGCCCTGATGTACTCCGAACATTTGAAAATTCATCGCAACATCTCCATCAACGATCGCGATCACGGTTTGATGTTCCACTCGTCGCACTATTCGACCCTGGAGCGCAATCTGGTGCGCGGTACCAAGGAGAAATGCACTTTTATTTATACCTCATCCAAGAATATCATTCACCGCAACCGTTTCGAGGGGTGCGATATCGGCATCCATTTCACCGGGGGTTCGGAGAAGAATGCGATTTTTGAGAACGCCTTCATTAATAATCATACGCAGGTGAAATATTCGGGGATGGTGCATTACGAGTGGTCCAGGGAGAGGCGCGGCAATTATTGGAGCGACAATCCGGCCTTTGATCTGGATGGGGACGGCATCGCGGATGTGGCCTATCGTCCGAACACGTTGATGGACCGGGTGGTGTGGAACTATCCGTTGGCCAAGTTGTTGTTGGCCAGTCCGATCATGGAGACCTTGCGGGTGGCGCAGGGGCGTTTCCCGTCGTTGAGTCCTGGCGGGGTGGTGGACAGTTGGCCATTGATCGCGCCGCCGGATGATCCGGTACCGGTGCCGTCTGATGCGCTTGCTTTCGTTGGGAGTCGTTCATGAGTGGGTCTGCCTTGTTGGTGGAGGAGTTGGTCAAGGTCTATCCGCGTCATCGTGCCTTGAACGGTGTGAGTTTCGAGGTGCCGGTCGGGGTGTGCATGGCGTTGTTGGGACACAACGGCGCGGGCAAGACCACGTTGATGAAACTGCTGCTGGGGTTGACCCGGCCCACCTCGGGGCGGGTTGAGGTGTTGGGTGAGGATCCGTTGCGTGTGCCGTTGGAGTTTCGGCGGCAGATCGGTTTTCTGCCCGAGCATGTTACCTTTCACGACGAGCTGACCGGTGTGGAGACCTTGCGGCATTATGCACGGTTGAAAGGGGAGGATCCGCGTCGTCAGGTGGAGTTGTTGGAGCGGGTCGGGCTTTCGCATGCAGCGGACCGGCGGGTGAAGGGGTATTCCAAGGGGATGCGGCAGCGGTTGGGGTTGGCGCAGGCGTTGCTGGGGCGTCCGAGGTTGTTGTTGCTCGATGAGCCGACCACCGGGTTGGATCCGATGTTGCGTCAGGAGTTTTACCGGGTGATTCAGGAGTTGCGTGCTGCCGGGGTGACGGTGTTGCTCTCCTCGCATGTGTTGACGGAGTTGGAGGCGCGCACCGATCTGGCGTTGATTTTAGAGCATGGAACGGTCAAGGCGTTCGGCACGTTGGACGAGTTGCGGCGTCGGGCGGATCTGCCGGCGATCTTTCGGGTCAAGAGTGCCACGCCGCAGATGTTGATCGAGGGGTTGTCCGGAGTCACCTCGCGTATGGTGACGGAGACGGAGTTGGAGTTTTCGGTGCCGGTGAGAGACAAGATGGTGGTGTTGCGGCGTTTGATGGGGTTTGGGGTTGGGGTGGAGGATTTGGAGATCCTGTTGCCGACGTTGGATGATGTGTATGCCCATTTCGGGCAGGAGAAGTTGGGTGACGGGGAGGGTGATTAAACCGCGCCCAGCTTGGAATGTGTAGTTTTTATTCGTGAAAAAAAAGAGAGGGTCTGGGAGATTCCTCTCCCAGGGTTTTGTTTTTGACTTTGATTTTGCCTTTAGCGCGCTCTTCAAAAGAAGCATTTTTCGCGTTTTTTTGCGAAAGATGCGCCGCGCGCCGCCTTCGTGAGCTTCGTTTCCGCCTTTTGGAAACGAAGCTCACATCTTGCACGCAGCCTTTAGAAAATCACCCATCTCAAGATGGTTACAGTTTTAGATACAGGAGTCTCATGAGTCCACTACTGGTGATCGCCGACAAGGAGACCCGTGACGCCCTGCGCAATCGCTGGGTGATCAGTGCCACCCTGCTGATGGCCGGCCTGGCCTTCTCCCTTACCTTTCTGGGCAGCGCCCCGATTGGTCAACTGGGCGCCAAGCCGCTCGCCGTGACGGTGGTCAGCCTGTCGAGCCTCACCATTTTTCTGGTGCCGCTCATCGCCCTGATGCTCTCCCACGATGCCCTGGTCGGCGAAATGGAACGTGGCACGTTGCTGCTCCTGCTCGCTCACCCGGTGACGCGCGCGCAGGTGGTGCTCGGGAAATTTTTGGGACAGGTCGGGGTGATGGCCGTGGCCACGATCGTTGGGTATGGTGCTGCCGGCATCGCGGTCGGACTCCAGGCCGAAGGGGCCGATCCGGAGAGCTGGCGTGCCTTTGCGGCGTTGGTGGGCAGTTCGGTGTTGCTGGGGGCGATCTTCATCGCCCTGGCCCATCTGATCAGCGCGCTCGCGCGTGAACGGGGCGGTGCGGCGGGTGTGGCCATCGGTTTGTGGCTGTTGTTCGTGGTGCTCTATGATATGGGATTGCTCGGCCTGCTGGTGGCCACCAAGGGGCAGATTCATGAAAAGGTTTTCCCGTGGCTGTTGATGGGCAACCCCACCGATATCTTCCGGCTTTATAATCTGACCGCCTTCGAGAACACCCGTACCTTTTCGGGGCTTGCGGGACTCTCCGGCCAGATGGAGTTCGCCCCCGGCATGCTGCTTGCGGCACTGGTCGCCTGGATCGTGATTCCCCTGGCTGGCGCGATTGCCATTTTCCGGCGCCGCGAGTTGTAAACCAAACCCGGCTTGGAATGTGCAGCTTATACTGGTGAAAAAAAAAAGAGAGGGTCTGGGAGATTCCTCTCCCAGGGTTTTGCTTTTGACTTTGATTTTAGCGCGCTCTTCAAAAGAAGCATTTTTCGCGGTGTTTGCGAAAAATGCGCCGCGCGCCGCCTTCGCGGGCATCGTTTCCGTTTTTTGGAAACGATGCCCGCATCTTGCACGCGGCTTTGCAGGAAATTATGTTGCTCATGCTGGATGGGGTGTAGACATCTTGCTTCCTTGTTTGAAAAAAAAAACAGGGAACCATTCAGATCCTCACGGAGTCTATACGCGGCAGATCGCCATCGTACACCAGCTCCGTAATCGGCGTGATTGGACTATTCAGGATAAGGAGCTTGGCGTGACCCGATTCGCGATGCTGTTTCTGACCCTGTTTCTGGCCGCCTGCGGCAACGGTCCGGATGAGCGTCCTCCCGCAGCCCTGGAGCCGACCAGCGGTACCAAGGGGTTCTACTGCGGCATGACGTTGGCAGAGCATCCGGGCCCCAAGGGTCAGATCCATGTGGCCGGCGAGGCGGCACCGTTGTGGTTCTCCTCGATCCGCGATGCCCTGGCCTATCTGCAACTGGAAGGGGCCACCCGACGGATTCGTGCCTTTTATGTGCATGACATGGGTCGCGCGGATTGGCAGACACCACAGGCTGGCACCTGGATCGATGCCAAGGAGGCCTATTTCGTGCTTGGTTCGCGCCGCGAGGGGGGAATGGGGGGCGCCGAAGTGGTGCCGTTCGGTGAGAAGTCCAAGGCCGAAGCCTTCACCGCCGGATTCGGCGGACGGGTGCTCGATTATGCATCGGTTGGCAAGGAGGAGATGTTCCCGGCCAAGGGAGACGTGGGCGGGAATTGTTTTGGCAGCGCCCATGCAAAAAATCAGCTGTGGGCGTTTATGTTGGACAAGCGTTAAATTTCTATCAAGACAATCAGTTGATCGAAAAAAGACCTGTCAGAACCTCCTGCCTGGAAAAAAATTTTGCACCATCCATCGAAATCCCCTTCCAGACCCTCGCCCGTCAGGCTATGATTGACGGGTTGGGTACGTCGTACCCGGAAAAATGACGGCACCAAGAGTTTTTCTCCGGACTTTCCGGACCACGGCCAGAATCGATTCGTAACGCGCGCTAATCATCGAGTCGTTCTTTCCATGGCCCAGAGGGTCTGATGGGAAAATCTCAAGGTGAAGATTCAAAGAAGACACAGACCAGCCGGTCGATATGCCTTCATTGCAACGCTTGAATCGACACGCATGCCAAAACCGATCTTGCACTCGTTTTTATTTTTTCGGAATGGGTTGTTTCGAAAAAATAAAATCGATAACTTTCAGATCGGCGGAATGCTCTGTTGCCGTGATTTCTCCGACCTCCGACGTATCCATCCAACAAACGGCCTGCTCTGCTATCGCACTTCTTGAATGATCGCAAGGGAAAGGAACACATGGATACCCTGTATACATTAACCGTGGTGGCGGTGGTCATCGTCTTGATTTTTGACTACACCAACGGCTTCCACGACGCCTCCAACATCATCGGCACCATCATCGCCTCGCGCGCCATGACCCCGATCCAATCGGTGATCGTTGTGGCCACCTTCGAACTGCTCGGGCCAATCCTGGGCGGTACCGCCGTGGCCAACACCCTCGGCAAATTCATCAGCATCGGGGATCTTCCCAAGGCGGTCGCAATCGGGACCATCCTGTGCGGCATCTTCGGGGCCATCTTCTGGAACCTGCTGACCTGGTGGTTCGGCCTTCCCTCCTCATCCTCCCATGCTTTGGTGGGTGGTCTGATCGGCGCGGTGGTTGCCGCTGTCGGAATGGATCATGTGATCTGGGGGGTTGCCGATCTCGCCAACGGCAAACTCAACGGCTTCATGAAGATCCTGGCCTCGCTGATCCTCTCCCCGATCCTTGGATTCTGGGTCGGCTTCGCCATCAGTCGTTTAATCCGAGGCTTGCTGCGCAAGGCCACGCCTGCGGTCAACAAGCCGCTGCGTCAGGCCCAGTTCGT
>JAMOBI010000032.1:0-22297 GCA_039908105.1 Magnetococcus sp. YQC-9
AATGTTTGCATGGCGTTCCCCTTTTGGCTTCGTTGTTGAGTCTGTCAACTCCAACATACCGAATCAAAAGGCGGAACGCCTGCTTTTCCGTTTGGTTGCGGCTATGCCGCGCTATGCGGGTCTGATCTATCGCAGCGAACTCGGTGCGCCACTCTCCGAAGAGCAGACGATCTGCGATCACTGGCTTCCTTTGTTGAAACAGACCGGACAGAATCAACTGTATGTATTGATCCGGCATGCGTATCTTGCGCCCATGCAGGAGCTTCGGGGAGAAATCGACAACTCCTGGCGAGATCCGGAGCGCATCCCCCCCGAGATTGCCACAGATCAGGAGGGGCTGCCGCTCTATCTGATTCATGGCGCCATCACGGCCAATCTGTTCGGCGAGTCTGACCGGGCCCTGCCGATGCTCCTGCGGGCCAAGCAGTTGCTGCTGGCCGCCGGAGGGGGCAATCGTCCCACCTTCGCCTTTCTGATCGCCCACGAGTCGCTGGCTCTGCTGACTCAGGCAGCTGCGACCGATGGGGCCATGCCACGCACCATGACCCGCACAATCCGGAAGAATCAACGTCAATTGGAGCTGTGGGCCAGATACAACCCAAGCAACTTCAAACATCTGGCGCAACTGGTGCAAGCGGCTTGGCTGCGTTTCAAGGGCCAACGGCTCCAGACGGTCTCCTGCTGCGAACAGATGGTGGCGGAGATCCGCGCCCAGGAGGGCGAGGTGTGGCTGCCCTACGAGGCCATGGCGCTTGAGATGGCCGGCGAATCGCTGATGGCCCAGGGTTGGGAACTTCTGGCCCGGCACATGTTGCAGCGGGCCCTGTCGGCCTGGTCCCGTTTTGGCGCGAAGGCCCTGGTCAAGCGGATGTCCGCACGTCACGGCTGGATGTTGCAGGACGGACTGCGCCCAGCAGACGAGCCCTGGAAACGATCGAGTTTGACAGGCAGCGAAGATACGCCTTCGGCGGCATCCCTGCTCATCGACTATCCCAGCATGGTGCGCGCCAGCCAGGCGATTGCGTCAGAGATCTCCCACAACGGGGTGGTGGGACGCATGCTCGCCCTGGCGCTCGCCAATGCGGGAGCCGAGCGGGCGCGGTTGTACATGCCTGCCGGCGACGAGTTGACGCTGGTCTGTTCCGGGGATTATCAATCCGGTGCCATCTGCTTCTCGGACCCCGGGACGAATGCACATGAAACGACACACTCCGTTTCGGCTCTGGTGTATTATGTAGGACGAAGCAAAGAGCCAGTGGTGATGGACGATGCCCAACGCGATTCCCGATGGCCGGATTTGCCGGGCACACCTCGCTCGGTGCTCTGCACGCCGCTGCTGCATTTGGGAACGCTGCTCGGGGTGCTGCTGTTGGAGCATGATCACAGCAGCGGAGTGTTCACCGTCAGCCGGGTGGAGATGGTGAGCATTCTCGGCGCCCAGGCGGCCATCTCCTTAGTCCATGCCCAGGCTCTCCAGAAGGAGCGGCAAGCCACCCGGAATATGCGTCATCTCTCCTCCTATCTGGATCAGGCCGTCGAAGCGGAACGCAAACAGTTGGCAGCGGAAATTCACGACGACCTGGGCAGCGCCCTGACCGCGCTTCGTTTCGGCCTGGCGGAACTGACCGTTGGCATCGCCCCGGAGCGACTGGAACGCTGTCAACAACTGACCGGTCTGGC
The DNA here is from genome assembly GCA_039908105.1 of Magnetococcus sp. YQC-9. Classification (GTDB taxonomy): domain Bacteria; phylum Pseudomonadota; class Magnetococcia; order Magnetococcales; family Magnetaquicoccaceae; genus Magnetaquiglobus. Next base: position 1,681 of record JAMOBI010000032.1, read on the forward strand.
AGGCGAAACGTTGCAGAAAGTCCGGCAGATTTCGGTGGCGCTGCGTCCTCCGGTGCTGGACCGCCTGGGGATCAAGGCCGCTTTGAACTGGCTGGCGGAAGAGACCGCCAGACGTTATGGCCTGCGTTGTCATCTGACCCGCACCTCCCAGGACGGAGAGTTGGATGAATGGCGGCGGTTAGCCCTGTTCCGGATCTGTCAGGAGGCGCTGACCAATGTCGTGCGGCACGCCCGGGCCCGCACGGTGGTGATTGATTTGCGACGCAACAGACACGATTGGGTATTGACCGTGACCGATGATGGCCAGGGCTTCAGAAATTCACCAGCAGCAGGCTCCAGTGGATTCGGATTGAGCGGCATGCAAGAGCGTGCCCGCCGTTTTGGCGGCGAGGTGACGATCGAATCCGCCTCCGACCAGGGCACCCGACTGCGCGCCACGCTGCCGATTCCCGCTCAGGAGCGATGAAGATGTTCAGGGCTTATGTAACCGACGATCACGCGCTGCTTCGGCAAGGATTGAAATCGCTGTTGTCAGACGACCCCGAATTGCGCATAACCGGAGAAAGCGGTACTGGCAAGGAAACCCTCAAGGATCTGGCCCAAGGCGGTTATGATCTTCTGGTTTTGGACCTCTCCCTGCCGGACATGGATGGTTTTGAAATTTTGCAGAAGGTCAAGCGTCATCACCCTGAACTGCCGGTGATGATCCTGACCCTGCATGCGGATGTGAGTCTGGCGGTTCGGTTGCTGAAGCTGGGCGCCTCCGGTTATGCTCTCAAAGAGATGGATCCGCACCAGATCATCGATGCCATGCGCCGCATCGCACGGGGTGGACGCTTTCTGGCGCCCGAACTGGCCGCACGCATGGCCGAAAGGGTGTCCACGGAGTTGGACGTTTCGCCGCACGAACGACTGTCCGACCGGGAGTATACCGTGTTCCTCAAGCTGGCATCTGGAATCTCCCTGGCCAATACTGCCCGGGAGTTGAACATTTCCGCCAGCACGGTCAGCACCCATCGTGATCATATTCTCAAGAAGCTGGAACTGCCCAATACGGCAGCTCTGATCCGCTATGCGGTTGCCAACAAGCTGTTGCTCCCCAGGTGATCGCGCAGGAGGCAACCTGGATCGACAACTTTCTATACGTTCATTCATTTTATATGTTTGAATATATGATTTATACTATCCAGACACTCTAACAAGAGGTTGAACGATTCAAAAAATTGATGGTATCATGGCAAACCATCTGCTGAAAGAAACAAGGACAGGGCGTTAAAAGAAGTGGTCTTAAGAATCGGATTCTGGACTGCGACCAGGCAGACCAGAAATCGCCATCATCTTATTGGATGCCCATCTGCAGCGCTGTTCTGAATGCGGGAGCTGCCCATGAGCCTCTTGCCACAAGAGTGGTATTTGCAAATCATCGATGAACTCTACCAGACCCTGTTCGATCCGAGCCGGTTGTCCGAGGTTCTGGAGCGCATTATGCACGGACTGAACAGCGAATCGGCAATCCTGCGTCTACAATACCTTGATGACCGTTCGGTAGGTTTCAGCATTTATCATGGGTACGAGAAAAAATGGCAAGAGAGTTATCAAGCATACTTTCGACAACTTGACCCGTACCCTGAGATCATAGGACGCTATAATAAAGAGACTTTTGATCGCGACGTATTGCCTGTGAAAGACCTTGAGAAAACAGAATATTATAATGACTTTCTAAGACCTCAAGATAAACTGTATTGCATGGGAGGACATCTGCTGCGTACCGAACACTATTATGTGCAGTTTGCCTTCCAGCGTGGACCCAAGAGTACCGCCTACCATGAGGAAGAGATACGGGCGCTACGCATTCTCGTGCCCCACATGAAACGCATGCTGACCCTGAATCAGCAGATGACCTCCCTGAACACCCGCAACCGGATCACCGAACTGGCGCTTGCTCAACTTCCTTACGGGGTCATCCTGTTCGATGCAGCTCTCAAGCCGATGTTTGTCAACCATCTCGCCGAAACACTGCTGAGCGGCCAGGCAGGTTTGAGATTGACCTCCGGGAATGGCTTGACCACGGTCCTGGCGTCCGAATCCAGAGCGTTGTCGCAGATGCTCCGGCAGGGCGTGGCACAGGCGACCGGACGTGGCCCTCTGACACGCAATGCCATGCGTATCACCCCGTTACAAGAGGATCATCATTTTATCAATGCGGTGGTGGTGCCGCTCTCGCCGGGCCAGCGCAAGATGTCGCTGTTCCTTTCCCAGCCGGGAGTCATGCTCATTTTGAGCACTCTGGATCATCCAGTGACCAGATCCTCCGCACTGCTGAAAACCCTGTTCGACTTGACCGGCGCAGAGGCTCATCTGGCCCAGGAGTTGGCCTCGGGCCGCAACCTGGAGGAGGTGGCAGCCGCCAAGGGTTGCTCCCTCAATACGGTACGCAATCAACTCAAGGCGGTATTTGCCAAAACAGGCTCCAACCGCCAGGCAGAACTGATCCGCCTGGTAAATTCCCTGCCCTTGGCTGCGCCAAGTGGACAAGAACAGGTCGAATAACCGGAGAAACCGGGATTGTTGGGCAAGGCGTGTCATGCGTTCATGAAGATCCAGGCAACGACAGCAGCAGTCGGACCAGCTCCGCCTGACGGCTGGTGCCCGTTTTGGCAAATACCGCCTTGAGTTGATTGCGAACGGTGTGGCGTGTGCATCGTTTAACTTCAGCCACCTCTTCCAGATCATGTCCCAAGGCCAACTCCCTGGCCAGATAGGCCTCCGCTGCAGTCAGACCGAACAGGTTCTGCAACAGAACTGTGGATAAGGCAGTGGACGGCTGATCCAGGGTGCTCAGAAGAAGCATGACTCTTGGGGAGGAGACGCCGAGAGAACCTCCTCGACTCTCGGGGCGCAAAGGGATCACGACCGCATGGATGGGATGCCGCTCAACCCCGATCGGAGTGAGCGACAGGCTGTTCCTCGGCAGCGCTCCCTTTCCGGCCGCCAACTGCAGCCCCTGGCGTATCATGGTCTGCAACTGTTTCGATTCCGCCAGGACCGGGGCGCAGATCCCTTGAGAGGTCAGCTTCAATCCGAAATCGCTGGATAGAATCTCGTCCGCGCAGCGATTCATGACCATGACTTTGCCTTGCTCTGCAAAGATGATGATCCCATAAGGCAGCAGATCAAGGATGTATTCACTGACCTTCTGATGCTTGTTCAGATCGGCAAAGTGTTGGTTCTGTTTCAGAACCCTCCTGAAATGCGGAGCCAGGAGATTCAACGACAATAAACTTCTTGCGTTATACGGCTTGGCACGCACCCCCCTCTGAAACCCCAACTGAATATAATAATCCTCGGTCTTGAGAAGAAACCCTCCCAAACAATGAAGTTTTCCTTGTGGTCGTAAAAAATCATTATAATATTCAGTATCAATCAACTCGTCTTTTGGAAGAAGAGTCTCACAAATTGTCATGCGAATATCAATGGACCGGAGCGCTTCCGGATAGGGATCCAAGTTTTTGTAGTATTTCTGGTAGGCCGCTCTCCATTCCGGTTCGTAACCAAAATAGATATTGAATCCGACCGAATGGTCGACATGGTTCTGCAGGCGCAGGATTGCCGATTCGCTCCCAAGACCATGCATGACCCTTTCCAACACGTTGGGCAACCGGGACAGATCCATCACGGCTTCATACATCTCTCCGATGATATCAAGGAACCACTCCTGGGACAGATCGTCATCCGCCATCATGGTCGTTTTTCCGTGTTCAATCCAACGCATCAAATGGCACAACTCCGAATGAACGCCATCAGCAAGGCGTCGAACCGCTCCGGATCCTCCAATTGCGGGGAGTGTCCGCATCCGTTCAGGATCCGGACCCCTCCTCCCCATAATCCGGGCAAGGGGAGCGCCTCGCAATAGGCGTGATTGACGAACGGATCGTGTTCTCCCAGGACGATGGCCACCGGTACCGGCAATGATTGCAAAACCACACACTCATCCAACCAGCGATCACGCCAAATCGAACGTCCAAGAGCACTGCGGCACAACGGATCTGTGTGACGCATCGCCTCCCGGATGCCATGCGTGACATGGGGAAGCTGACGACAAATCTGGGCCTCTGCCCATTGCGCCACTTCCTGTTCCGAAAGGGTCTCCTGAAAAAGCAAGGCAGCTGCCGGATGGGGAAGAAAAGCCTGATCAAAACGGAGTGGAAGCTGCAATGGCGGGGTGCCGAATGTCAGCAGTCCACAGAGTGAAGGAAGCGCGTCCGACGCTTGTATCAGAAGATGCCCTCCCAGACTGTGTCCCACAAATACGGTTGGTCCCAAATTTAATTGCCTGACCACCTCCAAAATGAGCGCAACATATCCCGAAGGGGAATAGGTTTCTTCGGGATGATCGGAACGAGACGAATTTCCGTGGCCGGGAAGATCCATGGCCACGACTCGGTAATCTCTTCCCACCTCCCCATCGAGCTGATGAATGAAGGCCGAGGAATCCTGAGAGTTGCCATGCAAAAAAAACAGCGCAGGCAAATCACGCCCTCCGCTTTCGCAAACAGCGATGGAGAGATCATGGACAGACAAGAAGTGCTTTTTCATCACAGGTCCAAGGTTCCGGGAATTGATCAAAACGTTTACATGTGATAAAATTGATATGCATTTTATGACAAATTTAACAATGGAGCGGCCAAACTACACCCATTTTGGGATGCAAAAAACTACGCATCCAAAAATGGGGGCGGTTTAGGCTTTCTGGGGACACGATACCGGTTTAGGCTTTCTGGAGACACGATACCCATTTCCCTTATGGCTATAAATTTGATCGGTATAGTATCCCCCGATATTTCCCCAGATATTACGAAAGTGTAATCCGATATTAGGCCAAAGGCAAAACCCTGGGAGAGGAATCTCCCAGACCCTCTCTTTTTTTTTACCAGTAAAAGCTGAATCATGCCAGGCTGTCAAATCAGCTCTGTCGGCCCACTATTCCCGGGAAAATGGCTGGATTGCATGTGCTCCTGATCTCCAACCATTTCCCCGACTCATCCACGCGGTAAAGGGGGTGCTGAATAATTACCCACTCTTCCCCCCTGCTCTTTCACAGCAAACCAGATTCGCCCAATCGTGCCCGAGCCTCGGCAAAACGCAATTGCGTGATCGCCTGTGCGATCTCCTCTACCCGCGCTGCATCCATTCGGAAGCAGAGCCCGGGTTTCAGCGTCTCGAACAACGGCAGGGCGTCACAACTTTGCTCATCGAGCGCCACCAGCAGCGCATCCAGCGCCGCAGGCTCCACGAGGAGGTCCGCCATCGCCCTTCCGTCGTCGAACGCAGGATCGATGAAGCGCTTCAGATGCGGCGCGCAGGCATGGACCAACGCGCCCATGGCCGCGTCAAGCTCAGCCAACCGCTCCGCAATCTTTCGCTCCGGCGTGGTCCGCAAAATCGTTTCCAGCTCTCCAGCCAGGGCGTGGAGCACCGATGCCCCCACATTGCCCGCCACCCCGCGCAACTTGTGCAGCCGCATGATGGCTCGCGAACCCTCCCCCTTCGCCAGATCCGTTGCCACCACCCGCCCCACCTCCTTGAATTCGTCGCACAGGCGACCCAGGATGGAGAGGAACAAGGTCAGGTTGCCACCCAGCCGCATTTTGGCCTCCCGGCCATCGATCCCGGGAAACTCCGGCCAGGAGTCGAATGGAACGGAGTCGGACGGCACCTCCCGCAGCTCTCCCGGTTCCACCGGGGTCGTCTCTCCTCGCGACCGCGCCCAATGCCGCACGCAGAGCACCATCTTCTCAACATCGAACGGCTTGGCGATGAAATCGTTCATCCCGGCCTCCAGCGCCCGTTGCCGTTCGCTGTCCAGCGCTCCGGCAGTCAAGGCCAGAACGGGCAGCTCCCGCAACCGGATATCCTCCCGGATCGCCCGCACAGCCCGGTTGCCATCCATGACCGGCATATGCACGTCCATCAATACCACCTCGAACGCTCCCGGATCGCTCTGCAACAGCTCCAGCGCTTCCAGACCCTGCGCGGCGGTGGCGACGATCGCCCCCTCCAACTCCAGAAGACGGCGAGCCACGTCCAGATTGATGTCGCTGTCATCCACCACCAGCACCCGGATCCCATCCAACCGGCGCCGCAGCCGGTCGGGCCGACCCGTGGCCACCAACTCGTCACAATGCCCTTCGCGCCTGGCCCTGGCGTGGGCGACCGCATTGAGCAGCGACGACGCCGTCACCGGCTTGGCCAGGATCCCATCGATCAACGCCGCCTCCGGCGCTTGGCGCAGTTCGTCCTGGTTATAAGCCGTCACCATCAGGATAATGGGTGCCTCCGGACAGTCAGGATCGCTGATCAATGCCTTGCTGGTGGCCAGACCGTCCAGCTCCGGCATCTTCCAGTCCAGCAGGAGGAGATCGAAAGCATGCAACACCCCGGACCGATCCAGAACCTCCCGACCCGACGCCACGGTCTCCGTCCGCCAACCCAGAGATTGGACCGTGGCCGCCAACACCTCCCGCTGCAGATCGTGATCATCGGCGATGAGAACCCGAACCGGCTTGGAAACGCTCGCGTCAACCCGTTCCTCGACCACATCGAATCTGGCCGACACCCAAAAGTCGCTGCCAACCCCTGGCGTGCTCTCCACCCCCATCTCTCCGCCCATCAGCTCCACCAGCCGTTTGGAGATGGCCAGGCCCAATCCGGTGCCACCGAACCGACGCGTGATGGAGCCGTCGGCCTGGGTGAACGGCATGAACAGACGCGCAGCCACCTCCGGCTCGATGCCGATGCCCGTGTCCTTGACGCTGAAATGCAACCGGACCTGCCGCGCCCTCTGTTCCATCCGGCTCACCTGGAGCGCCACATATCCACGTTCGGTGAACTTGATGGCATTGCCCACCAGATTCGTCAGCACCTGGGTCAGACGCAGCCCGTCTCCCCGCAACACCTCCGGCAAATCGGCATCCCGGCCAATGATCAACTCCAGATTCTTGCCCCCGACACCCCCTGTCATCAGGGTGGCCATGTCATCCAGAAGCTGCCCAAGATGAAAATCCTCCTGATGCAACTCCATGCGTCCGGCCTCGATGCGGGAAAAATCCAGGACATCGTTGATAATGCCCAGCAATGTCTGGCCCGAGCCCTGGATCTTCGCCACAAATGCGCTTTGTTCCCCACTCAGCTGCGTGGTGGTCAGCAGATGGGACAACCCCAGGATGGCGTTCATCGGGGTGCGGATCTCGTGACTCATATTAGCCAAAAAAACACTTTTGGCCTCGCTGGCGGCAATAGCCTTGGTCGCCTGCTCCTCCAGTCCGGCATTGAGCAACAGCACCTGATGGGTGCGCTCCTCCACCAGCGACTCCAGCTCCTGTTGATGACGGGCCATGGCGATTTCCATCCGCCGACGTTCGGTGATGTCCCGACCGATGCCCAGCACACCCAGCACCCGACCGTCGGCCATGCGCAGAGCGGTCTTGATGGTCTCCCGCAGGATGGGTTGCTCCTGTCCGGCACAGGGCACCCAGGCTTCGTCGGTCTGCGGCAGCGCGGCGGCCATGGCGGCAAGATCCCTCTCCCGCAGCACCTCCGCCACCTCCGCGCCGAACAACTCCCGATCCGTGCGTCCGATGATTTGCTCCTGCGTCTGACCCAAGAGCCGTTCAAAGGCGGCATTGCACTTTAAATAAACCCCTGTGGGGTTCTTCAGCCAGATCATTTCGGGAATGGTCTGCAACAGAGTGTGCAGCTCCGCGTATTGCTCCCTGGCCCGCAGATGATACCGATGCAGGGTGGCCATGGCGGAACAGACGATGAGTTCATCCAGCAGATAGACCAGGTTGCCAAATACCGTGGCGAATTGGAACTCGAACGGCAGTGCATGATAGGGCGGAATATAGGCATAGGTGGCCAGAATCGCCCCCATGACCGCCATCATCATGCCTGACCAGAATCCTCCGAAAAATGCGGCGAGGGCCGCAGCGGGAAAGAAGGTCAAGAATGGCAGGCCCAGCTCCGGCGGCCCGATCAACTCGCGCACGACAAAAGCCAGAACCAACAGCGCCACCGCAATTCCCAACTGTCGGGTCCAGCTCAAGCGCGATTGCATCAGCAGGGACTCCAGGCTGGCCCCCACCCGCTTCCGCCACCGCTCCAGAATGCCAGACAAGGTTTTCATGGCGCGTGCTCCAGTCATGTCGGTCTCGCGATTCTTACGAATCGCCCATCACCCGGTCGCGTCCAGAACGCTTGGCCAACAAAAGCCCCTGTTCAGCCGCGCGCACCAGGGCGGCGGGCGCATCGACGCACTGGGCGGGCGCCTTGCATTCCGGGCAACGCATGGGCTGTTCCGGTCGCTCGACCCACGACACCGCCATGCTGGCCACCCCGACACTGATGGTGACGTGCGCCGCCACCTCCGATTGGGCATGCGGCAACTCCAGGCGTCGGATGCGGGTGCAGATGCCTTCGGCGATGGCCAGGGCCGCCGCCTTGTCGGTGTTGGGCAACAATACGGCAAACTCCTCGCCCCCATAGCGGGTCGCCAGATCCCCCGATCGCTTGGCAGTCGCGGCCAGCACCTGCGCCACGGTCTGCAGGCACTCATCTCCGGCGGGATGTCCGTAACAATCGTTGTAACGTTTGAAACAATCGATGTCGAGCAACAGCAGGGACAACATCTCCTGGCGGCGCGCCGCCCGCCGCCATTCCAGCTCCAGCGTCTCGTCGAAGGTGCGTCGGTTGGCGATGCCGGTCAGCCCGTCGATGGCGACCCGTCGGTGCAGCTGATCGATGTGCTGCTTGAGCAGCAGGTGATTACGCACCCTGACCCGCACCACCGGCGGGCTGAAGGGCTTGCTGATGAAATCCACCGCCCCCAGTGACAAGGCACGGGTCTCGTTCTCAATGTCCGTATGGCTGGTGATGAAAATGACCGGAATCCCGGCCAGACCGGCATCCGATTTGAGCGCCGCGCAGACGTCGAACCCGTTCATGCCGGGCATTTCGGCATCGAGCAGAATGAGGTCCGGAGGCTGGGTTTGCACCCTTCCCAGGCCATCCTCCCCCGTGGTGGCGAAATAGACCTGTCCGTGCCCCTTCAGCATGGCCTGCAGCAGTTGAATGGCGGACAGATCATCATCGATGATCAGGATGCGCGGACGCATGGGAGAGGCCGCGTTATTGACAAGTTCATACATGGTGGAATCCGTTCTGAAACCGCCCCATCCTTAGGGTGGGTAAGTTTTGACCCGGGATTCTCCGGCAGACCAAAACAGGCGTATGCAGGCGACATCGCACAGCCTTGGCGGACGCACTGCGCCCCGTTCTGGCAGTCGGTATCTGCATATTTTCCAGGCAACAACAAATCATACAATCGTTCACATCCGAGGCAAAGCATATTTATTCATCTCATAACCAACGCGATGCACGACCACCAATCTTCAAGTGTTGATATCTCAAAAGGGACGAGGACACTAACGGGGCTTTCTGGGGACATTTCGGGCTTTCTGGGGCTTTCTGAAGACACCATACCCATTTCCCTTATAAACCGCACCCAGCTTGAAATGTGTAATTTTTACTGGTGAAAAAAAAGAGAGGGTCTGGGAGATTCATCTCCCAGGGTTTTGCTTTTGACTTTAGCGCGCTCTTCAAAAGAAGCATTTTTCGCGCCTTTTCTAGAAAAATGCGCCGCGCGCCGCCTTCGCGGGAGTCGTTTCCGCCTTTTGGAAACGACTCCCGCATCTTGCACGCAGCCTTGCGAAAAACCACGCATCCCAAAATGGGTGCGGTATAGCTATAAATTTAATCGGTATAGTATCCCCCGATTTGAATCCAAGTGTCCCCCGATTTGAATCCAAATAGAGGAAGAAATCGAAATAGCGCTCCACCAGACGGTCTGGATTACCCTTAGAAATCACCGAAATCATAATGGTTGACGAAACTGGTGGCGGTGATGCGGGCACGACTGGACAACGCACGCAACTCCTCGATCTCCTGTTCGTTCGGCGGGCGATCCACTGCCAGGAATTCGTAATATTGATACTCGCTCATGACCGACCGATCACCGCAACGCCTCCAGCAGAGGTTTCAATTTATATTTCCGAACATGTTTCTGGATGATCGTGGACAGCAACGATGACCACTCCGTGCCCCGTTCGGCCTGAAGATAGGCGTTTCTGGTCAGGGCGAGCCACTCAGCCGCAACCTCGTAAGCAGAAGATCTGCCGGAATCCATGATCTCTTCGGCCTCGGCGCGACTGCGCCGGATCACCCACTCCGCATGGGTGTTCATGGCCGCACGCATCACCTCGCGTAACCTGTCGTGGTCGAGAAAACGTTCCTGGTCCGCCAATACGACGGCCTGGGCCACCAACCCCTCGTGCAGACAGATGGCGATCACCTTGTCAACCGAAAGTCTGGCCTTGGCTTCCAATATCATGCGCTGCAACAGATTTTCCCGGATGGTTGGCCATTCACCACCGGCCACTCGCTCGACAGCCAGATAATCAGCCATCTCGCACTGGTCCATAAAGGCCGATTCCGCAGCCTGCAAAGCCAAAGGCTGATTCCCAACGGTCCGGGCCGTATCGCGCAGCCAACGGGCCAAATCGAGATGACCTCGCATCCGACGCAACCCGGAGACATCCTGACGGTCCAGACCGCGCCGGGCAATCCGCAAGGCACGGTCCACGTCACCCCGTTCATAAAACAGATAGGCCAACGCCTGCAGATCGACCGGCGAGGTCATACGGGTCGTGGCGATTTCCTCTGCTTCGTCCAGGCGTCCGAGGTGAAACAGCGTTTGCGCACACTCGCCGTATTCACCGTGATACCGTGCCAAATTGAGTCGCTCCGCATGGCGACCCCTCTGCGCCAGAATCCGCAACCGGATGCGCACCAGGGGATCGTCGTCCGCCCCCTCCTCTGTTTCTTCATCGTCTGCCGTGACATCTCCGCGCAAAACGGCTGGCAACTCCCCGGACTCCCACCCATCGGCAGCGGCCTGAATCGCGACCTTCAATCCTTCCTCTGTGCCATAATCCGCCAGTTCGTCGTGCCACTCCTGCAACGCTGTCTGCCATTCCTGGCGTTCGTGGACAGGCAGGTCGGCGCGCAATAGAGCCTCGGCGATCATCTCACCCATCTCCTCATACAGCACCGAAGAGTCACTCTCTTCGTCGTATTCGACCCATTCGATGGTGAAGGCTTCCATGATGGCACGCAACGCCGCCAGGGCGTTCAAACCATCGTCTTCGTCGAGCAGTGGCTGAATGCGATTCAGCAGCATCAGGAGACGATCATAGATCATACCGCCCATCCCATATTCGTACCGGCCACCCTGCAAGGATGAGGTCAGTGCCATGGCCTCACGGCGGAACAGGGTCGGATCGATCGCGGGGTGTCGCGGTTGTGAGAAAGAAGATGAAGGTGAAGGAGATGATGAAGAAGCCGACAGCTCTTTGATCAGCAACAACTCCAACTTACGGGAGAGGACAGGATCTTCTTGCAGAAGGATTTTCCAAAGTTGCAGGTGTCGCTCCCGGTCAAGCTCCCGGAGAACCTCTTCCAGGGAACGACGACGGGCAATGGTTTCCGGGTGATCGATGCAGGCCAATAGCACGGCAACGATGTGTTTGCACTGACCAGGGGAACTGAAAGAACAGGAGCACTCTGCATCGCACACACCGTGCGCATCGAAACGGATGTGGACCGAGTAGGGATCGGAACGCGAACCGCGCACCAAGGCAGTCAACGCTTCATCTTGCCAACAGGGGTCCAGCACGGCGTTTTCCCGGTAATACCGTTCACCTTTGCGCAACGCTTCCGCACTGGCCCAGCGTTGCAGGGTCTCGCGGCTCAAGGGGCAGAATGGTGGCGCGCTGGTTGGTTGTTCGGTCATGTCGTCCCCCCGGCCTTGGCAATGGCAGGGTGCATACCCCTACCATTCATTTTATGACGAAATCTGGGGACACCATTGACGAAATCTGGGGACACCATACCCATTTCCCTTATGACGAAATCTGGGGACACCATACCAATTTTCCTTATAGCTATTAATTTAATCGGTATAGTGTCCCCCGATTTCCGTGTCCCCCGATTTCCTATTTGTCCCCCGCTTTTCTATTTAATCGGTATAGTGTCCCCCGATTTCCTTGAGTATCTTTCATCATCGGGGGCGCCGCCAGTCGCGGCATCTCCGTTGGAGGGCCGTTCAACTCTTACGTGCCCCTCCGCCAATGATAAACAACACGCCGGTAGCAAACCCGAGCATATATCCGGTGCCCGAGTTGTTATGAGCGTAGACTTCAACATTCATAAAAAACGATGCTACAAACCTAAACAGTACTAAAGCCCCATGCCAAATACCGGTAAAGAAACCAGGCCGATTATCATCCGCTGTTTTTTGCAAAACAGAGACATCTTCTTTCTTGAAGCTAATTGATTTTATTAATTGATCGAATTCCGGCCTCCACTTCTCAAACTCATTGGACAGGCAAGAAAATTGAAATTGATAAATATGCTTCTCATGAATGGTCGTGAGGGCAACAGTCATTACATCTCCCTTTGCAGGCAACACTGTGTACCTGAATTTTTTCCCATTTATTTCTTTGATTGAGACTTCTTTTGATTTTATCCCGGCGGCCGCCTCCAGTTTATCAAAAAAATTAAAGAAAAATTCGATACCACCAAGAGAAGAATCAAATTTATTGTCAAGAAATGCCAGTGGACTCATGACCACCATGCCGCCGAGGTTATCTCCTCCCCGGAAAATCACATCGGGATTGAACTCAAATTTTTGCGGTCCCATCGATTTGTTGGCTGCATCTCTTAATTTGGTTAATTTTCGATCATCGTCAATCATATCCCAACCTTTAGGATAGAGCAAACCATACTCCCCCCTTTTTGAAGTGTAGGCGTTTGGTGTTTTTTCGCTGCATCCACTTGCTCCGACCAGCAGTATGAGAATAAAAAAGAAGCAAAATTGCTTATAGATGGCCATTATCGGGTTCCCCGAAAAAAGTGGTATTGGGCTTCAATTATTCCAAATCCGGTCATTCTGAACATGATGCCTTTCGGGCAAAAAGTCAAAGGCCAAGTCAAAGGCAACACCGTCAAAATTTTTGGACAGTATATTCATTAGAAAATCCGGGGACAAGAAGATCCTGGGACAGTATATCCATTATGTCGCATAGAAAATCCGGGGACAGTTTATCCATTATGTCGGCCGATCAAAATCCGATCAATGATATTCTGCCAATATCATACCATTCAGTGAGTCCGTAATTTCCGCCCCCCATAGAGGGTCCACTGGTTTTGGAGAATGTGGGCGACGGGAGAATAGTAACCACATTTTTCGAATTACGCAAGCCCATGTTTTGACTGAATGCATTTTCGAACCATTCCGCGTAACCATTGGAAACATTAGGGTTTTTCTGACACAAAAAAGCCGCCCCAAAGGGCGGCGGTGAGCGGGGCAAAAACTGCTGAAAAAAGAATGGTGGAGAAAGCTGCGCAGACGAAACAAGGCATCTCCCACCGCTTTGCCAATGCGTTTTCATCGTCAACTTCAAAGAGGAATGACAGACTCCCTGCATTCAAATCAGCTGAAAACATGACAATCATATCTTTATTTGTTATTACTCATCCCCTCCAAAACGTGCTATTTTATGGTTGCTGATCTCAAGACCAAACAGGAGACAGCTTGACCGCCTGAAAGAGATCCGATCAATAAAACCCTTGAACTTCCTGAAAATTAACAAGAGAACCTATGGTTGCGCTCAACCGCCACATCCTTGCCTGATCAAGAAGGGGGGTACACAAACCGAACATGCGCGCATTTTTGGTTCCAAAACAGGATGTGATCACCTGGATCCAACGGTTGGGGGTTGAACGGACCGTCTATTTCCCGCAACGGGTCGGTCGGGAGAGTTACCGTTTCCTGCCGGTCAAGCCCGACTCCACCATCGAATTCCACGGCTATCGTCCCACCCTGGCCCCGCCCGGAAAAAAACTCTCCCCCTCCACGGATACGCTCTTCTTCTTTCGTAACCGGGATTCCGAACATCCTGAACTGCAACCCGTGCTCGATGGCGCAGAACGGGTGCTGGCCGGGGTGCGTCCGTGCGACTTGAAGGGGATCGAGCTGATGGATCGGGTCAACCGTGAAGGGCATCCGGATCCGCACCATCTCACCCGCCGCGCCCATACCACGCTCATCGGCTGCGACTGCCTGGCCCCGTGCGACGAGCGCTGTTTTTGCGACGCGGTGGGCTCCCTGGCCTGGAGAGCTAACGCAGATTTGTTTATCATTCCGCTTGCCGAGGAGCTGCTCCTGGAGGTGCGCAGCGAAGCGGGAGAGGCGCTGTTGCACGGCTGCGCATTCCCCCCATGCCCGGATCCCGACGCACTGAAAGCACGCATCGAGGCCAGTCGCGCCCGTCCCTTCGGCAGACAGTGGCCGACCGATGCCACACGTGTCCCGGAACTTCTGGCGGACGGCGGCACGGCCCGGATCTGGGAAAAACATGTGGCCGCCTGTTTCTCCTGCGGCAGCTGCAATCTGGTCTGTCCTACCTGTTACTGTTTCGATCTCCACGACACCCTGGAACTCCCGGACTTCCAATCCGGACAGCGCATCCGCACCGCCGATGGTTGCATGCTCCCCACTTTCGCCCAGGTGGCCGGCGGACACGATTTCCGTCCCACCCCCGCCGCACGCCAAAAACATCGGGTGAAACGCAAATTCGAATACTTGAACGACCGCTTCGACACCACCAGCTTTTGTACCGGATGCGGACGCTGTGGGCGGCAATGCACCGCCGGCATCGATATTTTCGCTATCGTCTGCGATCTGATCGACCACGCGGAGGCATCTTGATGAACACGGCGCTCGATCCGACCCTCTATCTGCCGCAACTGGCGCGCATCCTAAAGATCACCCCCATGACCGCGCGGGAGAAGTTCTTTCAACTCGAACTCCAGCGCCCTCTGAACCACCGCCCGGGGCAGTTCGTCATGCTCTCGCGACTCGGCGTCGGCGAGGCACCCATTTCGATCACCTGCGGTCCGCGCGCTGACAACCTCCTCGAAATGGTCATCCGCGATGCCGGCTCCCTCACCCATGCGCTGCATGCCCTGCAACCGGGTCAGACCCTCGGGGTGCGCGGCCCGTTCGGCTCGGGCTTTGACCTGGAGTCGATGACCGGACATCCGCTCGTCCTCATCGTTGGCGGTCTGGGGTTGGTGCCGATGCGCTCCTTGATCCAGGCGGTGCTGGCCCGGTTGGATCAATTCCCGTCGCTTACCATCATCAGTGGCTGTCGCACCCCCGCCGAGGAGCTGTTCCGCGAAGAGATGCGCGCCCTGGAACGGTTGGGCGAAATCCATGGCAAAATCCGGGTGATCCGCCTGGTGGACCGAACCGATCATCTGCCGTGGGACGGTCGGGTGGGGCTGGTGACCGCGCCGGTCGCTGAGGTGACCCTCGACCCCGCCCGAACGCTCGTGGCCTTGTGCGGACCGCCGGTGATGTACAAATTCGCGCTGCTGGAACTCAAAAGCCGCAGCATTCCGGATGATCACATCTTCGTGGATCTGGAACGGCGCATGAAGTGCGGCGTGGGCAAATGCGGACACTGCCAGATCAATCAGCTCACCTGCTGTCAGGCGGGTCCGGTGTTCCGCTACGACCGGATCGCCCAGTTGCCGGAGGCGCTGCTATGAAACCAAAAGTCGCCTTTTTCGATTTTGCCAGTTGTGAGGGGTGTCAACTCGCAGTGCTCAACTGTGAGGATATCCTGTTGGATCTGCTCGAATGGGTCGATATCGTCGAATTCCGCGAGGCCATCTCCGAGACCGCCTCCCGCTACGATGTCGCCTTCATCGAAGGGAGCATCCACCGCCAACAGGATGCCGAACGACTACGCGACATCCGCGCGCGCACCACCCATCTGGTCGCCATGGGCGCCTGCGCCTGCATCGGCAACGTCCAGGCGCGCGCCAATTTCCTGGCCCCGGCAGAGAATTACCAGCGGGTCTACGGCTCGGAGGATCGCAATCGGGTGCAGACCGATCCGGAGTTCTGGCCGCTCTGGTCCCAGACCCGGGTGCGCACCGTCTCCGAGATCGTACCGGTCGATTTCGAGCTGCGCGGCTGTCCGCTGGTGCCCGAGGAGTTCGTGGCGCTGGTCAAGGCGCTGGTGACCGGCACCAGCCCGAAATTCACCCAGCACCCGGTGTGCGTGGAGTGCAAGGCGCTTGAAAACGAATGCGCCTTCGAGCGTGATGAAGTCTGCCTGGGACAGATCACCCGGGGCGGCTGCAAGGCCATCTGCGTGACCCAGGGTTATCGCTGCGACGGCTGCCGCGGGCTGGTGCCCCACGCCAATCTGGAGGCGCATCGGGCGCTGTTGCACCGCCTGGGCCTGACCGACGCGCAAATCGCCAACCGCTATCGCCTCTTTATGAGCGCGGAACCGCCGGGACGACTCGTGAGGTGCTCGCATGAACCCTGACACCAAGACCTACCGGATCGACGTGCACCATGTGACCCGCGTCGAGGGGCATGGCAACATCCGCATCAACACCCGCGATGGCATGGTGGAGGAGGTCAAACTCTGCATCGTCGAGGCCAACCGCTTCTTCGAGAGTTTCACCCGTGGCATGCTGCCGGAAGAGATCCCCTGGATCGTGGGCCGCATCTGCGGCATCTGCTGCGTCGGTCATCAACTCTCGGCCACCAAGGCGGTCGAAGCGGCCCAGGGGATCACGGTCCCCCCGCAGACCGTGCTGCTCAGAAAGATGCTCAACCAGTCGCAATTCCTGCAAAGCCATGTGCTGCACGTCTATTTTCTTGCGGTACCGGACTTCGTTGGCGCGCCGAGCTTCCTCCCCCTGGCCAAGAGCCACCCCGAACTGGTGCGCCGCGCCTTGCGCCTGAAGAAACTGGCCAATGACTACACCGAGGTGATGGGCGGACGCACCCTCCATCCGATGAGCAACACCTTGAAGGGGTGGCGCAAGCTGCCGGATCCGGAGCGGTTGGAATCGATTCGCGCCCGACTGAGCGCCGCCCTGCCGGATCTGGAAGAGGCCATCGCCGTGGTCCGCTCCTTGAAGATTCCGGAGTACGAACGGGAGACCGAATTCGTGTCGCTTAAAAATCCGGATGAGTATGCCCTTTACGACGGCGAAGTTTTCAGCTCCGATACCCGTGCCGGGGTGCCGGTCTCGGAGTACCGCTCGGTGACCAACGAATTCACCGTGGCCCACGCCACCACCAAATGGTCGCGCTGGCATCGCGACTCCTATGCGGTCGGCGCGCTGGCACGGGTCAACAACAATTTCGACCAGCTCCACCCCGAGGCGCAAACCGTTGCTGAAACCTTGGGGCTGAAACTCCCCTGTTTCAACCCCTACATGAACAACGTCGCCCAGGTGGTGGAGATCATCCACTGCGCCCATGACAGCCTGGCGATGCTCGAGGTCGCATTGAACGGCGGTCTCAAGGAAGAGCCGCTCACCCATATCCCGCGCGCCGGACGGGGCGCCGGGGCAGTGGAGGTACCGCGCGGGATCCTCTTCCACGAGTACGCCTTTGATGCCGAGGGGCGCTGTTGCGATGCCAATGCCATCATCCCGACCAGTCAGAACATCAACAACATCGAACAGGACATGAAGGCCTTCGTGCCCCTCATGCTGCCAAAGATGTCCAAGGAGGAGCTGACCTTGCACATGGAAATGCTGCTACGCGCTTATGATCCGTGCATCTCCTGCTCGGTGCATAGGCTCGATGTCGAGTTTCTCGACTGCAAGCATGGATGACCGCGCGCCCTTGCCGCTGACTTTAATCGGGGTGGGAAGCCGCGCCGGACGGGATGACGCGATCGGTCTGGAGCTGGTCGAACGGGTGGCCGGATTGCACCCTTCGCCCGCCTTGACGCCGCTGTTGTGGGAGGATGCCGACGCCTTGAGCCTGGCTGGCGAACTGCTGGAGATCAAACAACCGATTCTGATCGTCGATTGCGCGGATATGCGGCTCGAACCGGGTTCCTGGCGGCTGTTCCATCCGCGTCGCCCACGGACGCATCTGGCCTGGGATTCGGTCTCGACCCACGGCCTGGGGCTCGCCGAGGCCTTGGAGATCGCCGCATCCCTGGGCTTTGACCAGCCGGTCGCGGTGTTCGGCGTGCAACCGTTCGATCTGTCGCCGGATCCCGCGCTGACCCCGGAGATGCGGACCTGTCTGCCAGAACTGGTTTTCGCCTTGCAAGGAATCGTCACCGCCATGATTGCCGGGATTCGACCCGTTCCGTCGCGCCGCGCGGCCCTTTTGAAATGACGTGGAGATGGAAATGGCCTATACTTGCCATCATACAGGCGAACCGGACCACGGCTTGGCCAGCTCCCGTTCCGACGCCCGCGAGTGGCACCGAACCTTGATTTGTCGCCTGACGATGGGGTGATCGCGCATGCCTGCTTCCCCCTCCTTGATCGACACGCCTTACCAGAGCTGGCATGCCCGCGTCTGCGAGAAGGGGTTGCGCACCACCGAAATGTCCGAACGCAGCTGGTGGTTCATCCGTACCCGCTGGAACGCCACCGCGCTCTGTTTCCTCGGCGCGCTCTGGGCTTTGCTCCCGCCGGTGCGGGATCCGCCCCTGTTCATGGTCGATTACCGTTTCTTTTTGATCGTTGGCGGTCTGCTGGCGGCCAGCAACCACCTGTATACCCGTTTGGCCCGGAACTTGACAGCCGATCCGCATGCCAAGACCCGGCTCTGCCGTTTCTTGAGCCTCCAGGTGTTGACCGATTACGCCAACCTGTCGCTGTTGACCTATGGCCTGGGCGGCATCGAAACCCCGATCCTGATTCTCTTTCTGCCCCACATCATCCTGTTGACCCTGTTCTTCTCGCGTGCCTACAGTTTCATCATGACCTGGGTGGGGATTTTTTTCGCCAGTCTGCCGATTCTGCTCGAATACCTGGGGGTCATTCCGGTAGTGTCGATCTTCGACGCCGCACGCAAAATGATCGATGTCACCTCCAGCCTGGTGATCACCTCCAGCCACATCCTCGGCATCATCGCCGCGTTTCTGATCTGCTGGTATCTGGTGGGCGGCATCACCGCCATCCTGCTGTTGCGCGAACGGCAGTTGGAGTTGGCCTTGCAGCAATTGCAGCGGTTGGACCGGGAGAAATCACAGATCACCCTGCGCGCCACCCACGAACTCAAGGCACCGTTCGCGGCCATCAAGAGCTATGTCTATACCCTGCGCGACGGCTATTGCGGCCCGCTGCCGGACAAAGCCAGACAGGTGATCGACCGGATCGGCGAACGATGCGATCTGTTGATGGAGAAGATCTCGGATATCATCCACTTGAGCAACCTGCGCACCGCCACCACGGCCAATGTGACTTTAAGCGAAACCGATCTGCTGCCCATCCTGGTCAAGGAGATCGACGACGCCCGGTTGATCGGCCAACCGCGCGGCGTGCGGATCCTGGCCTCGTTGGACATGGCCCCATGCCTGATTCAGGCATCAAAGGAGCATCTGAGCACCCTGTTCTCGAATCTGTTGCGCAATGCCATCAGCTACTCCCATCCAGAAGGCGCGGTGGAGGTGACCCTGGAGCGGCGGGATCATCAGGTGGCGATCCAGATTCGCGACCACGGCATCGGGATTCCAGCCGAGCATCTGGAGAAGATTTTCGAGGAGCACTTCCGTTCCAACAACGCGGTGCGTTTCAATCCCAACAGCAGCGGCATGGGATTGGCGCTGGTGCGCGAGATCGTGCGTCTGCACGGCGGGCAGATCCGGGTGAAAAGCGAACTGGGCGCCGGATCCCGTTTCATCGTGACCCTGCCGGTATGAAGCACCTCATCATGACCAATCAGGCTTTCAGGAGATGAAGATGGCCAAAATTCTGTTGATCGACGACGACCAGGACATCACGGACAACCTCTCCATGATCCTGGAGAGCCAGGGATACCAGGTGACGGTGAAGGGGGATACGAACCGGCTTTTGGAGGAGGTCCGGGCCTTGCGTCCGGATCTGATCATCCTGGACATCATGCTGCCCGAGGATGCCCAGGCCGGTTTCAAGGCCGCGCGCCTGCTCAATCAGGATGCAGAGTTGGGACGCATTCCGGTGTTGATCCTCTCGGCGGTCAATCAACGCAGCA
This sequence comes from Magnetococcus sp. YQC-9, assembly GCA_039908105.1. Taxonomy (GTDB): domain Bacteria; phylum Pseudomonadota; class Magnetococcia; order Magnetococcales; family Magnetaquicoccaceae; genus Magnetaquiglobus. The sequence continues at coordinate 21,875 of JAMOBI010000032.1, forward strand.
ATCTGTCATTCGGCTTTTCCGACAACGACATCAGCCCGGATTTCATGCCCGTGGAGGCCTTTCTGGACAAGCCGGTGGAACCGAAGGTGCTGTTGGAGAAGATCGAACGGCTGCTTTAAGCTGTACCGAGCCGGGAATACGAGGTTTCTACTGTTGAAAAAAAGAGAGAGTCTAATGGTATGGTCCGCCCCGCTCCAAACGGCAGCAGTGTGCCACGGCATCGAAATGTGCCAAGATGGAGCTGATATCAACCATCAAATAAGGAGCGGAACGGACATGGGCAAGCATAGCGAGCTGGAAAAATAAATCAAGGTGCTTGGCATCGACTTGGCCAAACAATCTTTTCAGGTGCATGGAGTGAATGACAAAGGTGTGACAGTTCTGCGAAGAACTTTCAGCAAAGAAAAGCTGTTTGAACTGGTT
>JAMOBI010000033.1:0-47497 GCA_039908105.1 Magnetococcus sp. YQC-9
CGCTCAAAAAAAACGGACCTCAAGCCATCGGACGGTCTAAAGGAGGTCTAACGACAAAAATACATGCTTCAGTAGATGCCTTGGGCAACCCCATGAAATATATTCTGACAGGTGGCCAAGAGGCGGACATCACTCAAGCGCACGCCTTGATTGAAGGGATGAATCCTGACGTAGTGATTGCTGACAAGGGCTATGATGCAAATCATTTCGTAGAGGCGATTGAAGCAAAAGGAGCAGAACCAGTTATTCCTCCTCGAAGCAATCGTCTCAATCCACGAGAGTATGACCATCATTGGTATAAAGATCGCAATCTTGTTGAGAGATTTTTCAACCGTATCAAACAGTTTAGACGTATTGCAACTCGTTATGAAAAGTTGGATAAATGCTTTAAAGCCATGATTGGCTTGGTTTGCACCATGATTTGGCTTGAATAGGTATGATAATGTTTTTGAATGTCAACACGCCCTAATCATTGCAAGAAAATTCAAGCGTCTGGAGGGAATATCTCCGCCCTCAGTCCTTTCAATATGTTTTTTAGCGTCCCTTCGGCTGGAGCGAAAAACCCGTCCTCCAACATTTTGTCATGGGTCAGCTTGACCACGCGATCCACCCTCAAGTTTCCGCCTTGGCCGTCCAGATGGGTTGCAGGATCTCCAACACGTGATCGGTGTTCACATCGGCAATCGGAGTTGCGCCGATGACGGGAAAGGCATACGTGGTCAGGGTGGCAAGCCATTGCGCGGCGTGCTTAGGATTGGACCAGCCTTCCTGGTGGGCTTGAATGAAAGCGAGTGCGCAATCCTTGAAGGTCGTCCGGATGGCTTCAGCCTGGATGCGCTCTTGCTGGCGCTGGGCAATCGGATCGATGCCCGATTGAATCAAGCGTCGGGCATCTGTTGCCCTGGATCGCGCTTCAACCAGCGAAACATCCTGCACGCTCCCCAAGCCCATCGTGCGATCACGTCCGGCAACACGGAAACGCAGAATCCAGGATTTTGCTTGCAGTCCGGACACTTGGAGATAAAGATTTCCGCCATCGGCATGCAAGCCAACTTTGCGGATTTTTGCCACTTTTAATGCAGTTAGTTGTCCAAGAGCAAGTTTCGGCATTTGCAAGTTCCCATGCATGATACCTACAATACCACCCACAATGGCCTACCCACGATGATACCCACAATAAAATCGCAAATTTGAGCGAATCTGGACAAACGGGGTTGAATGAAGGGTGTCTTGGAACTTGCGATTTTATAAGGGAATTTTGAACAGGATTGTATGAGAACAAACAAGAAAATGGCGGAAGGGGTGGGATTTGAACCCACGGATGGTTGCCCATCGACGGTTTTCAAGACCGTTGCATTCAACCGCTCTGCCACCCTTCCGTACGGCACGCGCGACACCGGGGGACGGTTTAGGGGATCATCAACCGCGTACCTCGATCCGACTCTGCCCGCCCATGTAGGGACGCAGGGCATCCGGGATCGTCACGCTGCCATCGGCCTGCACGAAATTCTCCAGTACTGCCACCAACGTGCGACCCACGGCAATGCCGGAGCCGTTCAAGGTGTGCACCGGCTCGACCAGCTTGCCTTCGGTGCGCCGCAGACGGGCCTTCATGCGCCGGGCCTGGAAATCGAGCGTGTTGGAGCAAGACGAGATCTCCCGATAGCGGCCCTGACCCGGCAGCCACACCTCCAGATCATACGTCTTGGCCGAGGCGAAGCCAAGGTCGCCCGTGCACAACGCCACGGTGCGATAGGGGAGTTCCAACCGCTTCAACACCGCCTCGGCATGCCGCGTCAACGACTCCAACGCCTGCATGCTCTCCTCCGGACGGGTGATCCACACCAGCTCCACCTTGTCGAACTGATGCTGACGGATCAGTCCGCGCGTATCGCGTCCCGCAGCCCCGGCCTCGCGACGGAAACAGGCGGTCCAGGCGGTCAGCTTCATCGGCAAACGCGCCTCCTCGACGATCTGGCCGCGCACCATGTTGGTCAACGGCACCTCGGCGGTCGGGATGAGATAAAACGGGTCATCCCGCAGGCAGAAGAGATCCTCCTCGAACTTCGGCAGCTGCCCGGTGCCGAACAGACTCTCGGCATTGGCCAAAAAGGGCGGCAGGATCTCCTCGTAGCCGTGCTCGCGGGTGTGCAGATCGAGCATGAACGAGGTCAATGCCCGGACCAGACGGGCCCCATCGCCCCGGAAAAAGGTGAAACGGGCCCCCACAGTGTCGGCGGCGATATTGAAATCGAGAATCCCGAGGCGCTCGCCGATATCCCAATGGTTCAACCCGGTCGTCTGACCGGCAAACCCCTCTGGCCAGGAGCGCAGCACCACATTGCCGCTCTCGTCCGGTCCCACCGGCACATCCTCGGCGGGCAGATTCGGCAGACGGGCCAGCTCCTCGTGCAACGCCTCCTCTTTGGTGCGCAGTGCGGCTTCGTTCTCTTTGAGTTTCGGACCCAGCCCGCCCATTTCGGCCAGCAGTGCCGAGGCATCTTCGCCTTTGGCCTTCATCTGCCCGATCAGCTTGGAGATCTCGTTGCGCCGCGCCTGCAACCCCTCGGTGACGGTGCGCAAGGTGCGCTGTTCGGCCTCCAGGGCGAAAAATCCGGTCAGATCATACCGTCCGCCCCGGCTGCGCAGCCGCGCATCCACCCACTCCGGACGCTCCCGGATCGCTTTGATATCCAACATGGTGAAATCACTCCCCTCCCGCATCCGTCGGCAGCGCATCCGACTCCTCCGCGTCGTCACCGATCACGACGGCATCCTCTTCGGATTCGGCGATGCGCGCCACCGACACCACCCGTTCACCCGAACTGGAGACATCCAACACCTTCACCCCGCGCGCATTGCGACCGGTCAGCCGCACGCTCTCCACCGGGGTACGCAACACCGTCCCCTGATCGGTGATCACCATGATCTGATCCGTCATCGACACCACCAGGCTGGCCACCACCGGCCCGTTGCGCTCGTCGATCAACATGCCGATCACACCCTGGGTGCCGCGCCCCTTGGTCGGGAACTTTTCGGCCTCGGTGCGTTTGCCAAAACCGTTTTCGGTGATCGCCAGAATCTGACAATCCGGCTCGTTGGTCAAAACGTTCAAGGCGATTACCCGGTCCTCGCCCTTCAAGCGCATGCCGCGTACCCCGCGGGTCACCCGCCCCATCAATCGCACCTGACCGGTTCGGAAACGAACCGCCTTGCCGGAGCTTGAATAGAGCAGAATCCGCCCAGGGCGCGCTTCGGTCGTCTCCTCGGACTCCTCTTCCACCATTGGTTCCGCCTCGACCACCGACGAGGCAGCGCTCTCCTCGTCGCCCTCGGCAACACTCACGGCCTCGGCTTCGGCCTCGATATCCTCTTGCAAAACCGGCAACAGCGCCACACCGACCAGATCATCCCCCTCTTGCAGATCCACGGCCCGTAAACCCGAGGTGCGGATGTTGGTGTAGGCGGAGAGCGCGGTTTTCTTGATCAACCCCTTGGCCGAGGCGAACAGCAGATGCCAGTTGTCCCACAGATCCGGGGCGATGGGCGCGGGCAGGATCTGCGCGAGTTTCTCACCACTTTCCAAAGCCAACAAGTTGATGATCGGGCGACCACGCGCGGTTCGGCTGGCCAGCGGCAGTTCGTGCACCTTCAGGCGGAACACCCGCCCCTTGTCCGTGAAACAGAGGATCGGGTCGTGGGTGGATGCCACAAACAATTGAGAAATAAAATCCTCATCCTTGACCCCGGTGGCGCTCTTGCCCTTGCCGCCGCGTCGCTGGCTGCGATAGTCGACCGAGGGTTGGCGCTTCACGTAGCCGGAGTGGCTCACCGTCACCACCATCTCCTCTTCGGGGATCAGATCCTCGGCGCAGAATTCGCCCAGATCCTCGACGATTTCGGTACGGCGCGGATTGGCGAACATCTCCTTGATGCGCAGCAACTCCTCTTTGATGACATCCAACAGCGCCTGATCGGTCGCCAGGATCGCATTCAAGCGCGAGATCTCCACCAGGGTCTCGGCAAACTCCTGGTGGATCTTGTCCTGTTCCAATCCGGTCAGACGGTGCAGACGCATATCGAGGATCGCCTGGGCCTGTTCGGGCGAGAGCCGATAGCCGCCCTCGACAAAGCAGGGCGAGACGGCCACACCCGCATCCAGGGCGCGTGCCAGCATCGCTTCGACCGGCCCACGCTCCCAGAGTTCGGCCACCATGCGCTCTTTGGCCACCTGCGGACTCGGGGCGTGGCGGATCAACTCGATGATGCGGTCGATGTTGGCGAGCGCGACCGAGAGACCTTCTAAAATGTGGCCGCGGGCCTGGGCCTTGGCCAGATCGAACAGCGTACGGCGCGTCACCACCTGACGGCGGTGGTTGATGAACTCCTCCAAGATGCTCTTCAAGCTCAAGGTGCGCGGCTGGCCATGGACGAGCGCCACCGCGTTCACGCCGAAGCTGGTCTGCATGGCGGTGTGCTTGTAGAGCTGATTGAGCAATACCTCGGTGCTGACATCGCGCTTGGTCTCGATCACCACGCGCATCCCCTGGCGATCCGACTCGTCGCGCAGATCGGAGATGCCGTCGATCTTCTTCTCGCGCACCAGATCGGCGATGAACTCCACCAGCTTGGCTTTGTTCACCTGGAACGGCAACTCGTCGATGATGATCGCCTCGCGGCCATCCTTTTTGGTCTCGACGTGGGTTTTGGCGCGCAGCACGATGGCCCCGCGTCCGGTCTCGTAGGCGCTCAAAATTCCGGCCCGGCCATGAATCGACGCGCCGGTCGGGAAATCCGGACCCGGCACGAAGACCATCAATCCGCGACTGGTCAAGTCGGGGTTGTCGATCAGGGCGCAGGTGGCATCGACGATTTCGCCGAGGTTGTGCGGCGGGATGTTGGTGGCCATGCCGACCGCGATGCCCGACGAGCCACTCACCAGCAGATTGGGGAACTTGCAGGGCAGAATGCGCGGTTCGGTGAGCGAACCGTCGTAGTTGGGACCGAAATCGACCGTCTCCTTGTCGATGTCGGCGAGCAGTTCGCCGGCCAGGCGGGTCATGCGCACTTCGGTGTAACGCATCGCCGCTGGCGAGTCCCCATCCACGGAGCCGAAGTTTCCCTGGCCATCCACCAGCGGATGGCGCATCGAGAACTCCTGGGCCATGCGCACGATGGTATCGTAGACCGCCACGTCACCGTGCGGGTGGTATTTGCCGATCACATCACCGACCACGCGGGCCGATTTCTTGTAGGCACGATTCCACTCGTTGCCCAGTTCGCTCATGGCAAAGAGCACGCGGCGATGCACCGGTTTGAGGCCGTCGCGCACGTCCGGCAGGGCACGTCCCACGATCACGCTCATCGCATAATCGAGGTAGGAGCGGCGCATTTCATCTTCGAGATTGACGGGAACCCGTTTGGAGAGGTTGGGATCCACGGTCGGTTGTTCGATATCCATGATACCCGCGAGGCTGCAAAGGAATAGAGGTGGGGTTAACCTGTCAATAATATCCCTTTTGTGCCGCTATCGCAACCGTGGCCCAGCGATGCGGGCATCCTTTTCGCCCACGCGCACCAGGGCGAGGCGGGTCATGATCGGTCCGACCAACTCGAACACCACCACCCCGGAGATCACCACGGGTAACAAGAGATCGGTCAGATCCGGAAAGCGTTGCACGGCGATGAAGGTCATGCTCATGGCCACCCCGGCCTGGGGGAGCAGGGCTGGTCCGAGCCAGTGGCGCGTCGGGGCGGCGGCACCGCTCAACGTGGCACCCAGCCAGCCACCGAACACCTCGCCCAGCATGCGGCAGGCCAGATAAACCCCGCTGATCAGGCCGATGTCGAGCATGGCCCTGGGTTTGAGGTTGGCGCCGGCCAACAGGAAGAAGAGAATCAAAAACGGCCACAAAAACCGTTCGATGATCTTGAACGGTTTCCACGGGCGCTGACCGGAGTTGACCGTAACGCTGCCCATGATCATCACCGCCAGAAAAAAGGAGCTGTGCGCCCGTTGCGCGAGCGTCCCGCAGATCACCAGCAGACCGAGCGTGCCGGCCAGCAGGGTGTCCGGACCGTGTACGTGGTCACACACGAAGGCGAGGATCCGTCCCATCAGCGCACCGATGACGATCGCGCCCCCCAACTCCCAGAGCACTTGCCAGAAGGAGTGCGGCACCACCGAAGGGTGAAACAGTGCTGCCACGGACAAGGCGATGGTGAACAGCACGAATCCCAATGTGTCGTTGGTGGCGATCGTGCCCATCAGCACGCGGGTGAAGGGGCCATCGGCGCGCATTTCGTGGATCACGTCCGTGGGTGCGACCGGGTCGGTGGTCAGACAGATGCTGGCCAGAAGGATCGCAGCCGAGAGCGGCGCGCCCGCCCAGAGCATGCCGGAGAACATCAACGTGCTGGTGATGGTCAGGATGGTGAGCGAAATGATCAACACCGTGCGGCCATACCGTTTCAGGCCACCCAGGGTGATCCGTCCACCGAGCAGGAATCCCACCATGCACAAGGTGGCCTGGGCCACGACGATCAGCCAACCTTGTTGTTTGGTTGAGACAATGCCGGTCACTGTGGGACCGAGCAGCATGCCGCAGAGCAAGAGCAGGGTGACGCGCGGCAAAAGCACCCGGCGTGCCAGGGCATCGGCGCTAAAGCCGATCAGAAACAGGGCACCCAAGGTCATCAACACGCTGGTTTCGCTGGTCATGGCGTGCCTTTCGTGCCCAATTTGAGATGGGTTTGGTCATCGGCGGTCCGGGGGTGGTTGCAGCCCCCGGATCGCCGGAATAGTGGCGAGGTTTTCTACCCTGTTCTTTAAACCGCACCCATTTTGGGATGCGTCGTTTTTCGCAAGGCTGCGTGCAAGATGCGGGGGTCGTTTCCAAAAAGCAAAAAACGACCCCCGCGAAGGCGGCGCGCGGGCGCGCTAAAGTCAAAAGCAAAACCCTGGGAGAGGAATCTCCCGGACCCTCTCTTTTTTTTGCCAGTAAAAACTACACATTCCAAGCTGGGTGCGGTATAAATCACGCCGTCCCCAACGTGATCAACAGATCCTTGGTCTCCACATGATCACCGGTCTGCACATGGATCTCGGCCACCACGCCGTCCTGTGTGGCACACACCGCGGTCTCCATTTTCATCGCCTCCAGCTGACCGCGTGCCACGGCAATCGCGCCCACCGCGCCCGGAATCGGCGCCCCCACCTGCGTCGGGTCGCCATCGCGCGCCTTCGGCGCAGCCCGCTTCACCCCACCTTGCGCACGGTTGTGAATCAGAATCGAACGCGGTTGACCGTTGACCTCGAAGAACACCTTCACCATACCATCCCGGTCCGGCTCCGAGGTGGTGACAAAGTGGATGAGCAACGCCTTGCCCGGCTCGCACGCCACCGTGATCTCCTGGCCCGGCTCCATGCCATAAAAGAAGATCGTTGAGGGCAGACGGCTCACATCCCCGTAAGTCTGGCAGTGACGCATGAACTCGCTGAACACCTGCGGATACATCAGATACGAGGCCACCTGGGCATCGCTCACCATGCCGCCGGTCAGACGCGACACCACGGAACGCTGCTCGGCAAGATCGGTATCCGGCAGCACGGCGCCGGGGCGTTCGGTCAACGGGGTTTGATTCTTCAACACCTTGCGTTGCAGCGCCTGCGGGAATCCCCCCGGCGGCTGCCCCAGATCCCCCCGGAAATACTGCACCACCGACTCCGGAAAAGAGATCTCCTTGTTCGGATCGAGCACGTCGTTGCGCGAGAGCTGGCTGGTCACCATCATCAGGGCCATATCGCCGACCACCTTGGAGCTGGGCGTCACCTTGGGGATGTCGCCGAACATCTCGTTGACCTGGGCATAGGCGCGTGCCACCTGATCCCAGTGGGAGTCGATACCCAGCGAACGGGCCTGCTGTCGCAGATTGGTGAACTGACCGCCCGGCATCTCGTGCAGATAGACCTCCGAGGCACCGACGTACTGCCGGGTTTCAAAGGCGGCGTAGTGACGCCGTACCTGCTCCCAGTAGGTGGAGATGGCACGGATGGCATCGATGTCCAGACCGGTATCGTGCGGGGTGTTGCGCAGCGCCTCGACGATCGATCCCAGACTTGGTTGCGAGGTGGCACCGCTCATGGCATCCATGGCCGCGTCCACGGCATCGACCCCGGCATCGATGGCTGCGAGCACGCTGGCAGCCGAAATGCCGCTGGTATCGTGGGTGTGGAAGTGGATCGGCAGGCCGATCTCCTCCTTCAAGGCCTTGACCAGCACGCGCGCGGCATTGGGCTTTAAGAGCCCGGCCATGTCTTTGATGCCGAGGATGTGGGCGCCGGCAGCCTCCAGCTCCTTGGCCATATCCACGTAATAGTTCAGCGAATACTTGGCACGCTTGGGATCGGTGATATCGCCGGTGTAGCAGATCGCCGCTTCGCAGAGTCTCTCCTCTTCGATCACCGCGTCCATGGCAACGCGCATGTTCTCCACCCAGTTCAGGGAGTCGAACACGCGGAACAGGTCCACACCGCGCGCAGCAGCCTGGCGGATGAAGAATTTCACCACGTTGTCCGGATAGTTGGTGTAGCCGACCCCGTTGGCCGAGCGCAGCAGCATCTGCAGCAGCAGATTGGGCATCAGCTCGCGCAGATGCATCAGACGCTCCCAGGGGCACTCTTTCAAAAAGCGCATGGTGACATCAAAGGTCGCCCCACCCCAACACTCCATGGAGAAGAGATTGGGCAACAGATGCGCATAGGCCGGGGCGATCTCCTTGAGATCATACGTACGCAGCCGTGTGGCCAAGAGCGACTGATGGGCATCGCGCATGGTGGTGTCGGTGATCAGGGTGCGTTTCTGCTCCAGCATCCATTGGGAGAATTTCCGGGGTCCGAGATCGTCGAGCAGATCGCGGGTGCCGGGTATCGACTCCTCCTTGACGTTGTACTTGGGCAGGATCGGTCTGGCGTAGCTCTCCGGCTTGGGCAGCCCTTTGGTTTCGCGATTGCCGTTGACCACCACGTCGGCGATGTATTGCAGCAGATGGGCCTGACTGTCGTGTTTCTCCTGTGTTTTGAAGAGCGACGGGTTTTGATCGATGAAGGTGGTGGTGTAGTCCCCGAAGCGGAACTTGTCGTGACGCACGACGCGGCACAAGAAACTCAGATTGGTCTTTACGCCGACGATGCGAAACTCCTGCAGGGCGCGATCCATGCGCTGGATCGCTGCATCGGAAGTCGCGGCCCAGGCGGTGATCTTGACTAACAGCGAGTCGTAGAACGGCGTAATGCGCGCGCCGCTGTAGGCCGTGCCCGCATCCAGACGCACGCCGAAACCGGCGGCGCTGCGGTAGTCGGAGATGCGTCCGTAGTCCGGGGTGAAGTTGTTTTCCGGATCCTCGGTGGTGACGCGGCATTGCAGGGCGTGGCCGTGCAGGGTGATCTGCTCCTGACGCGGCAGACCGGGGGTGCCGAGGGGGTGCCCCTGGGCCACCAGAATCTGCGCCTGCACCAGATCGATGCCGGTCACCTCCTCGGTGACGGTATGTTCCACCTGGATGCGCGGGTTGACCTCGATGAAGTAGAAGGTTCCGGCATCGACATCCTGCAAAAACTCCACCGTACCGGCATTGCGATAGCCGACCGCCTGGGCCAGGCGCAGGGCGTGGCCGCACAATTCGGCGCGCTGGGCAGCGGAGAGATAGAGCGCCGGGGCCCGTTCGACCACCTTTTGATTGCGACGTTGCACGGTGCAGTCGCGCTCAAAGAGATGCACCAGGTTGCCGTGCTGGTCGCCTAGGATCTGTACCTCGACGTGCCGGGCACGGCGTACCAGTTTTTCCAGATAGACCGCGCCGTTGCCGAACGCGGAGGCTGCCTCGCGGCTGGCGGTGCGCACCTGTTCGATCAGCTGCTCCGGCCCTTCGATCACCCGCATGCCGCGTCCACCGCCGCCCCAGATCGCCTTGAGCATCACCGGATAGCCGATCTGATTGGCCATGGCATGGATCTGTTCCGCATCCTCCGGGAGCGTGGTGGTGGCGGGCATCACCGGTACGTTGGCCTCGGAAGCGATGCGACGGGCCTGCACCTTGTCACCCAACAGACGCATGGCCTCGGGCGTCGGGCCGACGAAGACGATGCCCGCATCCCGACAGGCGGCGGCGAAATCGGGATTCTCCGACAAGAAGCCGTAGCCCGGATGGATGGCATCGACCCGCACCTCGCGGGCGATGCGCAGGATGTCCTGGATGTCCAGATAAGCGGCGATCGGTCGTTTGCCCGCACCGACCAGATAGCTCTCATCGGCCTTGTAGCGGTGCAGAGAGTAACTGTCCTCTTTGGCGTAGATGGAGACGGTGGCGATGCCCATCTCCGAGGCGGCCCGGATGATGCGGATGGCGATTTCGCCGCGATTGGCGACCAGGAGGCGTTTGAAGGGTTTGACTTCGGTCATGGCATCGTTCCTAATGAATGGTCGAGGTACTGCCATTTACAGGGTAAACGCAAATTCTCCCCACGCCAAGAGGTGTAACCTGAGTCGAAGGTGATTTTTTTACCCAAGCGGGTTTTGTTTTTCGTTGATCTTGGCTACCATGCAAAAGTTGGCAGCATTTTCCCCGTCACTTCTTATAGACTGCATGGACGTTGATTCGATCATGGACTCTCCCCACTTGACCGCTCTTTCGCCACTTGATGGTCGCTATGCCCGTCAGATGGCGCCGTTACGTCCGTTTTTTTCCGAATTCGGGCTGATTGCCCATCGGGTGCGCGTGGAGTTGCAATGGCTGTTGGCGCTCGCTCGCGAACCGGGCATCCCCGAGGTGCCGGCCTTTTCCCCCGAGATCGAGGCCCGTTTCGAGGCGTTGCTGTCCGGGTTCTTGGAGGCGGACGGTCTGCGCGTCAAGGGGATTGAAAGGACCACCAACCACGATGTCAAGGCGGTGGAGTATTTTCTCAAAGAACGGCTCGGTGACGTGCTGCCGGAGCCGGTTCTGGAGTTCATTCATTTCGCTTGCACCTCTGAGGACATCAACAATCTCGCCCATGGGTTGGCCTTGAAGGAGGCCCGGGATGGGGTGCTGCTGCCGGTCATGGAACGGGTGGTGGCCCAGGTTGCGGATCTGGCCGCACGTCATCGCGAAATTCCCATGCTCGCCCGCACCCACGGCCAGCCCGCCACCCCCACCACGCTTGGCAAGGAGATGGCCAACGTCGCCCACCGGTTGAGAATCCAGCTGGATGGTGTGCGGCGCGTGGCCATTCCCGGCAAGATCAACGGCGCGGTGGGTAATTTCAATGCCCATGTGGTCGCCTATCCCGAGGTCAATTGGCCGGCCTTGGCCGAGCGGTTCGTCACCTCCCTCGGCTTGACCTACCAGCCGCTCACCACCCAGATCGAGCCGCATGATGGCATGGCGGAATTCTTTCACGCGGTCGTGCGTTTCAATACCGTGCTGTTGGATTTCGACCGTGATATCTGGAGCTACATTTCGCTCGGCTATTTCAAACAAAAGACTCGTGCGGGGGAGGTCGGCTCCTCGACCATGCCGCACAAGGTCAACCCGATCGATTTTGAAAACTCCGAAGGCAATCTCGGTCTGGCCAACGCCCTGCTCGACCATCTGGCCATCAAACTCCCGGTCTCCCGCCTGCAACGCGATCTGACCGACTCCACGGTGTTGAGAAATGTTGGCGTGGGATTGGGCTATGCGCTGTTGGGGTATGATTCGGCCTTGAAGGGGATCGGCAAGCTCGAAGCCGACCCCAACCGTTTGGCCGCTGATCTGGAAAACGCCTGGGAGGTGCTGGCCGAGCCGATTCAGACCGTGATGCGTCGCTACGGCCTGGAAAAGCCTTACGAGCGATTAAAAGATCTCACCCGTGGACGCGGCATCACCCGCGAAGCGATGCGCGCCTTCATCGAGGGGTTGGAGATTCCGGAGGAGGCCAAGGCCCGGCTGTTGGTTCTGACGCCGTCGACTTATATCGGATTGGCAACCGAACTGTGCAGGTTGGGGGAGGGGGAGACCGGGCGGTCTTAAGCCTCAAGTCCTGTGGCGCGACGAATCTCCTTGATGAGCATGTAGAGGTGTCTTGGATCGGTGGGGGACGGAAGAAAGCCGAAGTGGTGATAGAACGATCGCGCCTCCTCCTTGGCATGCACGACCAGGGCGCGAATTCCGACGATCTCGGCAGCCTGAAGCGTACGCAGCAGGGCATCCTTGAGCAGGCCGGCACCGATGCCTTGCCCTTGCCAGGCCGTGGCAACGGCCAGTCGGGCCAGCAACAGGATCGGAACCGGATGGCGCGCCAACCCCTGGATCAGGCGCTTCGGGGCTTCGGCGTGTTGAATCTCTCCAACGGTCAGGGTGTAATACCCCAGGATCTGTTCACCGCGTATGCCGACGTAGGTTTGTGCGGCATGGGCGAATTGATTGGGCAGGGCATGATGTTGCAGGTAGCGATTGAGGGCGGCCTGGCCGCAATCGAACGTTTCGACGTGATGTCGGCGTGCAAGTTTCTCAACCTGTGCCAGTGGGCGGGTCATGCCTCCCCCGTGGCAAAGGGCCCTGGTTGTTGCAACAATTTTTGCAGGCGCGGCAGATCTCGAGCCGGTGCATCAAGCGCCTCTTGAAACGCTTGCCAGTGTGCGTCATCCAGAGAGAATCGCTGCCGTTCGGCCAAGGTCTCCTCGGCGCGCGTGAGGGCACAGTCCAAGACGAATTCGCTGACCGAGCGGCGTTTCAGGGCGGCGGCGGCACAGATCGCCTCCTTGGCTGCCGGGGTCAGACGAATGTCGAGCTTTTGTGAACGGGTGGTTTGGATGGTCATGGGCGATGAATCTCCTTGGGAAACCATCTTGGGGAGCGGATCTTTTTTAGTGTGTCATCATGATGGGTTGTTTGTCCGACATTGTCCAGACAAATCACCAATCGTCTTTTAAGTTAGGGAATCCGCGCAAATCCCAGAGGTGTGATTGCAAAACGATTGCCGGAGATTGTCCAACCATTGCCAGGGATTGCCAAACGGTTGCCGGAGAGCGCAAAACCATTGCATGTGTTTTATCAGGGAAAAACACGTCGCGGCAACTTGACCGCGACCTGTTTTTCTCTCATGATCTGCACCTTGAGACATTCGTCCCGGATGCGCGACTATGGGGGGATCGCCATCGTTGGAGTGGATGAATCCCCATTTTGTTCCTATAGATTCCTATAAAATCCCATACAGGAGGCGTTCAATGCAGATCGGCATTCCCAGAGAGATCTATCCAGGGGAACGACGGGTGGCGGCCAGCCCGGATTCCGTCAAGCAGTTCATCAAATTAGGCTTCACCGTGGCAGTCGAGAAGGGTGCCGGTCAGGAAGCCAATTTCTCCGATGAGGTGTTTCAGGAAGCGGGCGCTGAGATCCTGCCGGATGCCAAATCCCTGTACGCCAAGGCGGATATCGTCCTCAAGGTGCGCGCACCGATGGCGATGCCGGGCGGCAAGGCCCATGAGGTCGATTCGCTGCGCGCCGGTCAAACCCTGATCAGCTTTATCTGGCCGGCACAGAACAAAGAGTTGATGGATCGCATGGCCGCCTTGAAGGTCACCGCGTTGGCCATGGACTCGGTGCCGCGTATTTCGCGCGCCCAGAAGCTGGATGCGTTGAGTTCGATGGCCAACATCGCCGGCTATCGCGCCGTGATCGAGGCTGCGCATCACTTCGGACGCTTTTTCACCGGTCAGATCACCGCTGCGGGCAAGGTGCCGCCGGCCAAGGTGTTCGTGATCGGCGCCGGCGTGGCCGGTCTGGCCGCCATCGGTGCTGCCTCGGGTCTGGGCGCCATCGTGCGCGCTTTTGATACCCGTCCGGAAGTGGGCGATCAGGTCAAGAGCATGGGCGGTGAGTTCGTCACCGTCGATTACGAGGAGGAGGGCGGTGGGGTTGGCGGTTACGCCAAGGTGATGAGTGAGGGGTATCAGAAGGCGCAGGCCGAGATGACCGCCCAGCAGGCCGCCGAAGTGGACATCATCATCACCACGGCGTTGATTCCGGGCCGTCCCGCGCCCAAGCTGATCACCGTTGATATGGTCAAAAGCATGAAGCCGGGCAGCGTGATCGTCGACCTGGCTGCCGAGATGGGTGGCAACTGCGAGCTGACCGAGCCGGGCAAGGTGGCGGTCAAGCACGATGTGACCATCATCGGCTTCACCGATCTGCCAAGCCGTCTGTCGCGTCAGTCCAGCCAACTGTACGCCACCAACCTGGTGCGTCTGATGGAGGAGCTCTGCCGCACCAAGGACGGCGTGATCAACGTCAACATGGAAGACGAAGTGATCCGTGGCGCCACGGTCATCAAAGAGGGCGAGATCACCTGGCCGCCACCGCCGCCGAAGCTCTCTGCCGCCCCCCAGCAGGCCAAGCCTGCCGCCATGCCGCCTCCACCCAAGCACGGCCACGGTCCCGGCGAACCGGCCAGCAACAAGAGCGTGCTCACCACCGGCATCAGCCTGGCGTTGATTTTCCTCCTGGTGGGCGTCGGCGCTCCGACGGCCTTCCTGGGACACTTCACCGTCTTCATTCTGGCCTGCTTCATCGGCTACATGGTCATCTGGAACGTCACCCCGGCCCTGCACACCCCGCTCATGAGCGTCACCAACGCCATCAGCAGCATCATCGTGATCGGTGCCCTGATCCAAATCTCCACGCCCGGAAAGATGATCACCATCCTGGCGGCCCTGGCCATCGTATTGACCGCCGTGAACATGATGGGTGGCTTCTGGGTCACTCAGCGCATGTTGCGCATGTTTCAGAAATAAGGAGACGTGACCCATGAACCAAGGTTTGTTGACCGTTTCTTACATCGGCGCCACCATTCTCTTCATTTTGAGTCTGGGTGGCCTGAGCAATCCCGAGACCGCACGACGCGGCAATCTGTTCGGCATCATCGGCATGACCATCGCCGTGTTGGCCACCCTGATGGGGCCCAAGCTGGCCGGTGCCGGCAATCTGATCCTGATCATCGTTGCCATGGCCATCGGTGGATCGGTGGGCATCTTTGCCGCCATCCGGGTCAAGATGACCGAAATGCCGGAGCTGGTCGCCCTCATGCACAGCTTAGTCGGTCTGGCCGCCATGTTGGTGGGTTTTGCCAACTACATCGATCCCACTTCGACTTTGACCGGGGCTGAGAAGACCATCCACGAGATGGAGATCTACATCGGCATCCTGATCGGTGCCGTGACCTTTTCCGGCTCGATCATCGCCTTTGGTAAACTCTCTGGCAGGATCAGTGGCAAACCGTTGACCCTTCCGGGTCGGCATCAGTTCAACTTCGGTCTGTTGATCGTCACGGTGATGCTGGGCAAGGTGTTTTTGAATGCTCATGGCATCTCCGCTGGTATGCTGCCGCTGTTGGGCATGACCGCGCTCGCGTTGATCTTCGGCGTGCACATGGTGATGGCCATCGGTGGCGCGGACATGCCGGTGGTGGTGTCGATGTTGAACAGCTACTCCGGCTGGGCCGCTGCTGCGACCGGCTTCATGCTCTCCAATGACCTGTTGATCGTGGTGGGCGCGTTGGTGGGTTCGTCCGGCGCCATTCTGAGCTACATCATGTGTCGCGCCATGAACCGCAAATTCCTGGCGGTGATCGGCGGTGGTTTCGGTTCCGATGGCGGCACCCCGGCTGCGGCCTCTGGTGCGGCCCCGGCGGGCGAAGTGGTGGCGGTTTCTTCCTTGGAGACTGCCGAGTTGTTGCGCGAGGCCAAGAGTGTGGTGATCGTGCCGGGTTACGGCATGGCCGTGGCGCAGGCCCAGCACACGGTGTTCGAGATCACCCAGCTGTTGCGTTCCAAGGGCAAGACCGTCCGTTTCGCGATTCATCCGGTGGCCGGGCGCATGCCGGGTCACATGAATGTGCTGTTGGCTGAAGCCAAGGTGCCGTATGACATCGTGCTGGAGATGGACGAGATCAACGAGGACTTCCCCTCGACCGACGTGACGATGGTGATCGGTGCCAACGACATCGTCAACCCGTCGGCGTTGGAGGATCCCAACAGCCCGATTGCCGGCATGCCGGTGTTGGAAGTGTGGAAATCGACCACCTCGATCGTCATGAAGCGTTCCATGGCCTCGGGGTATGCGGGCGTGGACAATCCGTTGTTTTACAAGGAAAACAACCGGATGCTCTTCGGCGATGCCAAGAAGATGCTGGACGAAGTGCTCAACCATCTGCGCGGTTGATCTGTTTCACCTGTTTTCCTCCCCGGCCTGAAGTAGGCTGTCAGGAAGAAAACAGGGTCTACACAATCCCTGGATCGGCCTGTGGTTTGCAGGCGGATCCGGGGATTTTTTTTGCGTTGCTTTTTGTAAACTGTACCCGGCTTGGGATGTGTAAACCGCAACCAGCTTGGAATGTGTAATTTTTATGAAACCGCAACCATCACGGGATGTGTAGTTCCATTAACAGGGGTCCAGGGGGATTATCCCCCTGGTGGGATCCAAGGGCGAAGCCCTTGGGACTTTGTTTTTGACTTGAGCGCGCTCTTCAAAAGAAGCATTTTTCGCGCCTTTTCTAGAAAAATGCGCCGCGCGCCGCCAAGGCTTGCGGGATTGTTTTTTCGTCTTTTGCAAAACAATCCCGCGAACATGGCCCAAGAACAAGGCCGCGTGACAGAGGCTTTAAGGTTTGGTGACTGGCGTGCCAGCCCATCGCAACCAGTCAAATCAGCTTGGTTGAACCACTAAAATATAAATAATAGCGACTAAAATAATTATTTATATCATTATTTTGATCAAAAGAGGTTTGTGCTCGGTAGGCTAATACTTAATTATCGCTTTTTTCCTGGAACACTTCGACGAATAATGGGCCATTGTTGGTCATGAAATAGCAACGCGTACTGGCCTGGGAGTGTGGACGGAGGTCGCTTCGCTCTTCACCGTGCAGCACAATGGGGGGCGTGAGGTTGATATCGTCGTTGATGCGACTTTTTAAGGCGCCGGCGATGATGTTGGTCAATTCACCAAGGGCATCGCGTGCGGTATCGTTGAAGGAGTCGAGCGGTTCTCCCCAGAATGCGGAAGCCAGACCCACCGCTGCATGCAACGGTGCGGAGATGTGCACGCCACCTTCCATGCCTCCGTGAAAGGCAACCACGGAAGTGACATCGGATTGCGGGATCAAAAAGGGGTGACCCTCGCGTTGTATCATCGCCGGGCCTTCTTGGATGTGGATATCTGTTGAGAAAAAGGCAGTGGCTGTTTCATGGATGGTATCCCGAATCACATGGATCAGATTCTGCTGTTGGTCTTGTTGAAAAATATGGGTATCCATGATCGCTTCCTTTTGATTGTATTGAGCATAAATGGTTTGATTCAGTTGTCTCTGTGTAGAGTGGCGAGTTCGGTTTCGGAAAAGATTTTGTCGGTATCGAGCAAAATGACGAACTGGTTGCCTTGCTTGCCAACACCACGAATGAAGTCGTTGCGGATTCCGATGCCAAGCTTTGGGGCCGGCTCGATTTGATTGGGATCGATCTCCATGACCTCCTTGACCGAGTTGACCAAGGCTCCGATGACTGTATTATCGTCGTCGTGGGTGACATCGATGATGATGATGCAGGTGTTGACTGTTGTGACGATCTTGGACATGCCAAACTTGAGGCGCAGATCGACCACTGGTACCACGCTGCCACGTAGATTGATCACACCGCACATGAAATCCGGAGTTTGTGGGATTTTGGTAAGCGATGTAAACTCCAGCACCTCCTTGATGCGAGAGATGTCGATGGCAAAAATTTCTGGATCGAGGTGAAATGAGAGAAACTGAGAGGTTTCCATGGCAGCACCGTCTAATTATTTGAATTTAATTGTCTTTTTATAGGGATTGTTCTGGATTCTCCGGATACATTAAAGCAAGGTGATATGGATAATCAAGCAAAGAATTTCAAATACAGCAAAATTTTCAAGATTGCGCATTAACAATCGAATTCCAATTGCAGGTAGTGTCTTACGTTAACCTAACCGCAACCAGCTTGGAATGTGTAGTTTTTATTAGTGAAAAAAAAGAGAGGGTCTGGGAGATTCATCTCCCAGGATTTTGACTTGAGCGCGCAGTAGCTCTTCAAAAAAAGCATTTTTCGCGCCTTTTCTAGAAAAATGCGCCGCGCGCCGCCAAGGCTTGCGGGATTGTTTTGTGTCTTTTGCAAAACAATCCTTTTTTTTACCAGTAAAAACGACACATTCCAAGCTGGGTGCGGTTTGGGTGCGGTATGGTGGGGGGCTGAAAAGCGTTCCTCACCTGTGGTCAATACAACCCGCCATCCATCTCCCCTTGACCATGCCGACCGCTGTTGGCCGGGGCTTGCTGCGGTTTGCCACCCGCTGGCGGTGTTGCTGGCCGGTTGGTCGCCCCGCCTGCCGGTTGCCTGGCCGTCTGCGGCTTGCTGGCCGGCTGAGTGGTCGCACCGCCTGCCGGCGACGTGGTCTGAGGCGGCCTGACATTCGTGGCCGGAGCAGGAGTGGTCGCACCGCCCGCCGGAGATGTGGCTGGAGGTGGTTTGATATTCGCAGCCGGTGCGGGTGTTGTCGCCTTATCGCCCTCCACCGGGAGAGTGCTCCACGAGGAGGAGGGTACCTGGGGCGTCGGAGCGCCGGCGGGTGGCTTGCTCCACGAAGAGGAGGGGACAGGGGTTGCCGGAGCAACAGCCGGAGGTGCGCCCACTTCCGTGGTCGGATCCGAGGTGAGAACCTCCTCCTCGCCAGCGGCATCCGGCGCATGCCAGGTCGAACCACTGCTCTCCGTTGCAGCGGTCGCAAGCGGCGCCTGACCCGGCTTGAAGGCCTCAAGCACCCGTTGCGTGGTCTGCGACGAGGGCAACTCCCCGGTCTCGCCGTCGATCTCTTCGAGCGAGATCCCGGACGGTACGGCAAAGTCGGTGACCGGTTGGCCCTGCAAGGCATCCTGCATGTAGTCGATCCAGATCGGCAGGGCAGCGGTGCCGCCGGTCTCCCCGAGGACCGAGAAGTCGTCCATGCCGACCCAGACCCCGGCCACGAGCGACGGGGCGATGCCAATGAACCAGGCGTCACGATAGTCGTTGGTGGTGCCGGTTTTGCCGGCGATCGGACGGTTGAGCACCAGGGCCTTGCGCGCGGTGCCGTAACGCACCACCCCCTTCATCAGGTTGACCACCTGATAGACGCTGGCCGGGTTGAGCGCCGGCTTGCCAAATTTCGAAGCGCTTGGGGGTTCGCCGGCCTGCGGGATGATCCGTTCCGGTTCGTGATGACAGAGCTGACAATCCCCGCCCGAGTGGCGGAACACGGTGCGCCCGAAGCGATCCTGCACACGGGTGATGTAGACCGGTTCAACCCGTTTGCCACCGTTGGCAAAGGCGGTATAGGCCGCCGTCATCTTCAACGGGGAGAAGCCCATGGAGCCGAGCGACAACGAGAGATCCTGGCGTTCGGCCGGGATCTCCAGGCCGAAGTTCTTCAAATAGCCGGCAATCACCGGGATGCCGATGGTCTTGGCGATGCGCACGGTCACCAGGTTGCGCGAGTGGGTCAAGGCAACACGCAGGGTGGTGGGACCGTAATATTTGCGTTCGTAGTTCTCCGGTTGCCACACCTTGGATTCACCGGTATTCGGGTCACGATAGGTGATCGGCAGGGGGCTGTCATCGATGCGATCAACCGGCGAGAACCCCTTTTCCATGGCCGAAAAATAGATGAACGGCTTGAACGAGGAGCCGGGTTGGCGTTGGCTTTGGACGGCGCGGTTGAACTCGCTGCGTGCGTAGTCGTAGCCGCCGACCATGGCCAGCACCTGGCCGGTGTGCGGGTCCATGCTGACCAGGGCTGCCTCGGCAGCCGGTTCCTGGGCAAGGGCATAGTGGGTCCGTTTGCCTGCGGGCGGCTCGACCAGAATCACGTCGCCGGGGGAGAGCACATCGGAAATCTTCTTGGGTGCCGGGCCGAGATCCTTGCCGTCGCGACCGTCCTTGACATCCTTGCGTTTCGGACGGGCCCATTTCATGCCCTCGAAGGGGAGTTGGATCTCCTTGCCGCTGGTCAGCATGGCCAAGGCCGGTCCCTGCTTGGGCACCTCCAGGATCAGGGCATGCAGATAGCCGGCGGTGGTCGGTTGACTCTTCTCGTGGCTTTTCAGCCATCCTTGCCGGCCACGCGGGCCGAAATCGGCCAGGTGGGTCAGCGGACCGCGATAGCCGTGGCGTCGGTCGTATTCGGTCAGCCCTTTACGTACCGCGTTTTGTGCAAAGCGTTGCAGACGTGGATCGAGCGCGGTATGCACCTCAAGCCCGCCGTTGAAGAGCTGATCGCTGCCCCACTCGTCGAGGATGGTACGGCGTACGTGTTCCAGGTAGTGGGGAGCGACCTGTTCAAGCGACTCCTTGGGACGCACCAGATTGAGCGGTGCTTCGCCCGCCTCGGCGGCCTCCTCGGCAGTGGCCAGACCCAACTCGACCATGCGGTTTAAAACCAATTTTTGCCGCGCCTTGGCCTTTTCCGGGTCGCGCCACGGGCTGTAGTAGCTCGGTGCTTTGGGCAGGCCGGCCAGAAGGGCCATCTGGCCGAGGGAGAGTTCCGAGACATCGCGTCCGAAGTAGGCGTGGGCTGCGGCACCCATGCCGTAGGCCCCGGCGCCCATGTAGATCTGGTTGAGATAGAGTTCGAGGATTTCGTCCTTGCTGAACCGTTTTTCGATCTGCAGCGAGAGGATGACCTCCTTGAATTTGCGCTCCATGCTTTTGATCGAGGTCAACAGGAAGGTGCGTGCCACCTGCTGGGTGATGGTCGAGGCCCCCTGCACCTTGCGGCCACCGGCCTTGAGATTGGTGACAATGGCCCGGGCGATGCCGGTGAAGTCGATGCCGGGGTGTTGATAGAAGCGCGCGTCCTCGATGGCGAGCAACGCATCGATGAGCCGTTGCGGCATTTCCGAGCGCGGGATGAAAAGACGACGCTGGATGTAGAACTCGCCCATCAGCTGATAATCGCGCGCGTAAACGCGGGTCAGGAGATTGGGACGGTAATCCGCCAGGCTGTTGAGCGTGGGCAGCCCTTCGGAAAAGTGCAGATAGAGTGCCCAGATGGCACCGATGCCGATGACGATGGACAAAAGTCCGAGCAGAAACAAACGCTTGGTCCAGCGCCAGAGAAATCCTCCGGAGGATTTTTTGGCTGGTGGCTTGGCCGGTGGTTTAGAGGTCGGTTTGGCGGGCGGTTTGGCTGGGGATCCTCCGCTCAAGGAGGGTTCTTTGTTTTTGAGCGCGTCGGATGGCGCGGGCGCGGCACCCGGTCGATCGCTTGGATCGATGAACAGATCGGGTTCGCGCGTTTCGAGCGCGACCGGGGCAAAGAGATCCGGTTCGATGGCCTCCCTGCTTTTATCGCCTCGTCTGGTGACCGTACCCATTGGAAATCATTCACAACCTTGTAATCGGTATCGAGGAACCACTGCGTGCCGAAAGGGGGGCTCAAGCCAGGATGCATTGCCACGGCGAGGCTCTTCCGGTAAAGTCATTCTCTAGTTTTTTAGACGATTCATCTCCATCCGTCCAGACCCCTCGGCGAAAAAAGTGGATTTCTTGCCATGTCCGCACCGACACGCACCCTGACCGTGGATCTCGGGCCACGCTCCTATGACATTCTGATCGGCGCCGGCATCCTTTCCGGCCTGGGCGCCACGTTGCGCAGCCGCTATCGTGGCGCACGGGTGGCCGTGGTCAGCAATGAGACGGTGGCCCCTCTCTATCTGGAGACGACCCGCCGTTCTTTGGAGGAGGCCGGTTATCGCGTGACCGGGATCGTGCTGCCGGATGGTGAGGCACACAAGAACTGGGTCACGTTGCAGAAAATCTTCGACGGCCTGATCGAGAACCGTTTTGAGCGTGGTGATGCGCTGTTGGCTCTGGGTGGCGGGGTGATCGGGGATATGACCGGTTTTGCTGCGGCCTGTCATCTGCGGGGTGTGCCGTTCGTGCAGGTGCCGACCACGCTGCTTTCCCAGGTCGATGCCTCGGTGGGTGGCAAGACCGGCATCAATCACCCGTTGGGCAAGAATCTCATCGGTGCGTTTCATCAACCCCGTCTGGTGTTGATGGATATCGACACCCTCTCCACCTTGCCGAAACCGGAGTGGCTGGCCGGTCTGGCCGAGGTGATCAAATATGGCGTGTTGTGGGATCGGGAACTGTTCGAGACGATCGAAACGCGGCTGGAGACGATTCTTTCTGGCGATATTGAGCTGTTGAGCGAGATTTTGTATCGCAGTTGTGCGATCAAGGCGGAGATCGTCGCTGGAGACGAGCGTGAGCAGGGGAGGCGCGCCTTGTTGAATCTGGGGCACACCTTTGGTCACGCCATCGAGGCTCTGACCGGGTTTGATCAGTGGCTGCACGGCGAGGCGGTGGCTGCCGGCATGGTGGTGGCCGCACGGTTGGCGGTGCGGATCGGTTTGTGTCCAGAGGAGGAGGGTGTGCGGATTGCGGCCTTGATCGAGCGTGTCGGTTTGCCGGTTCGTCTGCCGAGCTATCCGGTTGAGGCGTACATTGAGGCGATGGGTCATGACAAGAAGGTGGAGGCGGGGCGGATTCGGTTTGTGTTGCCGGAGCGGATCGGGCGTGCGGTGGTGTGGGATCCGGTGATTGAGCCGGTCGATCTGGAGGCTGCGCTGGTTGAAGCAATGGCCTGAACAACATGAAATGTATGGTTTTCACTGTTAAAAAAAAAGAGAGGGTCTGGGAGATTCATCTCCCAGGGTTTTACTTTTGACTTTAGCCTTTCGCGCGCTCTTCAAAAGAAGCATTTTTCGCGTCTTTTGCGAAAAATGCGCCGCGCGCCGCCTTGGTTCCAGCAGAGGTTTTGCGTCTTTTGCAAAACCTCTGCTGGCAGCATGGCCAGAACAAGCCGTCGCCGACCAAGCTTTTGTGAACCAATTCGCTCAAAAAACACATTCGTTCAACAACAAAGTTCTGAATCAATACCGGTGATGGATCAACAACCATGCCTCTATTGCATCGTCTGACCATGGCCCAACGGATTGCCGCCGGTTTCGCGGTATTGATCGCGCTGCTGTTTGGCCAATTCCTGCTGTTCGACTATCAGAATCGCAACTTGAAGGAGATCCAGCAGCAACTCGTGCATCACCCTTTCACGGTCACCGCTGCGGTGCTGAAAGTGGAACGGGAGGTGCAAGAGATTCATCTCTCCAGTCAACTGCTGCTTTCATTGCAGGACAAGGGGGAGATGCGGAAGATCGAAACCCGATTGCAAACCTCCTGGAATATTCTCTTGGAACAGTTGGAGATCGTGCAGGCCCGTTTCCTGGGGGATTCGGATCGGGTACGCGAGACCAGGGGATTGCTGGAGAGCTGGTGGCATGTTTTGATCCATCGTGAGCTGGCGCTGCTTTACGCAGGCAAACCCGACGAAGCCGCAGCCTTGCACGCAACGCCGGAGTATCAGCAACGGCTCGTGCGCATCGACGAGAACATCGGCTACATCACCGGATTCGCCCACAGCAAGGCGCTCTCTTTGGCCCAGGAGTATGAACAGTCCGCCGCCTTGGCCAAGCGGGTGGTGATCGTCTCTTTTGCGGTGATCTTCCTGTTGGCCCTGGTGGTGGCGGTGCGGGCAACCCAGGCGCTCACCCGGCCATTGCGCGCCTTGAATCAGGCGGTGAACGATCTGGCGGAGAAACGGTTTGCCACCATCGTGCCGGGTACCGGGCGAGGCGACGAATTCGGCACCCTGGCCCGTTCGATCGAAGTGTTGCAGGGGATGGCCCGCCGCACCGACGAAGAGACCTGGATCAAAAGCCAGGTCAGTGCTGTCTCCGCCCTGCTGCAGCTGCGCACCGACGCCGATTCATTTGCCAGACAGTTGATTCATCAGCTCACGCCCCTGCTCGATGGGCGTTACGGCGCCTGTTATCTCCTCGATGAAGCCCGGCAGCTTTTGGAGCTGAAAGGCGGTTACGGTCTGGATGAGAACGGGTTGACGCGCGCCTTGATTCCAATCGGCGAGAATCTGGTGGGTCTGGCGGCCCAGAAACGGCAGCTTATGCGTTTGAACGAGATCCCGGACGGTTATCTCAAAATCGCCTCCGGATTGGGAGGGGCAGCACCACGGGAACTGCTGTTGGCGCCACTCCTCTTTCAGGATCGCATCCTGGGGGTCATCGAGATCGCCACCTTCAGAGGGTTCACCGAAAAGCATCAACTGCTGCTGGAAAGCCTGCTGCCGGTGGTGGCCATCAATCTGGAGAGCCTCAACCGCTATCGGCAGACCCTGTCACTGCTGGAGGAGTCGCGTCACCAACAGCAGCAGTTGAGACGTTCGGAAGAGGAGCTGCGCGCCCAGGGCGAGGCGTTGCTGGTCGTCAACGAAGAGCTGCGCGTCAAAAGCGAGAATCTGGAGCAACAGGCCCTGGAGCTGCGTCGTTCCGAAGAGGAGCTGCGCATGCAGGGCGAGGAGCTGGTGATGGCCAACGAGCTCTTGCGCCAGAAACATGCCGACATGGAGGCGCATGCCCACGAACTGCGCAACGCGCGCGAGGCAGCGGAACTCAATGCGCTGGAGGTGGAGAAAGCGTCACGCTACAAGTCGGAATTTCTGGCCAACATGTCCCACGAGCTGCGCACGCCGTTGAACAGCCTGTTGATCCTGGCACGGACGCTCTCCTCCAACCCGGAAGGGAACATGAGCGAGGATCAGCTGGAGTCGGCCCGGATCATCCATGACAGCGGTACGGATCTGTTGCGCCTGATCAACGACATCCTGGATCTCTCCAAGGTGGAGTCCGGCAAGATGGAGACCGCCACCGAACCGCTCTATTTGAACCATCTCGTGGCGCGTCTGGAGCAGCGTTTCAACCCGTTGGCCCGGGAGAAGCGAATCGCTCTGGGGGTGCATCTCATGCCCGGCGCCCCCATGGCCCTGTTGACCGATCCGAACAAACTGGAGCGGATCTTGATCAATCTCTTGGCCAATGCCATCAAGTTCACCGAGCAGGGGCAGGTGTCGCTCACCGTGGCGCGTGCCACCCCTGCCGACGATCTGGCGGGTCCGGAGCGGATTTTGTTCGTGGTGCGTGATACCGGCATCGGCATCCCGGAAGGGATGGAGGAGCGCATCTTCCAGGCGTTTGGGCAGGTGGATGGCACCATCAGCCGTCGACACGGCGGTACGGGTTTGGGACTCTCCATCGCCCGCG
This sequence comes from Magnetococcus sp. YQC-9, assembly GCA_039908105.1. Taxonomy (GTDB): domain Bacteria; phylum Pseudomonadota; class Magnetococcia; order Magnetococcales; family Magnetaquicoccaceae; genus Magnetaquiglobus. The sequence goes on from JAMOBI010000033.1 coordinate 25,235, forward strand.
AACTCGCCCGGCTTCTGGATGGGGAGATCCGCGTGGAGAGCCGGCTGGGCGCGGGCAGCACCTTCACCCTGTCGTTGCCGCTGTGTGAGACGGATGGTGCGGGTGAAAGGATCGACGTGTCGATTCCGTCGCTCTTGCCGGTTGTTCCGCAGCCGGCCTCTCCGGATGTTGCGCCCCCGGTTTCGGGTAACCCGCGCAGCGTGCTGATCATTGATGATGATCCGGTCTTTGCCGGAATTTTGGCCAAACTGGCGCAAGAAAAGGGGTTCGTGCCGCGCATCGTTGGCAGCGGCGAAGAGGCGATCACCGAAGTGGTAAACCGGCAACCGGATGGGGTGATCCTGGATATCGGCCTGCCGGGCATGGATGGCTGGGCGGTCTTGAAAGCCCTCAAATCCGATCCGACCACCCACGACATTCCGGTGCACATCATCTCCGGGCGCGACCAACGGCAGCACGGCCTCGACGAGGGGGCCGAGGCGTTCTGGATCAAGCCGGTCAGCCAGGCGCAGGTCGAAAGCGTGTTGGGTCGCATTGCCAGGAAACAGGGTGGTCTGTTGCAACCGCGGCACGTGTTGGTGATTGAGGATGATCCCCGTACCCGCAAGGCGATCGCCAAGCTGTTGGAGACCAAGGAGGTGAAAACCACCCTGGTGGCCCGGGCCGATGAGGCGCTGGATCGCCTGAAACAGGAGCGCTACTGCTGCATGGTGCTCGATCTGAATCTGGGCGCGGTGAGTGGTTTTGATCTGCTGGAGCGGGCGCAGACCGACGGCCTGAATCTGCCGCCGGTGATCGTCCATTCGGGTCGCGAACTGAGCGATCGCGAAACCCTGCATCTGCGCGAGTTCACCGATCACATCATCATCAAGGGGGAGAGGTCCGCCGAACGGTTGCAGAGCGAGGTGGCGCTTTTTCTGCACGAGGTCCATTGCGGTGGCGGAAAGGGCTCACCGGTCGAAAGGCCGCTCAATCCGGCCATCGGCCACGATCCCGTGTTGTCTGGCAAGCAGGTTTTGATCGTTGATGACGATATGCGCAATATTTTTGCCTTGTCCAAGGCCTTGCGCGCACGCGGCCTGCAGGTGCTCATGGCGCAAGATGGCCTGCGTGCCCTGGCGCAACTGAAAGAAAATCCGGCGATCGATCTGGTGATCATGGACATCATGATGCCGGAGATGGATGGTTATGCCACGATGCGCGCCATCCGCGCCAACGCGGCGTGGCAATCTTTGCCGATCATCGCGTTGACCGCCAAGGCGATGATCGGCGAGCGGGAGAAGTGTCTGACCGCCGGGGCGAACGATTATCTGACCAAACCGGTCGATTTGGACCGACTGCTCGCCATGATGCATCACGAGTTGTCGCGAGCACCATGAGCGGGCCCTCCATCCCGGAAATCGAGACCAGTCTGTTTCTCGAAGCGCTTAAACTGCGTCACGGTTATGACTTTGGCGGCTATTCGCCCAAATCGCTGCGTCGACGCCTGGAAACCCTTCTGGCAGATCTCTCGTGCGATTCATTGCTGGCGCTGCTGCCCCGATTGCTGCACGATGAGAGCTTCGTACAGATCGTGATCGCCCATCTGTCGGTACCGGTCACCGAGATGTTCCGCGATCCGGCGCTGCATCTGACCGTGCGCGACCAGGTGGTGCCATTCCTGGCCACCTATCCGCGCATGCAGATCTGGTTGCCGGGATGCGCCACCGGTGAGGAGGCCTACTCATTGGCAATTCTGCTCTCCGAGATGGGCGTGCTCCACCATGCCACGCTGTTTGCCACCGACATCAACGACCAGGCCCTCGCCGTGGCCGAAGCCGGCTGCTATCCACGCGATCGGATCGAGGGGTTTGCCCGCAACTATCGCCTCTCCGGCGGGCTTGGCGCCATCGGTGATTATGTTCGGATCGGCAAGGAGGGTGCGTGCGTGGTGGAGTCGATCCGCCAGAGGATCGTTTTTGCCCACCACAATCTGGTCACGGATGGCATTTTTGCTGAAACGCACCTCATCTATTGCGCGAATGTGCTTATTTATTTTAATAATCAATTGCGGAACCGGGTGTTGAAACTGTTCCACGACAGCCTGGTGCCGGGTGGTTTCCTGTGCCTGGGTTCCCAGGAGAGTCTGGCTGCCAGCGTGGTGCGGGATGCGTTCGTCGAACTCGATCCGCTGACCCGTGTTTATCGAGCGCGGTATGTCCATCCATCGCCTGCAAGGACGTGAGTCGAGGATCGCTTCATGAGCGAACCGTTGCCCAAACTGCTGATCGTCGATGACGTGCCGGCCAATCGCCTGGCGCTGCGCAAACTGCTGCGACAGGTGCGGGCCGAGATCTTCGAGGCCGCCTCGGGCAATCAGGCGTTGAATCTCTGCCTGGAGCACGAATTCGCCCTGATCCTTCTGGATGTGCAGATGCCGGACATGGATGGCTACGAAGTGGCCACCCTGCTGCGCGGCGAGGAGCGTACCCGCGACTATCCGATCATCTTCGTCACCGCAGCCTACAAGGATCTGTCACACCGGATCCACGCCTATGGGGTGGGCGCGGTCGATTACATCGAAAAGCCGATCGATGATTATACACTGCTCTCCAAGATCCGGGTTTTTCTCGAACTTTATCACCGCCGCATCACCACCGGGCATCTGGTCACCGAGCTGGCCGCAGCCAATGCCGCCTTGAAAAAGGAGATCGCGGTGCGTGAGCGGTTCGAGCAGCAGTTGCGCGACGCCAAGGAGCGGGCGGAGCGTTCAGCCCGGGCCAAGAGTGATTTTCTCTCTGCGATGAGTCATGAGATCCGCACGCCGATGAATATCGTGCTGGGGATGAGCGGCGTGCTGTTGGAGAGCGATCTGACTCCGGAACAGCGCCATTTCGTCGAGATGATGCACCGTTCGGGTGGGGCGTTGCTGGCGATCATCAACGATATTCTCGATTTCTCGCGCATCGAGTCGGGTCGCTTCAGCTTGAGCGATACCGCCTATTCGCCGGCGTCCCTGGTCGAGGAGATCTGCAATCTGATGCGCTTGTCCGTCGAGCAGAAGGGGTTGAAACTCGCAGTCCAGATCGCCGGGAATTTGCCCAAGGTCATGCTGGGTGACGATGGACGGGTGCGGCAGATCCTGATCAATCTGATCGGCAATGCCATCAAGTTCACCGAGCGCGGGCGGATCCGGGTGTCGCTCACCCGCCATCCCGAGGAGCCGGATCAGCTGCTGTGCGCGGTTGCTGATACCGGTATCGGCATCGATCCCGAGTTCCAGGCGCGCATCTTCGAGCAGTTCTCCCAGGCCGACACCGGCATCACGCGTCGATTCGGCGGCACCGGGTTGGGGTTGACCATCTCGCGCAAATTGCTGGAGTTGATGAACGGTCGGCTTTGGGTGGAGAGTCGTCCGAACGCGGGCAGTACTTTTTATTTTTCCTTGCCGATCCGTGAGGTGGATGCCCAGGCCCCGAGCATGCCGGCAGCCCCGGAGGCGAACGTCAACGCGCAGCGGTTGAAGATTCTGTTGGCCGAGGATTGCCCGGAGAATCAGATCCTGTTCCAGGTCTATCTGGAGAAATCTCACGAGCGGATCGTGACGGTGAAGAACGGTCAGGAGGCGGTGGAGCGGATCCGTCATGAGTCGTTCGATCTGGTGTTGATGGATGTGGAGATGCCGGGGATGGATGGTCTGACCGCAACCCGCTTGATCCGGCAGTGGGAGCAGAAGAGGAACACCAAGCCGATGGTGATTCTGGCGTTAAGCGCCCATGCCACGATCGACCGACAGAAGGAGAGCGTTGCGGCGGGCTGTGATGGTCATCTGGTCAAGCCGGTGAGCAAGAAGGAGCTTTTGGCGGCGATTCAACAGGCGGTGAGGTAATAAAGAAAAGTTTTTTTAGGGGAGGTAGTTGCAAAAACCAACTTATTGTTTTTTCTGGTTTCCATTGCCTTACTATCTATTTGATTCGCATGCGATTTTAAATAAAAATAACTCGCATTAAAAACTTTTTGATAGGTTTAACTATTCAGACCCCCCTCATTGGACCGACAGCGCTGATTTGACATCCTGCCGTCATGCCCGCGAAAGCGGGCATCCAGGGTAATGGGCACTGACTGGCCACAAATTTGCCCTTCTGCCAAGCTCCACTACCCATTTCATTCACTCTGCCTCTTGCAAGCCGAACTCTGAAATCAGCTTGGTTGAGCCACTATCCCGGGGGCCTGAATAGTTACATTTTTTCATTATTTCTGTCACATTGCGTCGGCCAAGGCCAGACGCGCCTCTTCGACCACGGCGCGCCAGTTGCCGGGTGCGGGTTGGCGAAACAGTCGCATGCTCGGATACCAGGGGGAGTCGGGACGAGATTCCTGCCAGCGCCATTCGCAGGCGGTGTGCAGCAGGGTCCAGACCGGTACACCCAGGGCGCCGGCCAGATGGACGATGGCGGTATCCGTGGAGATCACCAGATCCAGCTGGAGCATCAGGGCGGCGGTTTCGGCAAAGTCGGTCAGCTCATCACCCAGGGGGATGATCTCGTGGCGTTGCTGCAACTCCGGGGTGAGCTGATCGGCGGGCGGCCCCTTTTGCAGCGCGTAGAAGGTGATGTTCGGCAGAAAGGTCAACGGCAGCAGATCCGTCAGCGTGCAGGCGCGCTCCTGATTGACCGCAGCCTGCGGATTGCCGGACCAGGAGAGGCCCACCCTCGGTGCGCGTTTGGGACCGAGCCTTTCGGCCCAGGCGGCAACCCTGTCCATCGGCGGGGTCAGATAGGGGATCCGGCCTGGCAGACCATCCTCAGTGATGTTGAGCAGCAGCGGCAGGCTCATCAATGGGATATGTCGATCGTACGTAAATGGCGGAGGCTCGACATCGTCCAGGTCGCGCGCCGTGACCTGGTCGGCGATTTGCGAGGAGGTGAACAGTGAGAGCAGTTCCGGGCGGCATTCGAGCAGGATCGTTGCCCCGCGTGCGCGCAACAGCGGCATGAATCGGACGCCCATCAAGTCATCGCCGAACCCCTGTTCGGTGTAGACATAAAGCCGCAGCCCGTTGGGATCGGTTCCGTCCCAGCGCGGCACCGGACAGATGCGCGGGGCGTGGTTTTTCATGCCGAAACGCCACTCGTACTCTTGCCACCCTGCAAGAAAATGACCTGTCTTCAACAGGGAGGCAGCAATACCCATGTGCGCGAGTGCATGGTTCGGATCGCTCTCCACAGCGGCACGAAACTCCTGCAAGGCGTTTGCATGATCGTTGTGGGACTGAAAGATGACGCCGAGGTTGTGGTGGGCATCCTTCTGGTCGGGAGCGCGCTCCAGGGCTTGCAAATAGCAGGCGATGGCCGATGGCGGATCGTGGTTGGCCAGGTGCAGATTGCCGAGATTGACGTGGAACTCGGGTGGATCCGGATTGAGTTGAATCGCGCTCCTCAAAGCCTGTTCGGCCTGCGGCAGGTTTCCCAGGGTTTGCAGGCAGCTGCTCAAGTGAAAGTGATAGTAGGGTTGATCCGGTTTGAGGCTGATCGCCCGCCCGAGCAGTTGACAGGCCATTTCCGGACGATTGAGCGCGTTGGCGCTCAGACCCAACAGATAGAGGGCATCGGCGTGGTTGGGATTGGCAGCCAAAACCGGTCGCAGCAGGGCGGTCACCTGAAGGTGATCCTGACGTGTCAAGGCCTCGGCGGCCAGCAGGATCGGATCGTCGTGGACGGGTCTGTTCATACGCGGTTCGTCAACTCCCGAACGAGTTGTTGCACCGGCTCTTCCCAGCGGTCGTGGCGTGATTGGCGAAAGAGTCGCATGGAGTCATACCAGGGGGTGTGATCCTGATGGTTGCCCCAGCGCCAGTCCGGGGCACACGGCAACAGGGTGGCAACCGGTCGCCCGAGGGCGCCGGCCAGGTGGGCAGCGGCGGTATCGATGGTGACGATCCGGTCCAGGCGGTTCATGATCGCGGCGGTGGCGGCAAAATCGTTCAGATGGCCATCCAGAGGTGTCACCTCCATGCCATCCGGGAAAGCGGGCGGCGGGCCGGCTGGATCCGGTTTCTGCAGCGAGAAGAGTCGCGCATTTGGCAGGCGCGCCAGAGGGGCCAGATCGGCGGGCGTGCAGGAGCGGCGGCGCAAGGGATCGTTGGCGTGCAGAGGTTTTCCCGACCAGATCAGGCCGATTTTATCGCCAGGCCCAGCGAGCAGGCCATTCAGGGCGGGATCGAGGATCTCGGGGGCCTTGAGATATCCAGGGGTTGCGGGGATGGTTTCGATCGTGGTGCCGAGTACGCCGGGCAACGACAGGATCGGAATTTGACAGTCGATCGGTTCGCCAAAATCGGTGTGGTTGAGCACTCTGGCCACACCTGGGGCTGACTCAAAGAGTCGCATCAGCGGTGTGGGGACCAGGGCGACCACGCGGGCGCCGCGTTCGGCCAGCGGTGCGGCAAAGCGGATGAACTGGATCATATCCCCAAAGCCCTGTTCGCCGACCAGCACAAGGGTGCGGTTTTTCAAAGACTCCCCGTGCCAGCGGGGCAGAGGGAGGTTCGGGAACAGGAGATTTTCGCGTTCCAGTTTGAAACGCCACTCGAACTCCCGCCACCCTTGCGGATAGTCGCCGTTCATCAACGAAGACAAAGCCAGATTGACGTGGGCCTCGGCGTGTTCCGGTTGTCGGAGTACGGCGTTTTCAAAGCACTCAAACGCATCCTGAAGGCGGTTTTGGGATTTTTGACACAACCCCAGATTGATCCACGCCTCGATCAATCCGGGTTTCAACCGCGTGGCTGCGGTGAAGCAGTCGATCGCCTCATCGATTCTCCCCAAATCCATATAGAGATCACCCAGGTGGACCCGCGCGATCGCCATGCCCGGATCCAGCCGGATCGCTTCGGTCAGGCGCTCGATGGCCGGCAGGCGTGTCCCGCGTTTTTTCAACAGCAGAGCCAGATCCAGTTGAAAAACCGCATTATCCGGCAGGGCGGCGACCGCCTGACTCAACGATTCGAGCGCACCGCGCAGATCACCGGTCTCCCGTTTGACCACCCCAAGCAGATGCAGCACATGGGGGTGGCCGGGGTGGCCTTTTTTCAGATCGAGCAGTCGCTCCAAAGCCTGGGACCAGGTTTTGTGCTCGATCATGTGCGCCACGTCGGCCAGGGCGGTGCGCAGTTCCGTGGAGGGGGTGTCGGACATGATGGATCGGATGGTGCTGGTTGTTGAGGATTCCGGGGGTTGACGTGTTTGAGTGCGAAAGTTATTTTTGGAAAGAAACACCCCCATCTTTGTTAAGTGCTATTCAAGCGCGGGCTGCCGAGATTCCGCCAGGTGGCGATCAAATGGCCGAAACTCGCCAGGTGGGGCGTGTCACGCTGACGTTCCACAAGGGCGGTGAAGTAGTGTTCCTCCTGGGTTTCGCCCGGAAACTCCTTGGTGTAGTTCAATTTTTTCGCACGAAACATCTCCTGGAGATATTTCAGATGATACAGGGCTGTCGTGCCATGGAATGTCTCCTTTTTGGGCATGGCCTCCGGATCCCGGCTGCGCACGTCGTAGTGCTGCCAGAAGGGATACAGGGCAGAGTTGCCGTCAGGCTGATGCGTCATCATTTTGCGATGGCCCAGAAACCAGCTCTCGATGCAGCGGTTGGCAATGATGACGGAAAAGGGGCAGGGACATTTCATCTCGGCAAGTTGCTGCTCAATACGGGCGCGACGTTCGGCCAGCGCCTCTTCCTCGGCATCCACGCAGACGAACAGGTGATCGACAACGGGATGCTCCTTGAGAATCCCGATCGTGTCAGGCAGTAGCGTGAGCAGGCAGGGATACCCTTTCCCAACCTGGATGAAAAAATCGTCTCCCTGAAGGTCGAGCAGGTTGTCTCTTTTCTGGTAGCCCGGAAATGTCAAACGGGTCCAGGCTGTGTAGACCTTCTTTTCGGTTTGGCGCCCCTCGACGATGAAACAGAACCTCATCCCATGCTCTCCTCGAATTCCGGGGTGTTGATGAGCTGCAGGAAACGGTCCTGGTAGGAGGCGAGGTTTTTCAGTGCCGGGATATCCTTGGCATCCTGCAACCACACCTCGCCCCCCTGACGACGCACCAGGCGCCAGTATTCGTAGGGGATGTTGTTGATGACGTAGGGGTGATGGCTGGTGATGATGAACTGCACCTCGTCGCAGCGCGCCAACATGGCATCGACGATCTGCGGCAGGCAGTTGACACCCAGACTGTTCTCGATCTCGTCGATCAGGATGACGGCTCCCTTCGGGGCCAGTGCGAGTTCCAGCAGGATGCTGAATACGCGGAGCATGCCAGAGGATATAGATCCTCCTGACACATAATTGTTGTTTTCTTTTAAAACTGGGAAAAATGATAGCCTTTTATTGTTTGGTAGAGGTGTCATCCTTATAAAAATTTCGCTAACCGTTGGAAATATGTTAACAAATTGATAAATTATATCTCCAAACAGTTTTGAGTGACTATTGTAGAGTATAAATGCTCGGACAATCAATGGCAGATTGGTCAATTGTCGGAGTTTATCAAGTGTATAGTCTCTATCGAGACTGTCAGATTCTATGATTTTTGATTCAATAATTCCTGATAAGATTAATAATCTTAATGCTGAGTTTAATGGTTGAATTGACGAGTCTTCGCCAAGCAAAGAGATAATGCTCTCTGAGCTTTTCATTTTTGGCAAATTTTGTTCTTTAAAGAAAAATTTGTTGTCTTTTGGAATGCGTTCAGCGATTTTCTTGTTATTGCAACTAATTGATTCGTATTCGATTGCTGTAAAGTCAATTTTGGCGGTCCAGGTATAACAATATTGGTCAGCTTGAATTTCAATAGACCATTTATTATAAATTAAATTATTGATATTTTCAGTTCCAGCCATGTGGATGGATTGGAGTGCACGTAGAATACTTGTTTTTCCTGCACCTGACGGACCGACCAGCAGATTAAAGGGGTTAAACCGAGTCGGGCGCAATTTCCATGTGCTCTTTCCATCCTCAAACTCAAATGACACGATGGTCATCGTCTCTCTCCCTGGCTGTGCAGCGCTCTCCAGACACTCTTCCCCGGTAACGAATCTCTGTAATCGCAGAGTCCTGAATCATGATCCTCAATCTTAGCCTTGCAACTTAAGGGCCGTAAAGGGGATTGGCCTGGAAATGGCCGGAAAATTGCTTGATAAAATTTCGACAGCCAGAAAGCAGGCATCTAGGTTACGGTAATTTAATTGACGCGGAAGGCAGACCATGCAGGATACGACGAACGAGATCTCAGTGGGACCGATTCTCATGAACCGGTTCGGGGAGCGATACCTGCCTGCCATTAATCAGGAGGCCTTCTCGCGCGTTGGTGCGGAGAACCTGTTCCGACAGCAGTTCGGTGATCTCTTTACCCGGGAAAATTCCCTCTATCTGATTGTTGGCTGCGACTCGGGGCTTTTGGTGCGCTGGATCGCCGCGCGCAAGCGGCCCGAGGGGTCGCGGTTTCTGTTCATCGAAATCCCGCAGGTGCTCGAACTCCTGCGGGCGGAGAAACTGCTGCCCGCCTCCTTGCCCGCCGAGGTGGTCGTCACCACGCCGGACAACTGGATGGTCGAGGCCGAACGGTTCTCGATGAAGGATTATTTCTATCTGGATCAGATCTTCGTCCCCCGATCGCTGGCGGTGCTCGATGGGGTGCATGACGGCTACGCACGCCTCTGGAACGATGTCGAACGGGATCTCGGGCAGTATCGCATCGTGATGGGCAATGAGATCGGCAACCGGGTCTTCATGCTCAAGGGGCTGGAAAATCTGGCCGAAAACCGCTTCCCGGCCTGTGAGCTGAACGGCTCGTTCCAGGGCCAAAGTGCCATTTTGCTGGCGGGCGGTCCGACTCTTGCCGAGAGTTTTCCCTGGATCCGAGCCCATCGGGAAAATATTGCCGTGATCGCCGTGGCGCGCGTGGCAGAAAGCCTGCAACGCGAAGGGATCGTGCCGGATCTGATCTTTGCCATCGACCCGCATGAGGTGATCTTTCACCAGAGCAAGGGGATGCTCGCTTTTTGGCGTGATGCGGTGCTGATCAACATGTATCACCTCAATCCGACCCTGCTCGGCCAGTGGCGCGGACGCAGTGCCTTCATGGGAACCCTGTTCCCGTGGGAGAGTCCGTGCAATCCCGGCAACGCCTCCTATCCGGGCATCACCGTGAGCCATCAGGCGTTGGGCATGGCGGTTGACATGGGATTTTCCACGATTGTGCTCGCCGGTTTCGACCTCTGTTTCAGCCGCGAGGGGTTCACCCACGCAGCCGGCAGCGTCGAGCAGTCGGTCGGCCCCTTCATCGCACGCGGGGATCTGCGGGTCGAGACCAATGGCGGTTGGATGGCCGAAACCCGGCCCGATTTCTTGAGCGCCATCCCGAGCCTTGCTGCCCTGGCCCGATTCGCGGCAGAGCGCCACTGCCGGGTGGTCAATCCCTCTTCCGGCTCGGCCCGCATCGAGGGGGTCGACCATCTGCCGTGGGAGGAGCTGGTTCCCCAACCCCCCGAATGCTCCGCACGCGAACAGTTGCTAAAGTACATTCCTGAGGAGACCGCCACCAGCCGCATCGATCACTACCAGTCCATCGAGCGCGAGCTGGTCTCGGTGCGCGGTCTGGTGGCCAAGGTCAAGGAGTTGGCCATCGAGGGGATCGAGTGCAACGACGGACTCTTCGGACGGCGCGGCAAGAAGGCCAATTTCAAATACAAAAAGCGCATGGACGAGATCGAAAAGATCTTGGATGGCGACTATCGCGAGGTCAGCCGGTTGGTCAAGAAATGGGGCATCGGCGCCATGTTGCGTTTGAGTCGTCCGGACAAGGAGCGCGACTGGAGCGACGAGGAGATCGAAAAGACCGGACGCCTTTATTACGAGATCTATCGCGACAACGCCGTGTCGCTGATCAAGCAGCTCGACGCGGTGCGGCAAAGGGTGCGCGCCCGTGGGGAGGAGGAGCGCAATCGTCCGGATTTCAAACAGATGATCAAACAGTGGCGCGAGGATGGCCAACCGGGACGCGCCCTGGTCTTTCTGGATCGGCGCGGTTGGGGGATCGAGCAGCTGCCCGATCCCCTCCGGAATCCGTTCAAGCAGTTGTCCGGCGAGTACGATGCCCTGATCGCCAAGACCGATCACGACTACCGCAAGCATGTGCTCGCGGTGCTCAACTCGCCGCAGGAGGTGCGGGCCAAGGCGCAGGATCTGTTCCGCAACCGCGAGATCGAGCGGTTGCGTCGCTTTGCCGTTGGCTGGGAACAGAGCACCCTGGCAGAGAAGATCGAATACGGTCATCTGCTGCACGGCTATCTGGCGGAGCTCGACGGCGATCTCGACGGGGCCATGTCCGCTTTCCGTCAGGTGACCCATGAGGCGCTGTTAACCGATGCACTCCGGCAGATGTTCTCCATCGCCCTGCGCCAGGAGGATATGGTCACCGCCCTGGCGGTCTCACAGCGGTTGTCGGATCTCTCCTTCCAGCATGTGCCCTTCCATGCCGAATTGCTGCGCATCCGCGGCCAGGTCGAAGTCGCTGCCGCGATCTTCGAGGAGTATCTCAAGGTGGTGCGCAACGATTTCGTCTCCATGGTCAAGCTGGGACGCATTTATCTGGAGCTGGGCCAGAAGGAGCGGGCGCGCACCACCTTTGAGCGGATCGTTGCCGAGGATCCGGAGAATCAGGCGGTCCGCAGCCTGTTGGCGGAACTGGACTCACACGGTGTGGAGCAACCTGAATGAATCCGCTACTCATGCGTCGCATTCTGCGGCGCGACCAATCGCTGTTTCAAGAAGATCTGGAAGCACGCAGTCAAGAGATGCACGATGCCTTGAAAGGGGCGCGTGTGTTGGTGATCGGTGCTGCGGGATCGATCGGTGCCGCCTTTGTGCGCGAGGTGGTGCGTTGGCCGGTGGGCGGGTTGCGGCTGATCGATCCGAACGAGAACAATCTGGTCGAACTGGTGCGCGATCTGCGCGCCTCGGATCTCAATCCCCCGGATGATTTCGCCACCAGCGCCATTGCCCTGGGCACCAGCGAGTGCGTCCATTTTCTCGATGCCCAGGATCCGTTCGATTTTGTGCTCAATTTCGCGGCCTTGAAACATGTGCGCGCCGAGCGGGATCCCTTCACCCTGATGCGTATGCTGCACGTCAACGTGCTGGCCCTCGACGATCTGCTGGGTGAACTGGCGTGCGGACCTGCGGCCAGGCTCTTTTCCGTCTCCTCGGACAAGGCGGTCAATCCGGCCAATCTGATGGGGGCCAGCAAGAGTCTGATGGAACAGGTGCTCTGGTCCTGGTCCGAGCAGTTGATGGCCGTATCGTCGCGTTTTGCCAATGTGGCCTTCTCGGATGGCAGTTTACTGCACGGCTTTACGCGCCGCCTGGAGAAGCGGCAGCCGCTGTCAGCCCCTCTGGATGTGAAACGCTATTTCATTTCACACGAGGAGGCCGGACAGCTCTGTCTGTTGGCGAGCACCACCGGCAACAGCCGGGAGATCTTCATCCCACGCTTGGAAGCCCAACACGATCTGGCCACCTTTGCCGAGATCGCGGTGATCTTTTTGCAGGAGATGGGCTATACCCCGCGGATCTTCTCCGATGAGGGGGATGCGCGCCGCTTTGCCGCAGAGATGGATCCATCCGGGGGTGAGTGGCCCTGCTGCTTCACCATGAGCGATACCACGGGCGAGAAGGATGAAGAGGAGTTCATCGCCGCAGGCGAAGCGGTCGATTGGGGGCGATTTGGCAAAATCGGCGTGATCGCTGAACCGCCGCAGGAGCCGGAACGGTTACGCCTGTTTCTCGATGGGGTGCGCCGCTTGCGTGGCGAGCCTTCCTGGGAGATGGCCGAGCTGATCTGGATGATCGAACAGGCGGTGCCTGATTTGCGCCATCGTGCCACCGGGCGCGATCTGGATGACAAGATGTGAGCGGCATGCACCCTTTGGCCGTTGCATCCCGCATTCCGCTGGCCGAGCCGGATCTGACCGGCAATGAGGCCCGTTATCTGGCCGAGTGTGTGGCGAGCACCTTCGTCTCCTCGGTTGGACCGTTCGTTACGCGCTTTGAGTCGCTGGTGGCCGGGGCGAGCGGTGCTGTGGGTGCGGTTGCGGTCTCCTCCGGCACTTGCGGCTTGCATGCCGCCCTGACCGCAGCCGGTGTCAACCACGGCGATCTGGTGATCATCCCGGCGTTGACTTTTATCGCCACGGCCAACGCCGTCTCCCAGTGCGGCGCACTCCCCTGGATTTTCGATGTCGAGCCGGCGAGCTGGAATCTCGACCCCCGACTGCTGGAGGAGACCCTGACTGCCGAAACCTGGATCGATGCCGACCGACGGGTGATCCATCGGGCCAGCGGTCGGCGTGTGGCAGCCGTCATGCCGGTGCACACCCTGGGTCTGCCGGCGGCCATGGATCCGATCGTCGCCTCTGCCCGCAAGCGCGCTCTGCCGGTGATCGCTGATGCGGCGGCGGCTCTGGGGGCCCGCTACCGGGATCGCCCGGTGGGTGCGCTGGGTGCCGATCTCTCCGTCTTTTCCTTCAACGGCAACAAGACCGTCACCTGTGGAGGCGGGGGGGCGATCGTCGGAGCGGATCCGGAGGTGTTGGCTCTCGTGCGCCATCTGACCACCACCGCTCGCGTGGGGGCCGATTACGAACACGATCGGGTGGGTTTCAACTACCGCATGACCAATCTGCAGGCCGCGCTCGGTTGTGCCCAAATGGAACGGCTGGAGGCTTTTGTCGCGGCCAAAAGGCGCATCCGGGCAACGTACGATCTGGGTTTTGCGGATCTGTGGGAGCGGGTCCGTCCGTTCCCGACGCTTGAGGATCGCCAGGGGGCCTGCTGGTTTTCCGGCTTCGTGCTGCAAACAGCCGATGTCGATGCGGTGGTCCGCTTGCGTGGCGGGTTGCAGGCCGTTGGCATCGATGCGCGACCGTTCTGGAAGCCGATTCATCTGCAAGCCCCCTATCGGGAAGCGCCGCGCACGCTGCAACCGGTGACCGAAGCGCTCTGGTGGCGGGTGGTAACCTTGCCGTGTGCGACCGCCTTGCCGGAGGCCGATCAACAACGGGTCATTCTTGCCGTCCGCAGGTTGCTGACCGGCGAAACGGGCGGGTGAGGGGAGAAATGTGCTGCTGGCTGGAGAAAGGGGATGGCGGACTGGTGGGTAACAATTAAGGTAAGCTTTTGAATCTTATTCTTTTCTGTTGAGGTTTGGTGCGTGTTGCAAGATGGCCTGTGAATTGCAAAATGGCGAAATGATCCTGCTCGGTGCGGGCGGGCATGCGCGGGTGCTGTGCGATACGCTGCGGCTTTTGGGTTGGTTGGAGCGCGTGCGCGGCGTGGTGGCCTTGCCTTTGAGCGCAGAGGAGCGCGCGTTGCTGACGCTGCCCCATCTGGGTACGGATGTGTGGTTGGAATCGCTGGATCCCGAGCGGGTGACACTGGTCAATGGAATCGGCTCGGTGGGGGAGACGACGCGGCGACGGGAGCTGTTCGAGCGCTGTCAAGGGTTGGGATTCGGATTTTCGACCCTGATCCATCCAACGGCCTGGGTGGCCGGGGATGTGGCGTTGGGCATGGGGGCGCAGCTGATGGCGCGCGCTCTGGTGCAGACCGGGGTGACGGCTGGCGAGAACGTGTTGATCAACAGTGCGGCGGTGATTGAGCACGATTGTCGGCTTGCCTCGCATGTGCATGTGGCGAGCGCTGCGGTGCTGAGTGGCGGGGTGCGGGTGGGGGTGGGAACCCACGTCGGGGCCGGAGCGGTGGTGCGCCAGGGGATTGTCATCGGCGCGTGCTGTGTGATCGGCGCGGGTGCCGTGGTGGTGAGGGATGTGCGCGATGGGGCCGTGGTCATGGGATCACCTGCCGGGGAGAAAAGGCGATGAGTCGAGAAGTGGAGCAGCATTGGCAGACCATTCTGGTTCGTCCGGAGTTGTCGATTCTGGATGCGGTGCGGGTGATCGACAAGGCGGCGCTGCGTCTGGCGATGGTGACGGATGAGGATGGGCGCCTTTTGGGGGTGGTGACCGATGGGGATGTGCGACGGGCGTTGTTGCGGCGTGTGGATATGAAGGAGCCGGTGATGAGTATCATGAATACCAGTCCGACTTTTGCCAGACCCACGGATATGCGCGAGCGCATTATGGCGATGATGCATGCCAGGCGGATCGAGCATATGCCCATCGTCGATGATCAGGGGCGCGTCATGGGGCTGGAGACCCTGCACAACCTGTCGGTGCCGGAGCCGCGCGACAACTGGGTGGTGTTGATGGCCGGCGGTCTGGGATCGCGGCTGGCCCCCTTGACCGACGTGATCCCCAAACCCCTCTTGAAGGTCGGCTCCAAGCCGATCCTTGAGGTGATTTTGGAGAGTTTCATTGCTCACGGTTTTCATCGTTTTTTTCTGTCGGTGAACTACCGCAAGGAGATGATCAAGGAGTATTTCGGCGACGGCAAGGGGTGGGGGGTGGAGATCGTCTATCTGGAGGAGAACGGACGGTTGGGAACTGCCGGGTCGCTGTCGCTCTTTCCCGAAGTGCCGAAACTGCCGTTCTTCGTCATGAACGGTGATCTGCTCACGCGGATCAACTTCAATCACGTACTCAATTTCCACACCGAGCACCAGTCGCGCGCCACCCTGTGCGTGCGCAAGGTGGAGCAGACCGTGCCTTATGGCGTGGTGCGGCTGGATGCCCATCGGCTGGTGACCATTGAGGAGAAACCGGTCCAGGAGTATTTCGTCAATGCCGGGATTTACCTGCTCGATCCCGAGGTGTTGCCGTTGATTCCGAAGCATCAGTACTTCGACATGCCGACCCTGTTCCAGGCGATCATCAAGCAGGGCGAGACCACGGCAGCCTTTCCGTTTCTGGACTATTGGATGGATATCGGACGCATGGGCGACTTCCGTCAGGCCTGCCGCGATTACCCGGAAGTGTTCGCGGCGTGATGGCGTGGTGGGGTGAAGGGGTGAAAGGGTCGATCAGGGCAGATAATCCATCAACATCTCGCCCAAGCGCATATTGAGGATTTTGGCCTGCTCCTTGGTGAAGACCGCTTTGAAGGTGTTGACGCACTCCTTTTTGAAGAACTCCATCAGGGCCGGGAACATCTTGTAGTTGAGATTGGCGGTGATCTGGGAGAACTTGAGCAGGCTCTCGTATTCGCGCAAAGAGATTTCGTATTCGGTCAAATCGTTGATTTTGCAGTCGATATACTCGTAAAACTTCTCTACGAACACGAACTGTTCAAACGATTGCGGATCCTTGAGGATGTCGTGTTTGACGTAGTTGCCGTTGACATCCTTGGAGTCGCGCGACACGATGAATTTGCCATACTCCAGCATCACGCTTTTGGTGCAACCCTGTTCCACGTCAACGTCGATGACCACTTGTTCGGATTTGATCCGGTTGCAGAAGCTCTCCTTGCCATAAAGCTCCTTGACCAGCGATACCGTGTTTTCAAACACATCTTTTTCCTGCAATTTCTTGCCAGGGACATCCATGCTTGCTCTCCCTTGTCATTCACGCTTGGATTCTTGCGATCCATCCACGGCCTCGATCACCCATCCTTCTCATTGTAGCAGTAACGTCGCGCGAGTAAATCGAAAAAATTGTTGCACTGCGAAATCAATTCGGGTTGCGGCCATCAATGGTGCGTTATCCCGTTGATTCCAGATCTCTTGTCATGCTTTCGATCGTCTCTTCGACCTTTTGTGCCAACGCCTTGCGATCCGCACGGCTCAGCCCCTCGGTTGGAATCGGCGGCCCGATGCGCACCCGGATGGTGCCGGGTTTCTTGAAAAAGGCGTGGCGGGGCCAGAACGAGCCGGCGTTGTGGGCGACCGGAACGATGGGTGCGCCGGCGGCCAAGGCCAGCGAGATGCCGCCGGGGTGATATTTGCCGGTCACGCCGGGTGCCGAGCGGGTTCCCTCCGGAAAGATCAGCACCGCGACATGTTTCTGAAGTTGTTGAGTGCCCTGTTCGTGCAGGCGATGCAGGGCGGCAACTCCCCGGCTGCGGTCGATGGCGATCTGATGGGTTGCCTGGAGTGCCCAGCCGAAGATCGGGATCCAGGTGAGGCTCCGTTTGAGCACCTGGACGCACGGGTGGAAGAGCGACACGAATGCCACCGTCTCCCAGGCGGACTGGTGTTTGGAGAGAATCACATAGGGGGGTGGCGGGAGGTTCTCCATTCCCAGGATCTCTTCATGCAGATCGCAGGTGAGGGTGAGCAGGCGTCGGGTAAAACTCGACCAGTGGCTGGCGAGCCTCTGGCGATGGGGAACGGCGGCAATCGGCCAGGCAAGGGTGATCCAGAGGCCAAAAAAGGTGATTCCAACGACGAACAGAGCGAAAAAAAGTGCTGAACGCAACCATCCCTTGACCCAAGCCCCGCCTGACATACTATACTCCTTTGGTTAAGACCCATCCAAAATCCGCTTTTCAAGACGTTTGATCACGATATCGCCTGTCTGATGAGGTTCTCGTTTTTTGACAAACGATCGATGGCCGTAGTCTAGCACGTTCACGAGGTGGCATGAAACCCGCAGCGACAACCGCACTGGTTCCGGTCGACGATCAAGGCGATCTGGTCCGGTATCTTGGAGAGATCAATCAATTCCCTTTGCTGACCGCAGAGGAGGAGTTCGATCTGGCGGTGCGGTTTCACGAACATGCCGATCTGGAGGCCGCGCATCGGCTGGTCTCCTCGTATCTGCGCTATGTGGTCAAGATCGCACGCGAGTATATGGATTACGGTTTCCGGCTGATGGATCTGGTGCAGGAGGGGTCGCTCGGTCTGATGCAGGCGGTGAAGAAATTCGATCCCTACAAGGGGTTCCGATTGGCCACCTATGCGATGTGGTGGATTCGCGCCTCGATCCAGGAGTTTATCTTGCGTTCCTGGAGTCTGGTCAAGATCGGTACCACGGCCATGCAGCGCAAACTGTTCTTCAGTCTGCGGCGCAACAAGCGCACCATCGAGCGGTTGGATCACGAGGAGGCGCGGTTGTTGGGTCAGAAGCTCGGTGCGCGCACCCGTGAGATTCTGGAGATGGACGGGCGGTTGGCCAACCGTGACGACTCCTTGAACCGTCTGGCCCATGAAGATGGCGAGGAGTTGCAGAATCTGATTCCCGATGCGCGCGGCAATCAGGAGGTGGTGTTGTTGGCTGCCGAGAGTGCCAATCTGAATCGGCGGGCAGCGGTCGAGGCGTTGCGGGTGTTGAACGATCGGGAGCGGGCGATCATCACCTGGCGGATTCTCGATGAGGAACCGCTGACCCTGGAGGAGATCGGGCGCAAGCTCGGGGTGTCGCGGGAGCGGGTGAGGCAGTTGGAGCAGAGGGCGTTGGTCAAGATGCGTCAGGCGATTCTGCCGATTCCGGTGGCGTTGCCGGCGTGAGGTGAGAAGCAAAATCGGCACACCCCTGCTGGACTCCCCTCATTCAGGATCCTGGGGCCGAAGGTTCTATACCGCAACCGTTTCGGGGAGCGTCATTTTTTGCAAGGCCGCGTGCAAAATGCGCGAGTCGTTTTCAAAACAGAATCAAAACCCTGGGAGAGGAATCTCCCGGACCCGCTCTTTTTTTCACCAGTAAAAACGACACATTCCAGGCTGGGTGCGGTTTGAGAATCAAGAGGCCGGATGGGTGAGCATCCGGCCTCTTTGGTGTCGACCCGGGAGGGATTCGCGTGGGCAGCCTTAGGCGCGCGTCAACTCTTCGGCCACCTTGCGGATGCGGACCATCGCCTGTTCCAGATCCTGCATGGAGGTGGCAAACGAGATGCGGAAATAGGGATCCAACCCGAAAGCCGAACCCGGAACCACGGCCACGCCGACCGCTTCCAGAAGATGGGCCGAGAACTCCAACGTGTCGTTGATCACCTTGCCATCCGCCGTGCTCTTGCCCATCAGACCCGCGACATTCGGATAAACATAGAAAGCTCCCTCCGGGGTGCGGCAGGTGATGCCGGGCATCTCATTCAAGGCTTTGACTACGAAATCGCGCCGTTCGCGGAACGCCTTGACCATCGGCTTGATGCACTTTTGCGGTCCGGCCAGGGCAACGGCAGCGGCCTTCTGGGCGATCGAGGTGGCGTTCGAGGTGCTTTGCGACTGCATCTTGATCATCGCCTTGATCACCTCTTTGGGTCCGACCGCGTAACCGATGCGCCAGCCGGTCATCGAATAGGCCTTGGAGACGCCGCTCACGATCACCGTGCGGTTTTGCAAAGAGGGCACGACACCGGTGATGGTGGCGAACTTGAAGGGCTTGTAGACGATCTTCTCGTAGATGTCATCGCTGATCACCCAGACGTGCGGATGACGCTCCAGCACGGCACCGATCTTCAGCAGTTCCTCGGCGGTGTAGGCCGATCCGGTCGGGTTGGAAGGGGAGTTGATCACCAGGAAACGGCTCTTCGGGGTGATGGCCGCCTCCAACTCTTCGGCGGTCAACTTGAAGCCGTTCTCCTCCCTGGTGGCCACCGTCACCGGCACACCATCGGCCAGCAACACCATATCGGGATAAGAGACCCAATAGGGCGCAGGGATGATCACCTCGTCGCCCGGGTTGATCGTGGCCTGGATCAGGTTGTAGAAGGCCTGCTTGCCACCGACGGTCACCACCACCTGATCCGGGGTGACGGTCATCTTGTGATCCTTGGCGTAGCGACCGATGATCGCCTGGATCAACTCATCGATCCCTTCGACAGCGGTGTACTTGGTGAACCCTTCGCGCAGGGCGCGGATCGCTGCCTTTTTGATGTGTTCCGGGGTGTCGAAGTCCGGCTCGCCGGAACCGAGGCCGAGCACATCCTTGCCTTGCGCCTGGAGCGCCTTGGCCTTGGCCGTGATCATCAGGGTGGGAGAGGGCTTTACGTTCTGAATGCGTTGCGATAAAAGAGACATGGGATTCTTCCAGTTCGGTTGAGACATTGGATTTTTGAATAAAACCGGTAAAAAATATCATATATTGCAGTGCAACGTCAACAAGGCATCGGGCATCATGACGCTTTCCCTTTACAATTCACTGGGTCGTAAAAAAGAGCCTTTCATCCCGCGCGTGCCGGGTCGGGTCGGCATCTACGTGTGCGGCATCACCGCCTATGATTTCTGCCACATCGGCCACGCCCGGGTGATGGTGTCGTTCGATGTGCTGGTGCGTCATCTGCGCACCTGTGGTCTGGCGGTGACCCACGTCTGCAACTTCACCGACATCGACGACAAGATCATCCGTCGGGCGATCGAGGAGGGGGTGTCGATTGAGGCCTTGACCACCCGGTTCATCGACGCCTTTCACGAGGACATGGGGGCACTTGGCGTTAATCCGGCGGATATCCAGCCCAAGGCGACCGAGCATCTGCCTGAAATGCGCGCCATGATCCAGACCCTGATCGACAAGGGGTTGGCCTACGAGAGCGGCGGGGATGTCTATTACTCGGTGGATCGTTTTCCGGCCTATGGCAGGCTCTCCGGCAAGCATCTGGATGAACTCGACTCCGGCGCGCGTGTCGAGGTGGATGGTCGCAAGGCCAATCCGCTCGATTTCGTGCTCTGGAAGGGGGCCAAGCCGGGCGAACCGCACTGGCCTTCGCCGTGGGGCGAGGGACGCCCGGGCTGGCACATCGAATGTTCGGCCATGGGGGTGAAATATCTGGGTGAATCGTTCGATCTGCACGGCGGCGGACGCGACCTGATCTTCCCGCACCACGAAAACGAGATCGCCCAGACCGAAGGTGCGACCGGCAAGCCGTGGGTGTCGTGCTGGCTGCACAACGGCTTTGTCAACGTGGTCGACGATCAGGGGCGGCGCGAGAAGATGTCGAAGAGTCTCGACAATTTCCGCACCATTCGTGACCTGTTGACCGCCTGGCGTGGCGAGACGATCCGTTTGTTCTTGCTCAACAGTCACTACCGGGCGCCGTTGGATTTCTCGCTTGAGTTGCTGGATGCGGCGCGTGCTGGACTCGACCGGCTCTATGTCGCCCTGCGTGGGGCCAAGGGGGTGTTGGGCGGAGTGCCTGAGCCGTTGCAACTCGATTGGCCGACCCTGCGCCAGGCCCAGCCGGAGGGGCATGCGATCCGTTTTCGCGAGGCGATGGATGACGATCTCAACACCCCGCGCGCCTTGGCGGTGCTGTTCGATCTGGCCAAGGCGGTCAATCGGTCGTGCGCCGAGGTGGAAGCGGGTGGCGATGCCTCATCTTTGCGTGCGCAGTGCGCAATGCTGTTGAGCTTGGCCGGGATTCTCGGTTTGTGCGGTGAGGATCCGGAACTCTATTTCAAAAATTTGCACGAGGAGTTGAATGAGTCCGGAGCGGGAATGGGCGATGTCGAGGTGGAGGCGCGCATTGCCGCGCGTGCCGAGGCGCGACGCAATCGGGATTTTGGCGCTGCGGATCGGATCCGCGCCGAGTTGGCTGAGGCCGGGATCATCCTGGAGGATGCGCGCGGTCAAACCACCTGGAGGCGTGAGGCGTGACGGTCGAGGCTGAGGTTTTGTTCGGACTGAATCCGGTCATGGCCGTGCTGGCCGATGCGGCCCGTCCGGTCGAGTCGTTGTGGATGGTGGCCGGGTTGCACGGCGGACGGGTGCGTGAGGTGGAGCGGTTGGCGCAGGAGAGGGGGGTGCGTCCCAAATTCATCGAGCGTGCGGCCATGGATCGTCTGACCGGTGGCGCGGTCCATCAGGGGGTGGCGCTGCGGGTGGGGGTGCGGGCGCAACCGAGTTGGGAGTCGTTGCTGGCGCGTCTGGAAACGGTTGTGGATCCGGTGTTGTTGTTGCTCGATGGCATCGAGGATCCGCGCAATTTTGGGGCGATTTTGCGGTGCGCCGAGGCGTTCGGGGTGGAGGCGGTGATTCTGCCGCGTGATCGCAGCGCGCCGTTGTCCGGGGTGGCGGTCAAGGCTTCGGCGGGTGCGGCGGAGCGGGTGGATGTGATCCGCGTGACCAATCTGGCGCGTGCGATGAACGAGTTGCGCGAGTACGACGTGCGTGTGGTGGGATTGGATGGCGATGCGGATGTGCGACTGGATGATGCGGGTGTGGATTGGTCCGGCCCGTTGGCCTTGGTGTTGGGCAGCGAGGGGCGGGGATTGCGGCGTTTGACCCGAGAGCGTTGCGATCGTTTGGTGGCGATTCCGATGGCCGGCGGTGTGGGTTCGCTCAATGTGGCGACTGCGGTGGGGATTGCGTTGTATGAAGTGCGGGGCAGAAAAGGGGTTTGAG
>JAMOBI010000192.1:0-2538 GCA_039908105.1 Magnetococcus sp. YQC-9
GCGATCCATCATCACTGCCCTGATCACCGCCCGGAGTGCAAGCACGGAATCTTTAACAAAATTGGCAGCTTGAAAAAAATCCTCGCGGGAAGCGCAGAAACCTGGGGATAGTAGTACAAAGAAGAGTTTGAAGGCGTCTTGGCTACCAATTGATGTAGTCTACGCCAATCAGATTGATCTGGAAAGGCTTTTTGCGACTGCTCAAACTCTCCTCCCGAAAACGGATGAAACCTGTGGACCCGCATTTTGACGCTCTTTTGGTTAGCGATGACAATTTCTGCAAACTTTTCCCACGTAAACGGAGAATTCGAGCATTTGGGTAGCATTTTTCCAATCAATGCCGGTCGACAAACACCTCATCCACCGAGTTGGCGAACAGGACGTTTTCGCTCCATGCCTCGATCTGTTCCAGACTTGCCGCCTTCACTTTTTCGGCTACCCAATCTGGCGTTTGGCCAAATTTGCGACGCGTCAGTTTCAGGAGCGTGTCGGCTTTGCCATCATGAAGGCCATCCTGGCGCACCACTTCCGCCACCCATTCCGGTCTATTGTTGGACAAAATTTCTCGGGCGAATTGGGACATCATGGCAACTTCCTCCTCGGGTTTGATGCGGCGGACTACCTGCCGCATATGCTCTACATTCAAATAGTGGAATGTCGTCAACAGATAAAGCAGCACCGGCAACAGGAGTTCCGGAGCTTCCATCAGTGCATCTACGATCTGATCCAGTGCCGCCATTTGGGACGCCGGATCGCGGGTACCGTATTTGAGTGCCATCAGACCAGCACGCAGTTGAGCATGCTTGGAGAGTTCCTGATTCGGGATCAGGCCCAGGTCGACTACCGGATAGCGGAAATTGATCAGCCAGGGAATCAAAGCCTCGTCCGTATCGACCAGAGCCAGAAACTCGTTGGGAAAGCGCCACTCTCGGCCTCCGTTGTAGACCAGCAGGGCCATCACTGCTGGCAGACGGTTCCATTGCGCATTCTCTCGCGTTTTTTGCTCAAAAAATGCAGATATGCCACGATAGAGCTGCCAGCCAACCTTTTCTTCCTCGTAACTCTTGTGTTCGATCAGGGTGTAGAAGCAGATCGGCTTGCCGCTGATCGTTTTGGCCTCGAACAGGCGGTCCGAAAAGTAGGGACGCAGGGTCTCTTCGACAAAAGTGCCCTCGACCAGTTGCGGTGGCTCAGGTGCCAACAACCGCGACACTTCCGGCGGCAGATACTCTCGCAGCAAGGCGCCCGCTGTCTCCGGTGTGGAGAGCAGTGTTCTGAACAAACGGTCGTGGGGTTGGGTGATTTCGCTCATTGGGTGAGCATATCAGATTCGCCCGACATTTCGCCAGCAGCGAATGATGTCATGAGGTTGATGGCACCCCTTCCGGAAAAATGCAAGGCTCAGCCGCACCGGTTGGGTTCAGATTTGTATCTACGGGGATCACCATCGTCACCAACCCAAAAAAATCCTCCTGCTCGGTTGGATCTCGGAGGGGGTAATACACCTTATCCCCAGATTCTGATGCCCATGGCCCTGGGGAGACCAAAACATGCTCTCCAAGAAAGAATGCCTTCCTCAGGCCATCCTTGACAAGATTCATCCAATACGCGGAACAGAACCAGGCGCGCAATTCCGGGTTGGCTTTCAACTCCCGATGCAATGCGGGTCTCCCAACAGGTGAATCGATCGTCCATTCGACCAGCCCCAGTGCTTTTTCCATGGCAAGGTAATCCACCTCCTCCGGGGAGGGAGGATTGGCTACGAAACACTCAAATTCTGAGTTACTGATTTCACAGCCTTTTTTATTTCCCTCCACCATCGACCACTCACCGCCGTAGGATGCTCTTTGCCGCAACTCTTCCAAGGGAAGGAGAACGCGGCCATGGGCATCCACTGGGGTATCATCCGAATCGAGCCATCGTGGACGCAAAGAGGACTCCACACTGGCCCGATGGCGTCGACGGACATATTCGTGCGCGGTTTCGAGGTCCGGAAAGCCAAGAATTCTGAACTCTTCTTCCGCAGGGTTACCCACGCAGACGGCAATCGGCGGGGTTGGTACGGGTTGAGGTTCGGTGGGTGGACGTGTCGGACCTTCGCTCATCCGAACCGGCTGGAAGCCCCATCCTTCAGCACCATCCGGCAGAAGTCTGCTCTCACATGCGCTGCTTTCCAAA
The DNA here is from genome assembly GCA_039908105.1 of Magnetococcus sp. YQC-9. Classification (GTDB taxonomy): domain Bacteria; phylum Pseudomonadota; class Magnetococcia; order Magnetococcales; family Magnetaquicoccaceae; genus Magnetaquiglobus. Next base: position 2,179 of record JAMOBI010000192.1, read on the forward strand.
TCGTAGTGCAGGTGCAGGATCCAATCATGGTCGAGGTTGTGCAGGGTCCATTCAAACCAGATCCGGCGACCTTGTTCGGGTGGCCAACCTGGGAAAGGATCAAAGCTCTTCCAAGTGCCGGGTGGCATGATTGCTCCCTGGCTGCGTCCAGTCCAATGGGGAAGCGAGGCATCCCGATCCTCTGGATCCCTGATTTTTGTCCGTACTCCGACCAGCCAGTGGTATGGGGAAGAGTTGAAGCAACATAGCGCGGCATAGCCGCAACCAAACGGAAAAGCAGGCGTTCCGCCTTTTGATTCGGTATGTTGGAGTTGACAGACTCAACAACGAAGCCAAAAGGGGAACGCCATGCAAACATTT
>JAMOBI010000193.1:0-2537 GCA_039908105.1 Magnetococcus sp. YQC-9
AAGAAAAATATGCAGAGGCCGTCTGCAAAATCTGGCATGTATTGCTTCCAAACCGCACCCATTTTGGGATGCGTAGTTTTTCGCAAGGCTGCGTGCAAGATGCGGGAGTCGTTTCCAAAAACGGAAACGACTCCCGCGAAGGCGGCGCGCGGCGCATTTTTTCGCAGAGCGCGCTAACAGCAAAATCAAAGTCAAAACCCTGGGAGAGGAATCTCCCAGACACTCTCTTTTTTTTCACCAGCAAAAGCGCTACATTCCACGCTGGGTGCGGTTTAACATCTACCCCAACAACAACCCGTTCAAGCGGCGCACGAAATCCGCCGGATCCTCCAACTGGCCTCCCTCGCTCAACAGCGCCTGGGCGAACAGCACATGCGACAGATCGTTGAAACGCTGTTCGTTGCCCTCATCTTTCAGCCGCACCACCAACGGATGGGCCGGATTAAGCTCCAGGGTCCGCTTGGTGACCGGGGTTTTCTGACCCGCCTCACGCAGGATGCGCTCCATCGAAGCGGACAGATCGTGCTCGCCGCTCACCAGACAGGAGGGCGAATCGGTCAGACGATTGGTGACGCGCACCTCCTTGACCTGCTCACCCAACCCCTTCTGCACCCGTTCGAGCAACTCCTTGAACGCGCCCTGCTGCTTCTCCAACTCCTGCTTGTCGGCCTCATCCTCCAGCTCGCCGAGATCCAGACCGCCCTTGGCCACCGACTGCAACGGCTTGCCGTCGAACTCGTGCAGATGGGTCACCAGCCACTCATCCACCCGATCGGAGAGCAACAGCACCTCGATCCCCTTCTTGCGGAACACCTCCAGATGCGGATGGTGACGGGCCGCATCGAACGATTCACCGGTGACGTAATAGATCGCCTTCTGCTGCTCGCGCATGCGGGCAACATAAGCCTCCAACGACACATCCTGCACCTTGGAGTCACCATGGGTGCTGGAGAAACGCAACAACTTGGCCACCCGCTCACGATGGGCGAAATCCTCGATCACCCCCTCTTTGAGCACCACGCCGAAGGTATCCCAGAAGGTCTGATACTTCTCGACCTCGTTCTTGGCCAGATCCTCCAACAGACCGAAGATCTTGCCGGTCATCCCCTTTTTGATCGCATCGACCGCCGGATTCTTCTGGAGGATCTCACGCGAGACATTGAGGGGCAGATCGGTGGAGTCCACCACGCCGCGAATGAAGCGCAAGTAACGCGGCATCAAATCCTCGGCCCCTTCCATGATGAAGACGCGCCGCACGTAGAGCTTCACCCCGTGCCTGCGATCCCGATCCCACAAGTCAAACGGCGCACGCTTCGGCACGTAAAGCAGCACGGTGTATTCGTATTTGCCCTCCAGGCGGGCATGCACATGGGCCAGCGGCTCCTCGAAATCATGGCCGACGTGCTTGTAAAACTCGTTGTACTCCTCTGCGGTGATCTCCGATTTGGAGCGGGTCCAGAGTGCGGAGGCCTTGTTGACCGTCTCCCACTGTGGGGTTGCATCTTCGGCCTCCTTCTCGGACTCTTCGCCAGACTCCTCCTCCGCATCTTCCGGCATATATCCCTTGGACTTGAGCATCAAAATCGGCCAGGAGACATGATCGGAGAACTTGCGAATCGTCGAACGCAGGCGCCAGTCGTCGATAAAATCGGTCTCCTCGCTTTTCAAATGGAGCATCACATCCGTGCCGCGCGACTCCTTGGTGACGTTCTCCAGGGTGTAGACCCCATCCCCCGCCGACTCCCAGCGCACCGCCTCATCCGCCGCCACGCCAGCACGCCGCGTCACCAGCGTCACCCGATCCGCAACGATGAAGGCCGAATAAAACCCCACACCGAATTGACCAATCAGATTGGCATCCTTGGCCTGATCGGCCTGCAACGATTGCAAAAACTCCCTGGTCCCAGACTTGGCGATCGTGCCGATGTTGGCTTCGACCTCCTCGGCGCTCATGCCGATGCCGTTGTCGGAGATGGTCAGGGTGTTGGCCTCCTTGTCAAAGGTGATGCGAATGGCAATCTCGGCATCCCCCGCGTACAGTCCATCATTGGCAATCGCCTCAAAACGTAACTTGTCCGCTGCATCCGAGGCGTTGGAGATCAACTCTCTCAAGAAAATCTCCTTGTTGCTGTACAAAGAGTGGATCATCAGATCCAACAACTGCCGCACCTCGGTCTGAAACGCACGGGTCTGTTTGCCTTCCAACGTGCTCATGGGTCTGTCCGCTCCTTAAGGTTCTCTTTTATGGGTGATCCACGCTCGCGGTTTGCCGCAAGGCGGTATTTTGGACGGAATATTTTTGTCTTGATATGGGGGCACCCGCGCCCGGATGCAAGGGGGAGGACGATTTTTTCCCGATCCATACACGCGGACGGTTTTGTTTTGGGGAAAAATGGCTTATCAATAGTCAGATTTGACTTAAACCGCACCTGTTTTGGGATGCGTAGTTTTTTGCAAGGCTGCGTGCAAGATGTGAGCGTCGTTTCCAAAAAGCGGAAACGACGCTCACGAAGGCGGCGCGCGGCGCATTTTTCGCA
>JAMOBI010000034.1:0-43417 GCA_039908105.1 Magnetococcus sp. YQC-9
GGGCGAAAATGGAAAATGGGAATCCCGAACACCAGCTATGGCTGCAGGTCTCGCTGACCATGTCTGGACGGTTCATGAGTGGATTTCATTTCCATCCCGACCTGCCAGGTTAACGTAAGACACCATCCGATTTTACAGGGAATTTTGAATTGCATTGCACGAGAGTGAACGTAAGTTGGTCAGAAGTCATAGGATTTGAACTCAACCACCGGGGCCAACTTTTCGCCTGCGGCTTCGGCCAAAAATGGGGTGAGATGCTGCTGCGCCTGCAATAAAGTCCAACCCTGACGCCGCGCAAGCAACGCCAGATCCTCGTGTTCGATGCGCCAGATGCCGCCGGCCTCCTTGGCACGCACCGAACCCCAGGGAGATTTCAATACATGCTCTTCGCGCGGCAACACATAACGATCCATCAACGCCACCCGCACCCCGAGGGTCGTGGTGTTTCCCAGAATGACCCGGGCCAGCTCCTCCTCATCGCCCTGCAAGGCCACCACCTCCAGCCGCACCCCGGGACGCCCCTTTTTCATGGTCATCGGGATCAACGCCACATCCAGCGCCTTGGCCACGAAAAGCCGCTCCCATAAGGTTCCATACCACTCGGGATTCATGTCATCGATGTGGGCAGAAAGCACCGCCACCCGCTCACGATCCATGTCCGTGACCGGTGGAGGGGCCTCTTCGTCGGTCTCGCAGATCAAAACGCGCATCAGATTGGCCCGCCCCGGCAGATCACGACTCCCCAGGCCATACCCCACTCGATCGATGCGGGGAAAATCCGGCGCACCATAGCGTTCGACCAGCGACACCAGAATCGCGGCCCCGGTGGGGGTGACCAGTTCGGCCTCGACCGGATCGGCCCGCAATGGCGCCTGATGACACTTCAACAGCTCGATCACCGCCGGAGCCGGAATCGGCATGCGGCCATGGGCACACTGCACCGATCCGGAACCGGTCGGCACCGACGACGCGGTCACCTGCGTCACCCCCATTTTCCAGACCGCGTAGGCCGCACCCACGATGTCGAGAATGGCATCGACCGCACCCACTTCGTGAAAGTGGACCTGATCGACCGGAATCCCATGCACCGTGGATTCGGCCTCGGCGAGTTTGACGAAGATCTTTTCAGCCAACTCCTTGACCGGATCCGGAAGTTCAGCCGCGCGAATCAAACCGAGAATGGCCGCAAGCTGCCGTTCCTGCTCATACTCCTGGGTCAGACGAATCGCGGCGTGAATTCCGCGCACCCCGCCGCGTCGCCCACGCTTGAGCTCCAGGGTCCAGTTCGGCAGCCCCAGAGTGGCGAGTGCGGCGCGCAACGCCTTGGGTTCCAGGCCCGCATCCAAACAGGCCGCCATGAACATATTGCCGGAGATCCCCGCCTCCAGATCCAGATGCATCCGCATAACAATCTCAAAATCACAATTTCAGAACGTGAAGGGAGGCCGTGATAAAGGCATCCATCTCCTGGACCATCACCTCTCCGAAGATGGTCATGGTCAACCCCATGACGACAAAGCCGACAATCTGGGCAATCGGCATGGCCACGAAAAAGACCTGAATCTGCGGCGAAGCACGGTTGATCAGACCCATGCCCAGGTACAACAACTTGGTGGCACCAATCACCGGTGCTGCCACCAGCAGCGCCAGCCGGAACATGCGCACCATCATCTCCACACCGCCGCGCAACAGATCCTCGGTGTGCGGCAATCCGGCCCCGAGCGGCAGGGTGGCAAACGAACGTGCGATTCCCTCAACGAGCATATGGTGACCGTTGAAACCCAAAAAGAGCATCAACGCGGTCATGTACATCAGGTTGGAAAGCACACCCTCCTGGACTCCGGAGGTGGGATCCATCACCATGGCCATCGAGAGTCCCATTTGAAAGCCCATCAAACCCCCGGCCACCTGGACTGCCACCAGCACCCAGTGGATCAGCATGCCAAAAACCGCACCAATAATTACTTCGGTAATCGCGGCATACCCCATGGCCACCACACTCCCCTTGCCTTCACCAGCCCAGGGAGAGACCAGCGGATAGATCACCACGGTGAGTGCCAGCAAAAGCAGTGCCTTGACCCGGCTGGGTCCAACGCTGCGCGAAAAGAGGGGGGCGGCCAGAAACATGCCGGTCAGGCGCGAAAAGATCAACATCAAGCGCTCGATCTCACCCGTGGAGAAACCGAACAGATCCAGCAGGGCCGAAGGTTCCATAGGTTACGGCTCCATCGGGATCACAACACCATGCGCGGGATGGTGTCGAAAAGTTTGGCGAAATAGTCCATCAGGGTCTCCATCATCCACGGCAGGGTGAGGGAGAGCGCCAGAAAGGTGGCGAGAATCTTGGGGATGAAAGTGAGGGTCATCTCCTGGATCTGGGTCACGGACTGAAACAGCGAGATCACGATACCCACCACCAATGCGGTCAACAGCATGGGCGCCGAGATCAACAGAGCGATCTTCAAGGCATCGTTCACCAGTTCCAGAACCGTGGTCACAGGCATTGGAGGGCTGCTCCGTTCGTGATGGATGGGAAATGACGGTCGTGATGGCACGTCATCATGGTATCCCAATCCAAAACCCGTGCCAAGCGTGACGTGTGTTTCATGATCGGTCCAATTGCTCGCCATGGATCATCTCGTAGACCTCGAAGACCGAAATCGCCATGGCGGCCAGAATCGGACCGAAAAAGAGTCCGAGGATGCCGAACTGGATCAAACCGCCGAAGGTCGAGAGCACGGTGAAGAGCGTGTAGTTAAGCACATGCAGTTCACCATTGCCAGTCTGCTGCTGCCTGGCCAGCCAGCCCATCAACAGCGGACGGGTGAGGTTGTCGATCAGAAAACCGGTCACCAGGGCGCCCCAGAGCGCCAGAAAGAGCGCCTGCCCCGGATGACCATGCAGGTAGAGCACGTAGGCGGTCGGCGCCCAGACCACCACACCGCCGACCACCGGAATGAACGAGGCTGCCGCGATCGCTACCCCGAGATAGAACCAGGGCAGTCCCATAAAGGCGGTCACCAACGAGAACGAGGCCCCTTGCAACAAGGCCACACCGATGATGGTGGTGGTGAGCACGGTTGCCAGCGCGGTGAAACGACCGAAGAGGATGTCGTCGTAGTGGTTGGAGAGCGGCGAGAGAATTTTTAATTGGTCCGCCAAACGCGGCCCGTCGCGGTAGAAGAAGAACAGCGCGAACACCACCAGCAGCAATGAGGCGACGAAGACCAGCCCGTTGTTGGTGATCCCCTTGAAAAGATTCAACAGCACCAGGCCGATCCCTGTGCCCACCTGTTGGTGATTGTGACCGATCCAGTCGATCACCTCCTCGCGCGGATACTCCGGGATCGGCAATGCAACGAGCAGACGGCGCAACTCGGCAGTCAAGGCCTCGGGCGAGGCGAAACCGGCAAACCACCCCTGGATATCACGCGAGAGAGTGCCTGCTTTCACGGCTGTCGCGACCAGCAGGTACAAAATCGGGCTGACCACCAAAAAAAACATCAAAACAGTCATGAAAAGTGCGGCGCGATCCGATTCATTAGGCATGCGCGCCAAAATGCGCCGATAGAGCGGATAGGTCGAAGAGGCCAAGAGCGCCGCAAGAAACAATCCGGGCAGAAACGGGGAGAAGAGCCACCCCATGCCGACAATCGCCAATACCAGAAGGGTCAAAAGAAACCCCTCCTGGTAAGGATGCGCCATTGGCTGCGTAAGAGAATCGGAATTTTTCATCATACTTTTATTAATTCTTTTACAAATCCGCACGCTTTTTCAAGGAAGCCCATCAAGACGCGAGGAGAAGATCATGAAACCGATTTACTACGTCTGTTTGACCCTTTCGCTCATGGCCGCGCCGCTCTCCCTGGCCTGGGCCGACGAGCCCGGCAAGGCCCCGGCCAAGGCCGTGCACGCTCCTGCCAAGACGGGCAAATCCGAGGATGCCAAGAGCAAGGATGCTGCCCGCGCCGCTCAGGTCAAGAAAGACAAGGAGCATGTGCGTCAGATCGTCCTCGCCAAAAAGCAGCAGCGTCTGGCCAAGAAAGGGACCGCTCAGGTGGCCAAGCGTCCCACTGACAAGACCATGGACAGCAAGGCCAAAAACAACGCCAAAGCTGCAAGCAACAAAGCGACCGCCAAGTCGAACGTGAAGAAACCGACCCGTACGGCTCGCGGACCGGCAGCATCGGGCACGCTTGGCATTCGCACCTGGAACTTTCCGGAATCCTCCGCAGGGCGCGTCAAGAAACTCAACGAGCTGGCGGGCCACATCCGGGCAGCCGAGAACGCCTACGATGCCGAAAATGTGAAATATCAAAAGCTTTTAAAAACTAGCAAGGAACAGGCCAAGCCGGACCCGAAAGCCGTCACCACCCCGGATGCGCAGCTGGCCGCCTCGCAACGTCGCCTCTCCGAGATCATGCAGAAGCTCGACTCCCTGCATCACCACCGCAACGAAGTGGCGGATATCGTTTTCTTGAAGAACGTGCGCAACTGAAATTTCAAGTCAAACCGCACCCAGCTTGGAATGTGTAGTTTTTGTTAAAACAGGAAAACCCCGGCTCTGCCGGGGTGACAGTAGAAGTTTGACATTTCCGGGAATCGTCCATGGTTTTTAATCCATCCAATGCTATTCGAGCCGAATGGGAGTTTCAATTTGAGTTTGAACAGTGCTCAGAGGATTGATGGCGTTTGGCAGTTCGGTAGATTCTATTGAATCGCAAAATCCGGTGGTGCCTTACGTTAACCTGGCGGATCAACCAAGCTGATTTGACTGATTGCGATGGTCTGGCACGCCAGTCATCAACCCTTAAAGCCTTTAGTCACGCGGCTTTGTTCTTGGGCCATGTTCGCGGGATTGTTTTGCAAAAGGCGCAAAACAATCCCGCAATCCTTGGCGGCGCGCGGCACATTTTTCGCAAATGGCGCGAAAAATGCTTCTTTTGAAGAGCGCGCTAAAGTCAAAGTCAAAACCCTGGGAGATGAATCTCCCAGACCTTCTCTTTTTTTTTCACTAATAAAAACTACACATTCCAAGCTGGTTGCGATTAGGTTAACGTAAGACACTACCTTTAAAACCGGGTGCGGTTTAATGCATTCAACCGCTCCCGCAGCCACGCCCCTCCCTCCAAAAAGCGCATCTCCACCCGCAGTGCATAAACCGGTAGAGCGGGTGACCAGCCATCCAGCTTCACCGCGTCCTTTTCGGTGCAGACCAGTGCCTTTGCCCCTGACCGGTGCGCCCGTTCGATCAATTGATTCAGTTCATCGCTCGTAAAAGCGTGATGATCAACAAAGGGGTAAAAATCCACCACCCGGAGCGGCAACGCCTCCAGGGTGCGCCGGAATCCCTCGGGTACGGCCAGACCGCAAAATGCCAGCACCGGCCCGGTCAGTCCGTCGAGCGGCAGAGGTTGATCCCCGCCAGACGAACAAAGCATCCAGGCTGTGGGGTGATGGGTGGCCATCAAAATCGGTTTGTCGGGAAATCGGCTTTGCAGCAATGCGCGGGTGGCGCGGGTGGCATCCGGGTCTTCGGCGCGGGTGAGGATCAGGGCGTGACAGCGGGCCAACGCCTGCGGGGATTCACGCAGGATGCCTCCGGGCAGCAGCTGGCCATTGCCGAACGGACGCCGGGCATCCAGAAGCACCAGATCCAGATCGCGGGCCACGTCCAGTCGGTGGAAGCCGTCATCCAGGATGATGCGGTCGCTTCCCAATCGCTCAATGGCGTGCCGGATCAACACAGGCCGGTCAGGCCCGGTCAGAACCGCCACACCGGGGAGCGCGCGGGCCAAAAGGAGCGCCTCATCGGCAGCCTCAGGGGTGGACAGATGGACGCGGTCATGATCCGCGACCAGCGTGACGCGCGCGGTGGAGTGCTGCCGGTAGCCGCGACTGATCACGGCCACACGATACCCTTGATTTTGCAAATAACGGGCGATCCAGAGGGTCATCGGGGTTTTGCCGGTGCCGCCCACGGTGAGGTTGCCGACGCTGATGACTGGACAAGAGGCACGGTAAGGTTGGAGCGTGCCGGATTGATAACGACCCACGCGCCATTGCTGATAGTGTGCCAGCACTTCTCCCAGCGCGCCCAAAAACAACAGCAACCCGCGCAGCGCCCACGATTCGGGTTGGCGTTCACCTCGCAGCCAGGGAAGGAGGCGGTGCATCGCAGTCACTCCCATTCAGATCGATCGAGCACGCCTGTCCGACAGCCGCAGGCGGCGTCTTTGTTCTGGCGATGCTTTCTTGGAGACGGTTTGTAAAAAAAACGCAAAATGTCTCCAAGGAACCAAGGCCGCGCGCGGCGCATGTTTCGCAAAAGGCGCTTCTTTTAAACCGCACCCATTTTGGGATGCGTAGTTTCTCGCAAGGCTGCGTGCAAGATGCGGGAGTCGTTTCCAAAAAGCGGAAACGACTCCCGCGAAGGCGGCGCGCGGCGCATTTTTCGCAAAAGGCGCGAAAAATGCTTCTTTGGAAGAGCGCGCTAAAGTCAAAACCAAAGTCAAAACCCTGGGAGATGAATCTCCCAGACCCTCTCTTTTTTTTCACCATTTAAAGTCGCACTTTCCAAGCCGAGTGCGGTTTAATTCAAAATCAAACTCTCTCCAGAGTTTGCCTGATCTCCGTAACCGTACGTTCCAACGCGCCGGCATTGGCCGGAATAACCGCTCGGGCCGCCTCACCCATCTGCCGGCAACGCTCCGGATCTCCAAGCAACGCCTCCAGCCGGAGGCCGAGTTCCCGGTCGCTCTCCACCCGCAACGCGCCACCAACAGTCAGCAGTTGCTCGGCGATATCGCGAAAATTGAACACATGCGGTCCAAACAGCACCGGGACGCCCCAGGCCGCAGGTTCAAGCATGTTCTGTCCGCCGCGCGCCACCAGCGAGCCGCCGATGAAAACCAACCGGGCTAAACTGTACAGTCCGGCCAGCCAGCCGATCTCGTCCACCAGAAGCAGCGGTGCGCTCCACGACCCGGTCAGCTGCGAAAATCGTTGACACTCAAGACCCCTCTGCCGGATCAGCTCCAGCACATCCCCGGTCCGTTCCGGATGGCGCGGCACCAAAATCAAACGAGGTGCCAGCGGGGTTGTGATCAGTCGACGATGGAGGTCGAGCAGCATCGCCTCCTCGCCTGGATGGGTGCTGGCCGCTATCCAGACCGATGACATCGGGGTGCCCAGACGGGCCTGCAATCGATTCAGCAATGCCGGATCCGGGGATTTCAGCGCCTGGTCATACTTCAAATTGCCGGTGACCCGCACCCGTTCGGCAGGCGCACCCATGGCGATCAGTCGCTCGGCATCGGCTTTGGATTGCATGAGGTAGCGCGTGCCATCGGCCAGCAATTGACGGGTCAACCAGCGAATGGCATGGTAGCGTTTGAAGGAGCGCGGCGAGATGCGCCCGTTGACCACCACGATTGGCACCCCTTTTTTTGCCAGCATACGGAACAGACCCGGCCAGAGTTCGGTCTCCATCACGATCAAAATTTCCGGACGGATCGCCTCAACCAGCGGGTGGATGCAAGGCGGCAGATCGACAGTGAGAAAATGATGGGCGCTCGCCTCCGGGATCTTGTCGCGCACCACCTGCTGACCGGTGCGGGTGACGGTGGTGATGATCAGGTCGTGATCCGGGAAGGTGGTTTTGAGCCGGCTGGCCAGCTCGCGCGCGGCCATCGCCTCGCCCACCGAGACCGCATGCAGCCAGATGCGCCGGGATCCGGCTCCCGGTGCGCAAGCGCTGCTCGGAATCCACCCCAAACGCTGCAACACCGTGCCACGATATTTGGGCGTGGCAAAGTAGCGCCAGATCCAGATCGGCAGGGTGATCAGGATGAGGAGGGTCAGAACGAGGTAGTAAAGGGGATGCATGCGGCCAGGATCATCAATCACTATTCTACCGTGGAACTCGTGCTTTTGGAGTTCCACGGTCGGGGGGTGAGGGGGTTCTCCCCCCATCATGCACAGTTGAAATTCAACTCAAAACGTCCATCCGTTTACCGTATACCACGCCCCATCCCACTGGATCGAGAGTTTTTGGCGCCAAGGGTTTAAAAAAGCGACGTGATTGATTATGATGGATGCCAGCAGCGATCGCGTCGGGGCGACGTTGGGTGGATGGCCCAGGCTTTGGGAGGTGGAGAAGATGTCCGAGGCGGAAAAAGTCACCAAACAGATCGGTGAACTCCTCAAGGAGCGGGGGCTGATCAACGAAGCGCACATCGAACTGGCCTTGCAGGACCAGAAGGTGACGCGCGAGCGGGTCGGCGAGATCCTCGAACGACTCGGTTTCATCTCCCAATACGACATTGCCACGGCGATCGCGGATCAGGATGCGCGCAAATATGTGGATATCGACCAGAAACGCCCTTCGCCCGAAAGCCTGCGCCTCTTCAACCTCCAGACCTGCTTGACCCACAAATTCCTGCCCTACCACACCGATGCCAAGGAGGTGATCGTTGCCACCTACTCGGATGATGTCGATGGGTTGGAAAAACAGATCACCCGCTCCACCGGACTCAAACCGCGCATCCGTCAGGGTGAAAAGAGCAAGATCATCAATGCGGTGCAGTATTATTATTACTTCCTGGAAAATCCGGTCGAAACCCTGATCCAGAAAGAGATCCAGCTTCTGGCCGCAGATCGCGACGGGGTGCGCTCCCTGGACTCCTTCGTGCTGCACCTGATGCAACTGGCGGTCAAGGCGCGCGCTTCGGACATTCACGTCCGCCCCATGGACCAGTCGATCAGCATCGCCTTCCGCGTTGATGGCGTGATGCGCGCCCAGTTCGCCCTGCCATTGACCTTCAAGCGGTTGGTCGCCACATTGAAGATGAAGGCCGGCATGGATATCGCCGAACAACGGCTGCCCCAGGACGGCAGCTTCTCCGAGTCCATTCTCAACACCCAATACGATTTTCGCGTCTCCTCGACCGTCTGCCCCTACGGCGAAAACCTGGTGCTGCGGCTGCTGCCGGCCAAGGGGGACTTCATGAGCATGCGCCAGCTGGGGGTGTTCGACGAGGATCTCGATCTGCTGACCGAAATCTTCAACGAACCCTTCGGCATCGTGCTTCTGACCGGTCCGACCGGCTCCGGGAAAACCACCACCCTCTACGCTGCGGTCCGGCGCCTCAACCTGACGGAAAAGAACATCCTCACGGTCGAAAACCCGATCGAATACCGCATCCCGTTGATCCGTCAGACGCAGATCAACGTGAAAGCTGGTTACACCTTTGCCAGCGCGATCCGTTATTTCTTGCGACATGACCCGGATGTGATCCTGGTCGGCGAGATCCGCGACACCGAAACCGCACAAACCGCAGTGTCAGCCTCCGAAACCGGTCATCTGGTGCTCTCGACTTTGCACACCAATACCGCCTTCGGCGCCATCCCGCGTCTGCGTTCGTTGGGCATCCCCAATTTCATGCTGGCCGACTCGCTGGTCGGGGTGGTCAGCCAGCGTCTGGTGCGCAAGATCTGTCCGGGATGTCGCGAGTCCTACACCCCGAGTGACGAAGAGCGCGCCTATCTGGGCGATCCAGCCTTGGAGACGTTGTGGCGTGGACGGGGATGTGTGGATTGTCATCAGAGCGGCTACATGGGCCGGACATTGATCTACGAGATCCTGCGCACCAACCGGGAGTTGGCCGGCATGATCGGGCGGGATGTCGATGTCGAGAGCCTGGAGCAGGTGGCTTTGAAGGCGGGTTATCGGACCATTTTCCAAAACGCGGTTCGCAAGGTGAAGCTCGGTCACACCACGGTCAAGGAGGTGGTGCGGGTGTTGGGCCGTGGGGCGTAAGTCGCGTTGAGGCGAGGATGGGGTCAATGATGACAAAGGTCCGGGGGCGATGATCGCCCCCGGTAGGGGTTTTGGGATGAACTCCCCAAGGTGTTGTCCCTTTCCTTTGCCTTGCGCGCGCTTTTCACGATGGCGATTGTTCGTAAAGCGAATAATCGATCAAATCCAGCACCTTGCGCGCACTGGTCAGAAGCGATACGGAATACCTTAAGGAATAAAAATATCCATTCATAACATATCAACACATAAAACAATTCTTTCAATTGTCATGAAAAGGGGATGGATGGCAAAAAAAATGACATTGCGCAGACATAAAGTCAAACAGACGTGAACAAAACGGTTGGATCATGACCGAATATGTGGCTGGGGGAGTCAATCCGTCAAGATTGTATTGACTTGGCACGGCGTTTGAATGTAAGAAATGCATCGGGGCGCGCCATGAAGGGCGTTGACCCACTTCAAATGATCGTAATCCCCGCTTGGAGGACCGTGCATGACCGTTCGCCGACTGGAAAAGAGCGACAAGAGCGTGGCTGCGGCATCGCTCGCCAAGGCAAAACCTGCCTCCCCAGGGATCGAAGGGGTAAATTTTTCCAGGTCTCTGGCTGCCGCGACCGGCGTGCAGGAGGCGGTGCCGATTCACGCCACCCGGTCGGTCTCGGCCAACGGGGAGCGCGGACCCACCCCCTATCAGCGTCGCGAACAGCTCGAACAGATGGGAGAGTTGCTCGATACCCTGGAGGAACTGGGACGCGATCTGGTCAACGACGAGCCCCCTTTGCCATCCGATGAGACCCGCCAAAAGCTCAAAGAGACCCGCGATCAGGCGCTCTATTCGCTTTCCACAGCCCCGGAAAGTGGTTCCGAACGCGAATTGCTGCATCGAACCGCCGTTTTGGCAACAGTGGAACTGGCGAAAACCGATCGGGGGGATTATAAATAGAGTCGCGACGCCTCGAAGGGAGGATGGTCGCGACCCGCCTGCCTCAAATCAGCGGGTTGTCCGGTGGAATTTTTCTTCTGGCCGTGCCTGCTCATGTCTTTGGATCTGATTCGCAACTTTTCCATCATTGCCCACATCGATCATGGAAAAAGTACCCTGGCTGACCGGCTGATTGAATTCACCGGCGCCATGGATGCCCGTGAAATGACCGCGCAAGTGCTCGACAGCATGGATCTCGAGCGCGAGCGGGGCATCACCATCAAAGCGCAGTCCATGCGGTTGAACTACCGCGCCAAGGACGGCAAGAACTATATTTTCAATTTTATCGACACCCCCGGACATGTGGACTTCTCCTACGAGGTGTCACGCTCGCTCTCCGCTTGCGAAGGGGTGCTGTTGGTCGTGGACGCGGCCCAGGGGGTTGAGGCCCAGACCTTGGCCAATGTTTACATGGCCTTGGATCACGATCTGGCGGTGATCCCGGTGTTGAACAAGATCGATCTGCCCGCTGCCGATCCCGAAGGGGTGCGCAAGCAGATCGAGGACGTCATCGGCCTGGAGGCGCAGGATGCCATTCTCGCCTCAGCCAAAAGCGGCATCGGCATCGGCGATATTTTAGAAGCGGTCACGACCCGCATTCCGCCGCCGAAAGGGGATCCGGGCGCACCGCTCAAAGCGTTGATCGTCGATTCGTGGTACGATAATTTCCTGGGTGTGGTTTCGCTGGTGCGCATCGTCGATGGCCGGCTCTCCACGGAGAACGCCACCCGTACCCGCAAGATCCGCCTGATGAGCACCGGCATGGAGTACCCGCTCGACAAGGTCGGCATCTTCACCCCGCGTCTGACCGAAACCTCCAGCCTGTCGGCAGGCGAAGTGGGGTGGGTGGTGGCCGGCATCAAGGAGGTGTCGATGGCCCGGGTGGGTGATACCATCACCGATGCCTCCCGTCCGGCGGATGAGCTGTTGCCCGGCTTCAAGGAGATCAAACCGCTGGTCTTTGCCGGACTCTACCCGACCGTCTCCTCGGACTACGTGCTTTTGAAAGAGTCGCTGGAGAAACTCTCACTCAACGACTCCTCGATCGTCTTTGAAACCGAAAGCTCGCCGGCCTTGGGCTTCGGCATGCGCTGCGGCTTTTTGGGCATGCTGCACATGGAGATCGTCCAGGAGCGGCTGGAGCGGGAGTTCGATCTGGATCTGGTCACCACCGCGCCGACGGTGGTCTTTCGCGCTTATCTGACCGATGGCACGATCGAAGAGGTGCACAACCCTTCGGCTCTGCCGCCGGCCAACAAGCTCGATCACCTGGAAGAGCCGTACATCCTCGCCTCGATCCTGACCCCGCCCGACCATGTCGGTCCCCTGATGCAGCTTTGCAACGAACGGCGCGGGGTGCAGCGCGACATCCACTATGTTTCGGATGCGCGCGCCATGCTGCGTTACGAGTTCCCGATGAACGAGGTGGCGCTCGACTTCTTCGACCGGCTCAAATCGGTCTCGCGCGGTTACGCCTCGCTCGATTACGAGTTTCTGGAGTATCGTCCCGGCGATCTGGTCAAGCTCGACATCCTCATCAACGGCGAACCGGTCGATGCTCTGTCGGTGATCGTGCATCGCGACAAGTGCATGACCCGCGGGCGCGATCTGGTGAAAAAAATGCGCGAGTTGATCCACCGGCAGATGTTTGAAGTCGCGATCCAGGCGGCGATCGGCTCCAAGGTGGTGGCACGCGAGACCGTGCAGGCGCTGCGCAAGAACGTCACCGCCAAATGCTACGGCGGCGATATCACCCGCAAGCGCAAATTATTGGAAAAACAGAAGGCCGGCAAAAAACGGATGAAACAGATCGGTCGCGTGGAGATTCCCCAGGAGGCGTTCCTGGCGGTTCTCAAGGTCGATGATTGAGAAAGAGGGGGTGAAAAGGTGGTGAATCCTCGGCAGCTTTGGCACCGGAGACATTTGTGGCACGGGGCGTTGTTCGTGATTGCCGCAACGCTCGTGTTCGGCAACGCGGTTTCGATGGGGATCTTCTCGATGCCCGAGGCGTCGCGCTCCTGGTCGCCGCTGATTGCCGCACTCCTGTTGCTCATGGGGCTTTTCATGCTTTTCAAGGGCGAAGCCTTTCTGGAAGGGGGTAGTGTCACCGCCGAATACTACGAAGCGATCGCCATGGCCGTGGCGATCGCCTTCATGGTACGCACCTTCGTGATCGAACCGTTCAAGATCCCCTCGGGGTCGATGATCCCGACACTTCTGGTGGGCGATTACCTGTTTGTCAACAAGATGGCCTATGGCTATCGTCTCCCTTATACGAACCAGAGAATTTTCATGTCCGGGGAGCCGGAGCGGGGTGAGATCGCGGTGTTTGAGTACCCCAAGGATCCGACCAAGGATTACATCAAGCGGATCATCGGCCTGCCGGGCGATCGGATCGCCTATCGGGACAAACGGGTGTCGGTCAACGGCCAGCTGGTGGCCCAGCAGGTGGAAGGGACGTTCAGCTACATCAATGAATTTGAACAGAAGGTCGATTCGCAGCGTTTGACGGAGAGTCTTGGCAATCACCCGCATCCGATTCTGGTGCGGCCCATGGCCGGGATGGATGCACCGATCGAGTTGGTGGTACCGCCGGAGCACTACTTCGTCATGGGCGATAACCGCGACAACAGCAACGACAGCCGTTATTGGGGGTTCGTGCCGAAGCATCGTCTGGTGGGTCGGGCGGTGGGGATGTTCTGGTCGTGGGACCGTTATGAGAACAAACCGCGCTGGGAGCGGGTGGGGCAGGTGATTCGCTGATGAGAGTCGGAACGCGCAATCGGCGGAGAGGGGGGGGCGGCCTGTGGTTGTCGCTGCTGGTGTTCTGTCTGCTGTTGATCGTGGGAACGGCTCTGGTGATGGGGATCGGTACGGCGGTATACGATCACTTTTTGATGCGCGATCTGGCCAACCGGGTGGTCAAGGAGTACGCTGCTCTGCCGCTCGATGAGGTGAAGCGGCGGGTGCGTTTTGAAATCGACCGTTCGCATCTGCCCGAGGAGGCGTTCAACGTGACCAAAACCCTGTCCGGATATCGGGTCGAGGTTGCACAGACCATACCGTTGAGTTTGGTGATTGGCGGTGCGCAATTCATCGTGCCGGGTTACGGTGCCTGGACCTGGACCTACCGAATCGAAACGTAGTAGTGGGCCGACAGAGCTGATTTGACAGCCATGCATGATTCGCTTTTACTGGTGAAAAAAAAGAGAGGGTCTGGGAGATTCCTCTCCCAGGGTTTTGACTTTGACTTTTAGCGCGCTCTTCAAAAGAAGCATTTTTCGCGTCTTTTCTGGAAAAATGCGCCGCGCGCCGCCAAGGCTGCGGGATTGTTTTGCGCCTTTTGCAAAACAATCCCGCGAACATGGCCCAAGAACTAAAGCCGCGTGACAGAGGCTTCAAGGTTTGGTGACTGGCGTGCCAGCCCGTTGCACCAGTTAAATCAGCTTGGTTGATCCAGTAGCGATGATGAATCGAAACGATCCGGAATGGAAGACATTGTCGGCCTGGTTTGTCGAACGGTTCGACTACACCTTCGCGGATCCCGGTCTGTTGTGTCTGGCGTTGACGCACCGTTCCAGGGCTCAGGATGAGCCGGAGGGGGGCGCGCGTTGCGCCAAGGAGGAGGAGGAGCGGTCGCGTCACAACGAACGGCTGGAGTTTCTGGGTGATGCGGTGTTGGATCTGGCGGTATCGCGGTTGCTGTTCCACCGGTTTCCCGAATCCCCGGAAGGGGAGTTGTCGCACTGGCGCGCGGTGTTGGTGAATACCGGTGCATTGGGTCAGCTGGGGCGCGAGATGGGGTTGGGCGTCCATCTGCGGTTGGGTCGTGGAGAGGTGTTGAGCGGGGGACGGGAGAAATCGTCGATTCTGGGCAATTCGATCGAGGCTTTGTTGGGCGCGGTGTTTCTGGATGGTGGTTGGCCGGGTGTCGAACGGGTGGCGGATCGGTTGTTTGCAGCGCGGTTGGATCGTTTTGCTGCGGGCGGTGAATTGAAGGATTTCAAGACCGCGTTGCAGGAGCGGTTGCAGGGGATGGGGCGTCATTTGCCGCGTTATGCGTTGCTGGAGGTCTCCGGTGCACCGCATGAGCGTCATTTTCAGGTGTCCTGTCGGGTGGACGAGGGGGTTGTGGGGTGTGGCGAGGGGCCGAGCAAGCGGCGTGCGGAGCAGGAGGCGGCCCGTCATGCGTTGGAGTTGCTGGAAAAAAAGTTTTGAATGGGTGTTGGTGAGGGTAAACCGTAAAATGCTTCGTTTTTACGAAACCGGGTAGTGTCTTACGTTAATCTAACCGCAACCAGCTTGGAATGTGTAGTTTTTATTGGTGAAAAAAAAGAGAGGGTCCGGGAGATTCATCTCCAAGGGTTTTGCCTTTGGCTTTAGCGCGCTCTTTCCAAGAAGCATTTTTCGCGATTTTTGCGAAAAATGCGCCGCGCGCCGCCTTCGCGGGAGTCGTTTTCGCCTTTTGGAAACGAAGCCCGCATTTTGCACACGGCCGTCCCCAAACCCCTACCGGGGGCGATAATCGCCCCCGGACCCCCGTAACAATTGGGTTCTGAATCGTGACAAACAGCCTTGCAGGCAGGAGAGTGAACGCGTGAACGGCTCGACATCCACACCGGGCGGAGAGCCTCCACAAGCGGATGCGACCGGGTTTCGTTCCGGTTATATCGCCATTGCCGGACGTCCGAACACCGGTAAATCCACCTTTTTGAATCGTGTTCTGGGTCGCAAGGCGGCGATTGTCACCCCCAAGGCGCAGACCACGCGCGGTCGGGTGCTGGGGGTGTGCGAGCGGCAGGGGGCGCAGCTGATTTTTCTGGATACGCCGGGGATTCACGATCCGGGGCGGGTGCTGCTCAATCAGGTGATGGTGCGTACCGCCTTCGAGGCCTGTCGTGAGGCCGACGTGACACTCTATTTCGTCGAAGCGACCTCTGGGCTGACCGACGAGGATCGGGAGATTCTCAACCGGTTGGGGGACGCCCCGATCATTCTGATTTTCAACAAGGTGGACCGCACCCCGAACAGCCGGCTGATGGAGCGGGTGGCTGCGACCTCCGAGCTGGCAGGTGCGCGTATTGCCGAGGTGGTGCCGATTTCGGCCTTGACCGGTCGTAACGTCGAGCGTCTGTTGGATCTGCTGGTTCGTTTTTTGCCCGAGGGACCCCGTTATTTTCCCGAGGGGCAGTGGACCGATCAGCCGGAGAATTTCATCATTGCCGAGGTGATCCGCGAAAAGCTCTTCATGCAGCTTCGGCAGGAGCTGCCCTATGCCCTGGCGGTGCGGGTGGTGTTGTGGGAGCCGCGTCCGCCCCCCTCGGAGGTGCGCGATCTGGAGGCGCATATCCTGGTGGCGCGCGAGTCGCAGAAAGGGATTGTCATTGGTCATCGTGGTGAGGTGTTGAAGCGGGTCGGTGCGTTGGCGCGCAAGGAGCTGGAGGCGCAGTTCGGGTGTGCGATTTTCATGCGTTTGCAGGTGCGCGTCGAACGGGAGTGGAGCGCGGATGCGCGCATTCTGGCTGATCTGGGCTACGTTCATCCGGAAGAGGACGAGGAGCTGGATGCGGATCTCGGATAGGGCTTTGGCGTTGCGGCGGGTGCCGTTTCGTGATGCTTCGTGGATTGTGACGCTGTTGACCCCGGAGCACGGGGTGATTGCGGCCATGGCGCGGGATGCACGCAGCGGTGGACGCGATGGCATGCGGGCCGCGTTGACCGGATTTCACGGCCTGGAGATCGAGACGCGCTCCCGGGGGTCGGAGGCGTTGGGTACGTTGATGCGCGCCGAGATCATCCTGCCGCGCAACCGTTTGCCATTCTTGCCCGAGGCCTCGGCTGCCGGGCAGCTGTTGATCGAGGCGGTGCATCGGTTCGAGATGCCGAACGATGCGCGTAATGGTGAGATCCATTACTGTCTGGAGGGGGCGCTGAATGCGCTGGAGTTTGGTGCCGAGCCGTTGGCCGTGGCTGCCGGGAGCATCAGTCGTCTGCTTGGGTTGTTCGGGCATGGTTGGCGTGCCGGCAACTGCGTGGGGTGTGGTGCCCGGACGCGGTTGCGTTTCGTGTCGGTGAAGCGCGGGGGTGCGGTTTGTGAGGCGTGTGGCGCACCCTATGCGGATCGGCTGCCCGAGGCGGGTGGGGCGCTGCTTGAGGCGATGGCCGATCGTTCCTGGCCGCCGCGCATGAGTGGTTTGTCGCGTGCGGAGCTGGCGGTGTTTTACCAGTTGAGCATGGCGGCGTTGAATCGTGTGGGGACGCGACCGATGAGTGCGGATGGGATGTTCCGGCGGCTGGCGCGGGTGGGGTGATTGGATTGAATTGCACCCGGCTTGGAATGTGTCGTTTTTTCTGGTGAAAAAAAAGAGAGGGTCTGGGAGATTCCTCTCCCAGGGTTTTGTTTTTGACTTTGAATTTTAGTTGAGTTTTTAGCGCGCTTTTCAAAAGAAGTATTTTTCGCGTTTCCTGCGAAAAATGCGCCGCGCGCCGCCTTCGCGAGCGTCGTTTCCGCTTTTTGGAAACGAAGCTCGCATCTTGCACGCGGTCTTGAGGGGAATTACTACGCATCCCAAAATGGTTGCGGTTTAAAAATGGTTGCGGATTCAAAATGGCTGCGACATAAAAACTGGAGAAAGAACATGATCGACAAGGCGTTGTTGGAGATTCTCGTCTGTCCGCAGTGCAAGGGCGGTCTGGAGTATGACGCCAAGGCGGACGAGTTGATCTGCCGCACCGACCGGTTGGCTTTTCCGATCCGCGAGGAGATCCCGGTAATGCTGGTGGACGAGGCGCGCAATCTGGAGTGAGGCGCTGGAGTGCTGCAGCTATCCCGTCACCATCTTTAAGAAGCCTCCTTTTCTGCAAGCTGTGTGCAAGAGGCGGGAGTCGTTTCCAAAAAACAAAAAACGACGCTCGCCAAGGCGGCGCGCGGCGCATTTTTCGCAAAAGGCGCTTCTTTTGAAGAGCGAGCTAAACCGCAACCATCACGGGATGCGTAGTTCCATTAATAGGGGTCCAGGGGGATTATCCCCCTGGTGGGATCCAAGGGCAAAGCCCTTGGGACTTTGTTTTTGACTTTAGCGCGTTCTTCAAAAGAAGCATTTTTCGCGCCTTTTGCGAAAAATGCGCTGCGCGCCGCCTTCGTGAGCGTCGTTTCCGCTTTTTGGAAACGACGCTCACATCTTGCACGCAGCCTTGCAAAAAAAACTACGCATCCCAAAACAGGTGCGGTTTAAAAGCAAAAACAAAGTCAAAAACAAAGTCAAAAACAAAGTCAAAGTCCTGGGAGAGGAATCTCCCAGACCCTCTCTTTTTTTTCACCAGTAAAATCACACATTCCAAGCCGGGTGCGGTTTAATCCTCTGTCTCCTGATACCGGTGCTTTTGGCCTGATAGAGCGCCAGATCGGCCCGTTCCATGGTCTTTTCGATCGGCTCCTCCATGATGCGGTAGGCGATGCCGCAGCTGATGGTCACAGTGCGCTCGTGCATCGGCGGCGCGAATTTCTGATGCTGCACCCGCTTGCGGATGCGGTTGGCCACCTCGGGCGGTACATGCACCGGGCTGCCGATTAAAAACAGCATGAACTCCTCCCCGCCCAAACGGACCGGGATATCGACCCCGCGGATGCTGTCGGCGATGATGTGCGCCACGATGCGCAGGGTGACATCCCCCATGCCGTGGCCGTAGGTATCGTTCACCGATTTGAAATGGTCGATGTCAAAGGCCAACACCGTGATCGAGGCGTTGGTGTCGCGATCGTGGATGCGGCTCAAACGTGCCAGCGCCTCCTGCATGTAGTAACGGGTATACAGGCCGGTCAGGGGATCACGGATCGAACGCTCATAGGATTTCTTCTGCTCCATGTCCATGACGCGGAAGATGATCTCCCGCTCCACGGCCACGCCGAGCGGGATGCTCAGCTGCGAGAGGATGTGGGCCATCTCGTCGTCGACATCGAGATTCTCTTTGAGACGGAACAGCACCACGGCCTGCACCGCATCGTTCTGTTGCGAGAAGAGCGGCAGCACCAGCATCATGCGGATCGGCTCGCCATTGGGTTGATGTGCCTCGCCGGAGTAGGGGGTGACCAGATAGGGGCCGGATTGATTCCCCTGCCAGTGGTCGCGCTGCATGCCGAGAAAGGCCCGACACTCGGGTGGGGCCAGGGCGTGAGTGCCGCGAAAACCGCTTTCGGGTGCCAGATGGAGGGTGTCGCCGGATTCGGTGCGGGCGAAAAACTCCAGATCGACCACTGGAATCAGCGGCTTGGCCAATTCGAGAATCCGGTTGGCCACCTCGCTGAAATCCCGTTGCACCATCAAGGTCTGCATCATCTCCCGCAACATGTGGTTCAAGCTCGACAACCGCCGATAGTCGGAGTTGGTGCGTGTGAGCAGAAAGAGTCCGCAGTCGAGATTCTTCAACTGGTCGAACATGAAGCGCACCAGATGTTCCGGGATCAGCGAACCGTGTTGCGGGGCGATCAGCCGGATGGGCAGTGGCTCCATGTTCGAGAGACCGTGCTTCAAGATCTCTTGGCTTGGCATGTAGTGTTCGTGAAAGAAGCGGATCGCCTCGAAGGCACGTTCGTCCCGGGCGTAGAGCGGCGTATCCTTGGAGAGCCCGCCGAACAGATCGCTGGAGAAGAGCGTTCCGGTGTCGTGGTCAAAGGTGCAAAAGGCGCCGCTGAAGTGCAGATAGGGGGTGAAGATGAACTGCAATTTGCGTCCCCCCAAGTCGAGTTCCCAGTTGTGATCCTCCACACAGGCCAAGGGGAGATTCTTGAGACCCAGGTGCTTTAGAAGTGCGTTGGTGCGCCAGTGGCTCAACACCACCGCATCCGGACGGGTGATGATCGGATCCAGATAGGGCAGAATGCCGGTGATGTCCGGATCCTGATGGTGGCAGATGTAGTAACGGATCGACTCCAAGGGGATGATCTCGCGAATCTTGCGCAACGTGGTATCGAAGGTGAGCACCGAACCCGGATCCAGCAGCACCGATTGATCGCCATGCTCAATCAGGTAGGGGTGGCACTGGAAGGGGTCGTCGACGAAGTGGTGCCCCACCCACCAGACGCGATCCGCGACTTCGATGGCGTGGTCCAACTGTTCGGGCGTGGGTTCGTAATCCGAGAAGGTCGAGGGTGAACGGGACGGATTCGACATCTTCAGGCACTCTGGGCAACGAGGGGGTGAACGGCAAGAACCGCGTGGTGTTTCACGATATAATGTGCCATGCACTGTGATGGGTGACAATGCTTTATGATGGACGGATTGATGAATCCGGAGGGGGGTCAGCCGTTGTCGAGATGGGGTAGCAGCGGTTGCAGGGCATCCAGGGGAATGGCGCCTGCGCGTAGCAGTGTGGCCGTTAAGCCATCGATGCGCAGCAGGGTGGAGGGGAGGGCGTCGGGGCGGATGTCGCCGTCGAGGACGATGAGATTTTCGGACTGCCAGATGGCGCGTACCTCGTTGGCCGTGTGCGGTGGGGGTTCCCCGGCGCGGTTGGCGCTGGTGGAGATGAGTGGTTTTTGCCAGACAGCCAGCAACTCCTGGACGATCGGGGCAGGGGAGTGACGCAGGGCGATGAAATCCGTGCCACCAGTCAACAAGGGGGGCAGGTGGGGTTGGGCCGGCAGCACCAGGGTCAAGGGTCCGGGCCAGAATTGTTTCATCAGACTGAGAGCCAGAGGGGAGGGCAGGAGGATCAGGGTGGCGAGATCCATCTGGTCGTTGATGAGCAAGATAAACCCTTTGTCCATCGGGCGCTGTTTCATGCGGATCAGTTGATCCATGGCAGCGGGGTTCCAGGGATCGGCGGCCAGACCGAAGAGGGTTTCGGTCGGCAGGCCGATGACCTGGCCGTGGTGCAGGGCGGTGAGGGCGGCGTGGAGCATGGGGTCAGGAGAATGGTTGTTTAATATCGCGGGGGTTCGGGAACAGTGACCGCCCTCGGACCCCCGCAGCAGGGAGGCCGTCATACTTTTCCGCATCACAACGTCTTCAACCGCTCCTGCAACGCCTCATGCTTGGCTGTCACTTCACCGGCCATCCGCTCGACATGGGCGCGATACCGGGCCGCAATCCCCGCATCACTCAACGCCAGAATGCGTGCCGCGAACAGCGCCGCATTCCTCGCACCCGCCTTGCCGATGGCCATGGTGGCAACCGGAATACCACCCGGCATCTGCACCGTGGCCAACAACGCATCCATCCCCTGCAACTCGGTGGCAGAAAGTGGTACGCCGATCACCGGCAGATCGGTGATCGAGGCGACCACACCGGCCAGATGGGCCGCTGCCCCGGCACCGACGATCAATACCTGGATGCCGCGTGCGGGCGCGCATTGGGCGTAGTCGTGGGTGCGCGCCGGGGTGCGATGGGCCGAGGTGACGGTCATCTCAAAGCCGATGCCGAATTCACGCAACACCTTGCCGGCCTCCTGCATCACCGCGAAGTCGGAGTCCGAACCCATGAGAATCCCCACCACGGGGGTCGTGTCTGTGCTCATCTTGTGTCTGTGCTCATCTTTAAAGCTCTCTTGTCTTAAACCGCAACCAGTTTTAGATGTGTAGTTCCATTAATAGGGGTCCAGGGGGGTTATCCCCCTGGTGGGATCCAAGGGCAAAGCCCTTGAGACTTTGTTTTTGACTTTGGCGCGCTCTTCAAAAGAAGCATTTTTCGCGCCTTTTGCGAAAAATGCGCCGCGCGCGGCCTTCGTAAGCGTCGTTTCCGCTTTTTGGAAACGACGCTCACATCTTGCACGCAGCCTTGCAAAAAACCACGCATCCCAAAGCAGGTGCGGTTTAATTGGTTCGTTCCCGTGCCACGGCCCGATAGCCGATGTCACGACGGTATTGCACCCCTGGCCACTGGATCGCGGCCACCGCCTCATAAGCGCGCGTTTGCGCTGCGGCCACCCCGTCGCCGAGTGCCGTCACCCCCAATACCCGCCCGCCAGCGGTGACGATCCGCCCCTCCTGACTGCGGGTGCCGGCGTGAAACACCACGGTATCAGCCACAGTGGCGGCCAGGTCAAGCCCCTCGATCACATCCCCCTTGGGATAGGAGCCGGGATACCCCTGGGCCGCCAGCACCACGCACAATGCGGCACGTGGATCCCAATCAATCGTCATGCCGGCCAGCGAGCCGTTGGCACAGGCGAGCAGAAAGGGGATGATGTCGGAGCGCATGCGCATCAACAGCGGCTGACACTCCGGATCGCCGAACCGGACGTTGTATTCGAGGATGCTCAGTTCATCGCCATCGATCATCAACCCGGCGTAGAGAATGCCACGATAAGGGTTCCCTTCGCTCGCCATGGCCTGGACCGTCGGCAGGATGATCTCCTTCACGGCCCGTTCGACCAGGGTCGGCGTCAAGGCCAGAGCCGGTGAATAGGCCCCCATGCCGCCGGTGTTGGGTCCGCGATCGCCATCGAAGATCGCCTTGTGATCCTGGGCGCCGGCCAGCGGCAACACCCGTTCGCCATCCACAAAGGCCAGAAGCGAAGCCTCTTCGCCGGACAAAAATCCTTCGACCACCACCTCGTCACCAGCCGAGCCGAATTCACGCTGCACCATGATGCGATCGATCGCCTCAAACGCCTCTTCAAGCGTTGCACAGACGATCGCCCCCTTGCCGGCAGCCAGC
This sequence comes from Magnetococcus sp. YQC-9, assembly GCA_039908105.1. Lineage (GTDB taxonomy): Bacteria > Pseudomonadota > Magnetococcia > Magnetococcales > Magnetaquicoccaceae > Magnetaquiglobus. The sequence goes on from JAMOBI010000034.1 coordinate 22,460, forward strand.
CCCGAGGTCTTGACCACGATCGGCGCACCCTGCTCTGCGACGTAGGCGCGCGCCTCGGCTGGATCGCGGAAAATGCGATAGGCGGCGGTGGTGATCCGGTGGCGGGCGAGCAGATCCTTCATGAAGGCCTTCGAACCCTCCAGTTGCGCGGCAGCCATCGAGGGACCAAACACCGCGATACCGCCTTGACGCAGCCGATCCGAAAGACCCAACGTCAATGGGGCCTCAGGGCCGATGACCGCCAGATCGATCCAGTGCGTCTGAGCAAAGACGGTCAACTCCTCGATCGCCTCGGCCTGGATCGGTACGCACTCGGCATGCTGCGCAATACCTGGATTGCCCGGTGCACACCAGAGTTTTTCCACCAGCGGGGATTGGGCGATCTTCCACGCCAGGGCGTGTTCGCGTCCGCCGCCACCGACCAGCAATACTTTCATGCCCATGATGCGATTCTCATTGATCACAAGTTGCCAATATCGCGCGCTCAGCCTGGTGAATCCGGGTTGGGCGGCGAGAAAGGGGAAATTAACGCAAAATCGCAGCGGGAAGTCCAGTGTTCATGCATGTGGTCTCCCCCGAGCCATCCATCGTTCGGATTTGGGAAGTTCTCACCCAGGATGTGGTCGATCTTAACCAAGGGCGCTCATGGGTAGGATGATATTGAACATCAGGCAGCAGAACGCCATCACGAAGAACATGGTTCTGTCCAGAATGAATGCCAGAGATTTGTCTCCCTTTTTCACGTAGATATGGTTGGAGATCAGGGAGAGCGCGATGGTTAAGAAAATGGTCCCCATGCCGAAGACGGAAATAAAATCGACCAGGCCAAATGTTCCGGATGGTGGCAGGAGCGAGTTGGCAACATAGGAGTTGGAAACGGCTCCGAAGAAGGCGGCAGAGGGCAGCGAGAAGCGCGGGCTGACATCACTCGGTGAGACGAAAAAATTCAACAGAGCCAGCATCATCGCGGCGAACAGGGCAACAAAGATCTTGAGATAGACACCAAGCCCGTTGCGTTGAATTTCAATCCCGACAATATATTGGGTACGGGTTGTCTTGTAATCCGCAGCCTTTCCCGGATCGCCATGGGAGGTCTTGTAGGTGTGCAGCTTGACCGTCGTACCATGCTTGACGATTTTATAGCCAGGAATTTGCGTTCGGGAACTGAGGTTGGCATCCGGATCTGCAACGTAGCGCAATTTGTGGCCGTCCCGGGCGCCGTCCTCAATGTGGATGTTGAGCATGTGATCTTCGAGGGGTACACGCATGGTATCGAATAATTTCAGCAATTTTGCGGAGATCCGATATCTCTGGTAGTGGAGGTTGTCGTCCCCGTGGTACTCATTGAGCAGATCCCGCTTGGTGATCGTTCCATTGACGATGATGAAAGTGTTTCCTGGATCCAACTCCTTCGGGCCGATCCAGGAGAACCAGAGATAGAAGTTTGCTGTCCAGAACGACTCCCGAATCGACAAATTTTCGATGTCGTCCACATACGATCCAATCTTGACAAGGGTGAACGAGCCTTGCGCCGGCAATGTATCAGGTGGCGCATGTCCTGCTTCGACCAAAATGGGGCTCATTCTGGCCGTATGATTCAGATTTGCATAAAACTTATTAAAGTATAGAATATTTGCACCTATATAAATATTGACAATATAAATCATCATGATTGTCAAACTGATTAAAATTATGATTCTCTTCTTGTTAATCTCCAGACTGGACCATGTCTGAAAAAAAATCATAAAATCTCCATTCAATTTGAATGTCGGCGGGTAGTATTGATGTGCAGGTTTTTCAAGGGGGGTTACCCCTCGGTATCCGGGATGTTCTCGTCAAAGATGTAGTCGATCGTTTCGCGGATGCTGGTCGTGGTGTTGCGGAACTTGAGCCGCTTGAAGGCCTTGAGTCCCAATGCCCGCACCCCCTCGGCCAGCAGGGCATTGAGAAAGCTGTGGGGCGCGGATTCGACATCCGCGAAATCGAACACGATCACCTTACCTTCGTGAATCGCCGGCATCAGCCGTCGATCCCGGAAGCTGATCGCCTCCTGCTTGTTTTCGGCATAGAGACCAAAATAGTTGTTGATCACAATATGGTACTCGTTTGACGGGCCATCCCCGGCGCCATTGGATCCTTCCTTGGCCGCCACCTCGCGGAAATCGCTCAGCATGCGTTGCAGATTTAATTTTTCGCCAGTTTTAGACAACCTCATGATGATCAGTACGATCGTCCCAGGCCAGGTGTGCTCCAATGTCTTGCGCGTGACATCCATGGGCGAGACATGCACGAGTCCGTTCCCGGAGACCAGATACATGTCTGCATGCAGTTTGCGGATGATGTTGCTGGAGATGAACAGGCCTACTCCGGCGTTGTTTTTGGCATCATAAGGTCGGTTCATGCTGAAGGTACCGGAAACACGCGGCTTCAAAGCGTATTCGATGGCGATGGCATGATCCTCGAATGCGGGATAGGTTTGTTCCAAGTGCTTTTTGATGCCAATACCGAGGTCGGCAATCAGGAAATGGAGTTCGTTGTGCTCTTTGTACCAGTTGAACTGGATGATGGATGGAATACTGTGAATTTTTTGCCCAACGCGAGGCGATACGTTGGCGGATCCATGTTCAATCGTGTTGTAGAGTAGTTCTGAGACTATATAGCGCAGTGTGCTTTCGTATGCGATATCAAAACCCTGTGTGTAGCTTTCGATGCTCGATAAGGCCAAGGAAAAGTCTCGTGTATTGCGAATGGCGATCAGGGGTTTATACTCGTGCCTCCTGAAATTATCGTCTTTGTTGAAAAGGACTTGTGACCAACCTTTCGCACCCATCAAAGCCCATTGATCGCCTGGGGTTTCTTTTAAGTACCGCGATTGAATGGAGACATTATGACCGAGGAGTTTTTGTTTCCAGATGTAGGGGACCAGAAGGGCCAAAGATTGATAGTTGGCGCTGTTGCAGGAGTCCAGATCCACCACGAGATCGCCTGGATGCAGATCCCAGTCAAAACATCTCAAAACGGGATCAAAATCGACGACATCCCGATTTATAAAGGCAAATCGTTTCGGTAAATGCCAAGTAGTGGTCATGATTTTGAGTCCGTTCGGCGGCTGGCAAAGCCAGTTGCCGAAACTGGTGAAAAATCAATCCTCGATGATATCCCCGCGCAGCGCCAGTTTGTGGGCCACGGGCAGCACCCCCTCATCGCCGTCGTCGGGATTGTAGAAGGCGCGTACCGAACCGACGCGGCCATAGGCGTTGTACATCGTGTTCCACCCCTTGACGTGCATCGGGCAGTCGTCGTTGAAACAGACGAACATGAAGTCGCTCACAAAGCCCATGCCGTCGCCGCAGAAGTTGTGGCCAGCGGCGGCCCATTTTTTCATCGGCTCCCCGCAGTGGGGGCAATCGAACCGGGTGGCACCGATGACTTTTTCCTTTTTCATGCGCTCTTCTCCTCGATCCAGGCCGTGGCGGCTGCCAATGCCTCGTTGAGCGATTCGGGACGTGTACCGCCCCCCATCGCCATGTCCGGACGGCCCCCACCCTTGCCACCCACCATCGGTGCTACGGCTCCCATCCAGTCGCCTGCCCTGATGCGTCCGGTCAAATCCTTGGTGACCCCGGCCAACAGGCTCACCTTGCCCTCTTCCGGCAATCCCAGAAAGATCGCCCCGGAACCGAGCTTGTCGCGCAACCGGTCGGCCATCTCCCGCAACCCCTTGGCATCGACATTGGCAAGCCGGGCCACCAGATAGCGCACCCCGTTTCTTTCGCGTGCCTGACCGAGCAGTTCATCCACGGTCGAGCCGGCCAGGGCGGATTTGGATTTTTCCAGTTCTTTTTCCAGTTCGGCGCGGCGGGAGATGAGTTTCTCGACCCCGGTCAACGCCTCGCCAGGGGGCAGTTTCAGCAGGGCGGCGATCCTCTGCAACACCCGGACATCGGTCAGAAAACTCGACCGCGCCCGTTCCCCGCACACCGCCTCGATACGTCGCACCCCGGCTGCCACCGCAGCCTCGGAGACGATGCGCAGCAGGCCGATATCCCCGGTACGCGACACATGTGTGCCACCGCACAACTCCATCGACGGCCCCAACCGCACCACCCGCACCCGATCGCCGTATTTTTCACCAAAGAGTGCGGTCGCCCCGGCTTGAACCGCCTCCTCCGGACTCATCAACTCGGTGCATTGCGCCTCGTTGTCGAGGATCCAGCCGTTCACCAGCGCCTCGACTCGCTCGATTTCATCCGGAGAGAGCCCCTGATAATGGGCGAAATCGAAGCGCAACCGCTCTGGACCGACCAGCGATCCGGCCTGCTTGACATGCTCGCCGAGCACCTCTTTGAGCGCCAGATGCAGCAGGTGGGTGGCCGAATGGTGCCAGCGGATCGCGCGTCGCCGGGCGCCATCGACGATCAGTTGCACCGTATCCCCCACCCGCAGCGCGCCAGTGGTGATCCGGGTGGTATGCACGATCAACTCGGCCACTGGTCGGCGGCAGTCTCTCACCTCGCAACGGGTTTCGCCAGCAATGATCCAACCCGCATCCCCCATCTGACCGCCCGACTCGCCGTAGAAGGGGGTGACCGTGCAGATCACGCTGCCCTCCTCGCCACTCTCCAAGGCCAGCACCGGCTCCTTGCCCTTGACCAGGGCTCGCACCCGTGCGGTGGCGCTCTCCTGTTCGTAACCGACGAAATCGATCGGTCCACCGTCGGCCAGAATCTCGTGATAGACCGCTGCCACCCCTTCGTCCCCGGAGCCGGCCCAAGCCGCACGCGCCATTGCCTTCTGTTTGGCCATGCGCTCTTCAAACCCGGCCATGTCCAGCTCCATGCCGCGATCGCGCAGGATGTCGGCGGTCAGATCAACCGGGAAACCGTAGGTGTCATACAGGGTGAATACCACTTCGCCATCCAGGCGATCTCCAGCGGACAGGGAGGCCATGGCCCCATCCAGCAGTTTCATGCCCGAACCCAGCGTCAGAACGAAACGCCGCTCCTCGTTCTCGACCACGGCCTCGATGGACGCGCGCCGCGCCTCCAGTTCCGGGTAGACCGCACCCATGCGCGCCACGAGTGTGGGCACCAGGCGGTGGAGGAACGGCTCCTCCATGCCCAACAGTCGACCATGACGCATCGCGCGGCGCATGATGCGCCGCAGCACGTAGCCGCGCCCTTCGTTGGAAGGCAACACCCCATCGGCAATCAAAAAACTCACCGCGCGGATGTGATCGGCGATCACCTGCAACGAGACCGTCTCCTTTGACCAGGCAGCCGCCCCGCCCGAAAAGGGGGGGGCCACCCGGTGACCAGTCAGATCGGCTGCGGCCTGCATCAGCGGTGCAAACAGATCCGAGTCGTAATTGTTGGTCCGGCCCTGCAGCACCACAGCCAACCGTTCGAGGCCCGCGCCGGTGTCGATGCAGGGGCGTGGCAGCGGGGTCATCGTGCCGTCCGTCGCCCGATCGTACTGCATGAAGACCAGATTCCAGATCTCGACGAAGCGGTCCCCCTCCTGATCCGGCGAGCCGGGCGGCCCCCCCGGAATCGAGGCGCCATGATCGTAGAAGATCTCCGAGCAGGGACCGCACGGACCGGTTGGTCCCATGGACCAGAAGTTATCGCTCGTGGCAATGCGGATGATTTTTCCCGCCGGGAGTCCCAGTTTGTCGTGCCAGATGCCATACGCTTCGTCATCCTCGGCGTAGACCGTCACCAACAGCCGTTCGACCGGCAGACCCAGCTCCCCGGTGACGAACTCCCAGGCCAACGGGATCGCCTCTTCTTTGAAATAATCCCCGAAGGAGAAGTTGCCGAGCATCTCGAAAAAGGTGTGGTGACGGGCCGTGCGACCGACGTTTTCCAGATCGTTGTGTTTGCCGCCTGCGCGCACGCACTTTTGCGAACTTACCGCCCGCGTGTAGGCCCGGCGCTCCTGTCCTAAGAAGGTGGCCTTGAACTGGTTCATCCCGGCGTTGGTGAACAGCAGGGTCGGGTCGTTGTCGGGCAAAAGCCCGGAGGATGCCACCACCGTGTGTCCCTTGCGCTTGAAGAACGATAAGAAGCGCTCGCGAATTTCGTCTGCCGTCATGATTGCCTCAATTCATCCGATGCCGCTTGTCGGCATGATCCATGAAAATATCCCTTGGCCCTCTGGCTCCGGGAGCATTGACCATACTTGGAGATTTCACCGTGCAACTTTGGCTTTTGGGGTTCCACGGGTGGTGTGAGGGGGTTCTCCCCCCGTCATGCCAGTTCACTCTCTTCCGCTTACCGCCTGCTCGATCGACTCCGGATCAAAACCACGTCGCAACAAAAACAGATAGCGCTTCTGCCGCGCGCGCCAATCGTTGGACTCCCACCCATCCGGCGGACCAAAGCGCTTTTCCAGCACCCGCCTGGCCTGTGCCACCGGATCGGCGTCCGACTCTCCGTCCTCGCCGTGGTGCAAAGCTGCCTCGATCCACGCATCCCCCACACCCAGGGCGCGCAATTCGGCGCGAATCTTCAAATCCCCCCAACCCCGTTCGCGACGTAGCCGCGCACGGGAGGCGGCAAAGGCCCGATCATTCAGATACCCTAAATCGCGGCAGCGCGCCAGGATCGTCTCGATTTTCCCGGTCGCAACCCCGGACTTTTCCAGTTTGCGTGCCAGTTCCCGCTCGCCGTGGGCGCGCCGCGTGAGCCAGCGCAAGGCCAATGCATGGCCATCGGTGCGACCGGTGGCGGTCGTGCCGGATGCACCTTTGGATTCTGAATCGGATTCGATTCCGCTCAACGCCGCATCCCGCGCAGACCGTAGACATAGGCCAGCACTTCGGCCACTGCCTTGAACAACTCGTGCGGAATGACCCGGTCCAGATCCACCTCTTTGAAGAGCGTGCGCGCCAGCGGCGGGTTCTCGACGATCGGCACCCGGCTGTTCCGGGCGAGATCGCGGATCCTCTCGGCCACATGGCCGCGACCCTTTGCGACCACCTTGGGCGCGGCCATCTTGCCCTGCTGATAGAGCAGTGCCACGGCCACATGGGTCGGGTTGGTGATCACCACGTCCGCCTTGGGCACCTCCGCCATCATGCGGCGTTGGGCCATCTCGCGCTGGATCTGTCGGATGCGGCTTTTGACCAGCGGATCGCCTTCCATCTGCTTGAGTTCGTCCTTGACCTCCTGCTTGGTCATGCGCAACGCCTTCATATGTTCGAAGCGTTGATACAGATAATCAAACAGCGCGAAGGACAGAAAGGCCAGCGACACCTTCCAGAGCACCGACAGCGACTCGGTGCCCAAGGCTACCGTGACCTGTTCGATCGAGGTGGCGGTCCAGCCCATGATCTCCCGCATGCTGTCCTTGATGGCGAAATAGACCACCAGGGAGATCACGCTCATTTTCAAGATCGATTTGAACAGGTCCACCAGGGACCGTTTGGAGAAGAGCCGTTTGAAACCGCTCCACGGGTTGATCTTGGAGAATTTCGGGATCAAAGGTTCCCAACTGAAGAGAAATCCGTGCTGAATCAGCGAGGCGAAGATCGCCATGAACATCATGACGAGCAGAAAGGGGGCCAGATCGATCAATACGCCGATCAGCACACCATCGACCAGCACCGAGAGTCCCTCCTGGGTGAGATCATCGCTGATCGCCCCGCCCAGAAAGAAGCGCATCTTCTCCTGAAAGGCATTCCACAACGTGTCGCCATGAAAATAGAACACCCCGGTGGCACCGATCAACAGCAGAGCGGTGCCAACCTCGCGCGAGTTGGCCACCTGCCCCTTGTCGCGGGCATCGCCCAGGCGTTTGCCCGTGGGGTCTTCGGTTTTGGATTCGTTGTCGGCTTCATCGGCCATGCGGAGTTCTTTCCCATGCGATAATGGAAAGTGCGCACCAGGCGGCTCGGCTGTCGTGCGTGTCGCGCGATCGTCAAGCGGGTGTGACGGGAACAGCGCATACGCGGACAGACCGAGACGAACGGGTTATAGTAACCCGAATGTCCGGCATGGAAAAGGGGGTGCGAATCGGAGACTGTTGGTTTAACGAAAATGAGGAAAAGGTGGGTGTGTCGGGTTGGCCAGGCGGCGCCGGATCCATGTCCCGAGGGCGGGTCATGGATCCGGGAGGAGAAGGGGATGATCAGAAGTTCTTGCTCAAGCCCAGAACGACCTGGTCACGCACCAGGTTGGGGGCCAGGCTTTGCCACACCTTGGCGCGGTGATCGGTGGTGTTCCAGGAGAGGGTGGCGTTCACCCCCACGATCTCTTTGGATAACGAGAGGGTGTAGTCGTTGTAGTGCTTGATCGACGCGCCCTCGACGCTGTCGAAGAAGTCGCCCCACGAGCGTCCGTAATGACCGCCGATGCGGATATCAACCGGCAGCATGTAGCCAACCGAAAGATCCAGATAGGAGGCGGAGTTGCTGACCAGCGAGCCACCGAAGCTCGGCGAATAGGAGTACTTGGCGTTCAAGTCCAGCTTGTTGTCGAATGTGCGACCCAGGCCGAGGTAGTATTCGTCGTAGTAGAGTTTCAGGGCTTTGGTCGCACCCGGGTAGCCATAGTGGACGACGCCCAGATCGACATTGACCCCACCCAGTTCGCGACTCCAGCCGATGGCCGGATCGAGTTCCATGTAGGGCCCTTCGAGCTGGGGAGGCGGGGGCGGCAAGATGGAGCGGACATTACTGGCGAACAGCGAGGCATACAGACCGCTCGGATCATGGGTGATCTTGAGGGTGCCCTGGATGACCGGATTGTGTTTGTTGTTGGAGATGCCGCGCGATACATAATCGCTCAACACCGTGATATTCGGGTTCAAGGTGAAGGCAGGGCCCAGCTTGATGCCGGATGAAGGCTCCTCGGCAGGAGCCGGTGTGCCGTTGCCGGGCACCGCGATCCGCTCTTCCGCCATGGCCTGGCCGGCACCGAGCGACAGACAGAGCCCCAAAAGGGGCAACCCAAACCGTTTCATATTTCAATCTCCTTGCTGAAAACCGAGCCGAGCGTCAGGATTCTTGGAAAAAGCGGGCGGCTGGCGCACGCGAAAATCTACCAGCTGGTGATTAGCACAATTCAGACCAGATATTTTTTGTATCGGCTCGTGTCCAGCAAAAATCGAGATTTTTTTGGGGGGGCAGGTGGGTCGAGGTGAGAAATCGGTTTCCAAAGGAGCGTTCAAAGGCTACCATGCGCGCTCGATGGGGTGAGGAGGTCGCGGGATTGCCAAAAGGGGTGGCATGCCGGCGATGGAGAACCGATCCTTGATAACCCGTACTTAAGAATTGGCCGGATCGATGCAGATGCCAGAACTCCCCGAGTCGGATGAAACGTCTGAGCTCGCCCAACGCCAGGGGCGGCTGCACGCTGCTTTGTCCGGATTGGGGCGGGTGGTGGTGGCCTTTTCCGGTGGGGTGGACAGCTCTTTTCTGGTTGCTGCCGTGCATGCCGCAGGGATCCCCTATCTGGCGGTCACGGCGCGCTCGCCCACCATGCCGGCGCGCGATCTGGCGGATGTCATGGCCCTGGTCGAACGATTCGGCTGGCAGCACCGGTTGATCGAGAGTGCCGAGATGGAGGATCCCGATTTTGTGCGCAATACGCCGGATCGCTGTTTCCACTGCAAGAGCGATCTGTTCGGTCGTCTGACCGCATTGGCAGGGGCGGAAGGGTTCTCTTGCGTGCTGGATGGCAGTACCACGGATGATCTGTACGATTATCGACCGGGCATGCAGGCCAAGCGGAAATATGCGGTCATCAGTCCACTGCTCGATGCCGGACTCTCCAAGGCGGATGTGCGCGATCTCTCCTGCCGGCTGGGTCTGCCGACCTGGGACAAGCCGGCCTCGCCTTGTCTCTCCTCACGCATTGTCTACGGTGAGCCGATCGTGGTCGACTCCCTGCGTCGGGTGGAGGCTGCCGAAATCGGCCTGCGCGCCTTGGGATTCACCACGCTGCGGGTGCGTAAACAGGGGGAGACCGCGCGCATCGAACTGCCTGTGGCCGATATCCCGCGTCTGCTGGATGACCCTTTGCGCCAGCAGGTGGTTGAGCTGGTACGCGCCAGTGGTTTCCAGTATGTCACCCTGGATCTGGAAGGGTTTGCCAGCGGCAAGCTCAACCGGGTGATTCCACTGTTTCACTCCGCGCCGGCATCGTCCGCGCGGGAGGGGGCGGCACCATTGGCCCGATCATCGTTCTCGCCGGCTCCAGCCGCCTCGGTCAACAGCTGACGCAGATAGGCCTCGATGGGTATGCCCAATCCCTCGGCCTTCAAGATCAACCGCTCGATCACCGCGTCATCGACGTGACGCACCAACAGATGTCCCATGCTTTTGCGCTCCTTCACGGTAGGCGTGCTTTTATCAGAGTCATCCCCATCGCACAATGCTGGCAGCAAAGGGAATTCCTATGGGTAAAGCACGGGCCGGGCAGGCTGTCAAGTCCGCTTTCCAGATCGTTGCGGGTGGGATGGGATGAATGGGGCATCAGGAACGTTCGGTCTTTGCCATCTATTTGAGGGTGTGGAAGAGCGGATCGGACAAGTTTTTTTCTCTCCCCCTCTTGACGTCATCCGTCGAGTGCTTACATATCCACTTGGAATCCCGACGGATCCTTGGTATTGGAAAGTTCAACCGTTTACGGGATTTGACCATCGCCAGCGTTTCATTCCGGTTTTTGTCCGCATGACTGCCGGACGGAGCCTTCATGGATCGACCAAACATCAAAATAACCGTTTAATCTTAGTATTTGTGGAGAGATCAGCATGCTGAAGTCGAAATTGCGTCCGCTGCATGACCGTGTCGTCGTCAAGCGCACCGAAGAGGAGAAGAAGACCGCCGGCGGGATCATCATCCCGGACACCGCCAAGGAGAAGCCCATTCAGGGTGAGGTTCTGGCCGTGGGCAAGGGAGCGATCCTGGAGAACGGTACGATCCGACCCATGGATGTGAAGGTGGGTGACATCGTGCTCTTTGCCAAGTATGCCGGTACCGAAGTCAAGCTCGATGGCGAGGAGCTCCTCATCATGCGCGAAACCGACATCATGGGTATTCTTGGTTGATCCGCTTTAAGGATCCCGATGGGCCCGGTGTCGTTTCGATCCCGATCAATTTTAATCATTCCCACTGGTAAAAAGGTAACGAGAGATGGCGGCTAAAGAAGTCAAATTCGGTGAAATCGCGCGCGGCAAGATGCTGGCGGGCGTCAATGTGCTGGCCAATGCGGTCAAGGTCACCCTCGGCCCCAAGGGCCGCAACGTGGTGCTGGACAAGTCCTGGGGCGCCCCGCGCGTCACCAAGGATGGCGTGAGCGTGGCCAAGGAGATCGAACTGGAGGACAAGTTCGAGAACATGGGTGCGCAGATGCTCAAAGAGGTGGCCTCCAAGACTTCGGATGAGGCCGGTGACGGCACCACCACCGCGACCGTGCTGGCGCAGAGCCTGATCCGTGAGGGGATGAAGGCGGTGGCCGCCGGGATGAATCCCATGGATCTCAAGCGTGGCATCGATGCGGCGGTTGATGCCGTGGTCGTTGCACTCAAGTCCGCTTCCAAGGAGATCACCAGTTCCGAGGAGGTGGCGCAGGTGGGTACGATCTCCTCGAACAACGATGTCGAAGTCGGCAAGATGATCGCCGAGGCGATGGACAAGGTCGGCAAGCAGGGGGTGATCACGGTTGAGGAGAACAAGATGCTTGAGACCACGCTGGAGGTGGTCGAGGGGATGCAGTTCGATCGCGGGTATCTCTCCCCCTATTTCGTCACCAATGCCGAGAAGATGCAGGTGGAGATGGAGGATCCGTTGATCCTGCTGGTCGAAAAGAAGGTCAGCAACCTGCAGCAGATCCTGCCGGTGCTCGAAGGGGTGGTGCAATCCTCCCGTCCGTTGCTGATCGTTGCCGAGGATGTTGAGGGCGAGGCCCTGGCCACGCTGGTGGTCAACAAGCTGCGCGGTGGTCTGAAGGTGTGTGCGGTCAAGGCGCCCGGCTTTGGCGATCGTCGCAAGGCGATGCTGGAGGATATCGCCATCCTGACCGGTGGCACCGTGGCCTCCGAGGATGTGGGCGTGAAGCTGGAGAATGTCACCGTCGACATGCTGGGCAGCGCCAAGTCGATCATCGTGACCAAGGATGACACCACCATCGTGGATGGCGTTGGTGCCCCGCACGAGATCAAGGCGCGCGTCAACCAGATCAAGGCGCAGATGGAGGAGACCACCTCCGACTATGATCGCGAGAAGCTCCAGGAGCGTCTGGCCAAGCTGGCCGGCGGTGTCGCGGTCCTCAAAGTGGGCGGTGCCACGGAAGTCGAGGTCAAGGAGCGCAAGGATCGGGTCGAGGACGCGCTGCATGCCACCCGTGCCGCAGTCGAAGAGGGGATCGTTCCGGGTGGTGGCGTGGCGCTGCTGCGCGCCCGTTCCGCGCTGGAGAATCTCCAGGTGGCCAACGACGATCAGAAGGTGGGTGTGAGCATCGTGCGTCGCGCGTTGGAAGAGCCGGTACGCATCATTGCCGAGAACGCCGGTGCCGAGGGTTCGGTGGTGGTGAGCAAGATCCTGGAGAATGCCAGCCCGTCGTTCGGGTTTGATGCCTCCAAGGATGAGTACACCGATCTGGTGGCCCGTGGTGTGATCGATCCGACCAAGGTGAGCCGGCATGCCCTGCAGGCCGCTGCATCCGTGGCCGGTCTGATGATCACCACCGAGGCGATGGTCGCCGAGCTGCCCAAGAAGGATGGCGCGCCGGCCATGCCGGGTGGTGGTGGCATGGGTGGTATGGGTGACATGGGGATGTAGTTTTCCCTTGGCGCATTGCGCGCCGCTGGTTGTATCGAAAAAAACGCACCCCCGGTTGCATCCTGACCGGGGGTGCTTTATTTTACCGTGGAACTCTGCTTTTACCGTGGAATTCTGCTTTTTGAGTTTCACGGCTGGGGTGAGGGGGTTCTCTCCCCATCATGCAAGTTTATTCGCTTTACCCGTGAGCGTCCGTGCCGTATGCTCAATGAGTGACGCCAGCCTGCATCCCAAACCTCTTTGACCGGAGAAACCGCGCAACATGGCCATCTTCAATCTGCTCGTCGTCGGATTTGTTGTCTGGGTTTTTGCCAAGGCCATCGGGGCTGGCATGCGTCGTGACAACACGGACCACTATTTCCAGACCGTCAAGATCAAAACCGGCAAGAAATTCCACAACTTTTTTGGGGTTCCGAACGCCAATTTCAAGTGATTGGCACCCCTTGCGCACGCCATGAATTCAGCCCGCCTGATCTACGCCGACAGCGAATCGTCGGCGGATCTCTATTACGCAACCCGCTTTTTTGCACCGGATCCTTTCTTGTATCTGCGTGATCCCTCGGGGCGGGACCACATCGTGGTCTCTGCGCTTGAGGTGGATCGTGCCCGCCGCACGGCGCGGGTCGATCAGGTGCATGAGTGGAACCGGATCAAACAGCGCTGGCAGGAGAGCCATCCGGACGAGATCATCACGATCGAGGGGGCGACCATTTTTTTTCTCCAAGAAATGGGTTTGAATGCGCTTGTTACGCCGGCGGATTTTCCGTTGTTCATGGCCGATCGGCTGCGGGAGGCGGGTCTGTCCGTGACGCCGGAGGGCGATCTGTTCTGGCCGGAACGGGCCATCAAACAGGCCGAGGAGATCGCCTGCATCGAGGAGGCACTGGCCGTGACCGCATTGGGCATGCAGGCGGGGATCGAGATGATCCAGAACGCCACCGTTGGTGCCGGGGACATCCTGTGGCATGGCGGTGCGCCGTTGACCAGCGAGCGGGTGCGTGGCGAGATCCATGCCCGTCTGGTGCGCGAGGGGGCCTCCCCGCGTCATACCATCGTGGCAGGCGGGTTGCAGGGGGCTGATCCGCACGAGGAGGGGCACGGTACGCTCTATGCCCACCAACCGATCATCCTTGACATCTTCCCACGCATGGAAAAAACCGGTTATTGGGGTGATATGACCCGCACGGTCTGCAAGGGGCGGGCGCCGGAGCGGCTGCGTGCGCTGTGGGACGCGGTCAAGGCGGCCCAGGAGTTGGCCTTTGAGAAAATCTCGGATCAGGTTTCGGGTCTGGCGGTGCATCAGGCGGTGATGGATTCGATGACCGGGGCGGGATTTGTCACCGGTACGGATGAGGCTGGGCGGCAGATCGGTTTCTTTCACGGCACAGGTCACGGACTGGGGTTGGAGATCCACGAATCGCCGCGCATCGGCGGCAAGGATCAGACGCTTTTGAGCGGTCATGTGGTCACCGTGGAGCCGGGCCTTTACTACCCGGATCTGGGTGGCGCGCGCCTGGAGGATGTGGTGGTGGTCGAGGAGGGGGGGTGTCGCAATCTGACCCGCTTCCCCAAATTCCTTGAGGTTTGACTTGTCTCTTCCCCTCGTTCTGGTCCATGGCTGGGGGTTTGGTGCGGGAATGTGGCGTCCTCTGCGTCGCGGATTGACCACCCAAACGGTACAGGTCCTGGATCTGGGCTTTTACGGTCGCCCGCAGCTTGAATTCCCGCCGGACAGAAACTTCATCGCCATCGGCCACTCGTTGGGCTTTCTCTGGCTCACCCGACAACTGCAGACCCAACCCGATTTGTCATCGCGCTGTCTGGGGTTGATCGCCGTCAACGGCTTCTGCCGCTTTGCGCGTGCCGAGGATTTTCCTGCCGGCGTGCCGCGCCGCATCCTGGAGCGCATGTCCGTCCGCCTGCTGAGCGACCCAGAAGGGGTGTTGCACGATTTTTTGCGTCAGGGGGGGATTGAGCAGCCATTGGCACTGCCCTCTGGAGTCGATATCCCGGCGTTGCAACAGGGCCTTGTGTGGCTGACCGATTGGGACAGCCGGGCGCTGTTTGTCGATTGGCACAAGCCGCTTCAGGTGATCGCCAGTCTCGATGATCGCGTGGTCACCCCGGAGATGACCCGCAGCCAGTTCGACGCCATGCCTGCCGACTGCCAATGCTGGCTGCCGGATGGCGGCCATCTGCTCCCCATGACCCGACCGGGGTTTCTCGCCAGTCAGATCCATGCCTTTGTGGACGTTTGCGTTGCATGAGTACCGCCCGACGCATCGCCAGCACCTTTGGCGCAGCGGCTCCAGGCTATGAGGCGCATGCCGGGGCACAGGCCCATGCCGCGCGACGACTCGGGGAACGGCTGACGTGTCTGCCGCTGCCCGAGGCGCCGAGAATTCTTGAACTCGGCTGCGGCACGGGCCTGTTGACCCGGCTGTTGTTGCAGCTCTATCCAGACGCCCGGATTCTGGCCACGGATCGCGCCATCGAGATGGTGCGCGCGGCGCGGGTCAATCTGGTTGCTTGCGATCGGGTCGATTTTGCGGTCATGGATGGCGAACGGTTGGCCATGGGGGGTGGTTTCGATCTGATCACCGCCAATCTCGCCTGGCAGTGGTTCGAGGATCCGCTGGCAGCTTTCGCGCATTGCCAGAGCCTCTTGAACCCTGCCGGCTGGATCGGCATCACCACCCTGGGAGAAGAAAATTTCGCCGAGTGGCGGGGGTTGTGTGAGCAAAATGGTCTGCCGCACGGCCTGCGCGCCTATCCGACGCGGCGCGACTGGCAGGCGCGGCTGGCACCCACGGCGATGATCACCGAGGAGTCGTATCGCTGCACCTATCCATCGGCACTGGAGTTCTTGCGTGCGCTGCGTGCCATCGGTGCGCAGAGTCCTGCGCGCGGATACAGGCCGCAGTCCCCCGGACTCATGCGGCGGGTGCTGCGCGGGGGGGAGAAAGGGTTTGTATCCAGTTATCATCTCCTCTATATTGCAGATCAAAAGCCGTTCTGATCATGCCGGTATCGGGAGGAGGTGTTTCGCATGCTCAACAGTTACGAGGCGTTATTGGATTGCGGTGAGATCCGTTGGTTGGATAGGCCTCCGACCTGCAAGTCGGCAAGAGTGATCGTTACCGTGTTGCCGGAAGTCGCCCCGGATGAGCTGCAAAAGCGTATGGGTCGTCAACCGCCGGCCATGCTCAAGGGTAGCATGCACATCGAAGGGGATCTGCTCGTTGCGTTGGCTTCTGAATCGGAGTGGGCGGCGCAGATGGAGCGAACCGCCCGCCAATTGTCAGGAGACCCAGAGGCATTTCGATGATCGATCCGGTATGGATGCTGCTGGATACGCATATCTGGATCTGGTGGCTCAATCAGGATGCACGCCTGCCGATATCCATCCGGAGGCGCATTGAACTGGGGAGCGAAAGTTTATGCATTTCCAGCGTTTCTGTTTATGAGACGTTGTTGTTGATCCGGCGTGGACGCCTGCGTATCGATATGCCAGAGGAGGAATGGCTGCGTCAGGCCACTGTGAATGCGGATATCCGGGTGTTGTCTGTCAGTGCGGCGATTGCAGAGCGGGCGGCACTTTTGCCTTTGCTGCATGGTGATCCCCTCGACCGTCTCATTATTGCCACGGCCCTGCATCATCCAGCACTCTTGGTTAGCCTGGATGGTCAATTTCAGCACTATCCCATTCCTGATACTCTGAGGATTCATTAACGATTTTGAAGCGTAACGGTTTCATTGCGCTCCTTGGCCGGCGTGAACATCCCCCCATGCGCTGCGCGGCAATCGGCGTTGGCCAGTTCGAGAAAAATAGCGGTGACGCTCTCCGGGGTGGGCAGGGTGGACGGATCCTCTCCGGGGAACACTTTGGTACGCAGCGCGGTGGCCATGGGACCGGGATCCACCGCATGCATGCGCACCGGACTGTTGGGGGTTTCGGCGCACCAGCAGCGGGTCATCTGCCAGAGCGCTGCCTTGGAGGCGGCATAGGAGCCGCGAAACGGGGTCGGTTCCATGGCCTCGCGGCAGATCACCTGGATCACCACGCCAGATGGGCTTTTCTTGAGCAGGGGGAGCATCTCGCGGGTCAGGAAAAAGGGGGCGGTGACATTCACGCGCATCACCGTCTCCCAATCCGCCGGGCAGTGCAACTCCATGGGGGTGCGCGGTCCGACCTGGGCTGCGGCGTTGATCAACACGTCCAGCCGACCGAACCGCTCGAAGAGCGCCTTGGTCACCTCGGGGATGCGATGCAGTTCGCTCTCCAGATTCAACGGGACAATGCCGGCCTTGTATCCTGCGCTGCGGATCAGGTCATCGGTTTGTTTTAAAGGTTTGGTGCGGCTGCCCAACAAAAAAACCTCTGCCCCGGCGCGTGCGCAGGCGATCGAGACGGCCCGACCCAAACCGGAACCAGCCCCGGTAACCAGGATGATGCGATTTTCCAGCGACATGAGGGCTCCTTTGCAAACCGATGCAGTGTGACGGACTTCTATAAAAAAGACCAATGTACCACGAAATCGTCACAAATCAGCCGGTGATTTTTCTCATGGGGCCGACCGCTTCGGGAAAAAGTCGTCTGGCCCTGGAGTTGGCCGAGCGTATCCCGTGCGAACTGGTCAACGCCGATTCGGTGCAGATCTATCGCGGCATGGAGATCGGCTCGGCCAAACCAACGCACGAGGAGCGGTGTCGGGTGGCGCATCACCTGCTGGATGTGACCGATCCGGATGCCCCGTGGTCAGCGGATCGTTATCGGGAGGCGGCCTGGGGACTCATCCCGACATTGCATGCACGCGGGGTGATTCCGCTGTTCGTTGGTGGCAGTGGGCTGTATCTGCGCGCTGTGGAGCAGGGGTTGGCGCTGACGCCGCCGATTGCCGAGGCGATTGTGGAGCAGATCCGTGCCGAGGCGGTCCATTCCGGCTGGCCGGCGCTGCACCGGGCGCTCAATGAAGTGGATCCGGAGTCGGCCCGGCGGATCACCGTGAACGACGCACAGCGGATCTTGCGGGCCTTGTCGGTCTGGCGGGCCACCGGCAGGCCATTGAGTTTGTGGCAGCGTCAACAGCCACCCCCTCCGCTGTGGCGGATTCTCAAACTTGCACTTCTGCCGCCTCGCAGTCTGCTCTATCCGCGCATCGAGGCCCGTTTTGATCAGATGCTTGCAAACGGTTTGCTGGAGGAGGCGCGCGGGATGCTGGCCTGCGGTTATGATCGAGGGTTGCCGGCCATGAAGGCGGTGGGTTACCGGCAGTTGTTCGAGTATCTGGAGGGACGGATGTCGCTTGCCGAGGCGATCGAGTGGGCCAAGCGGGAGAGTCGTCGGTATGCCAAGAGACAGGAGACCTGGTTGAAAAGGGAGGTCGGTTTGACGGTGTTGGCGTCCGGGTCCGTGGTCGAGGAGGCGTTGGCGTGCGTCGAGCGGTTTGTCGTCGCAGGCGGGGGCTGAATCGTGGCCAATCCGGATGTATGCTGTTCCAGGGGTCCGGGAATCGTCACTTTCTGAACCTTTATATTCGCAAGGTCGCAGCATTCAATAATAATTATTATAATAATGAGATCTCGACGTGAGTCACGAAGCCAAAATCGATCGTTCCCCCAAACCGCTACGCGCCCTGCTGGTGCAGACCCTTGGCCAGGGCGAAACACGCGATCATGCGGAACGACTGGCCGATGAGATCGAACGGCTGGCGGTCAGCGCGGGCCTGAAACCGGTTGGCAGGCGCTATTTCCCCCTGTCCCGCCCCCACTCCGGCACCTATCTGGGGAAGGGGAATCTGGAGACCCTGGCCACCGAGGTGCTTGAACACGAGGCCGAACTGGTGGTCTTCAATCATGCGCTGACCCCGGTGCAGCAGCGCAATCTGGAAAAGGCTCTGGCGGCCAAGGTGTCGGATCGCACTGGGATCATTCTGGAGATTTTCTCCGCACGCGCCCAGACCCGTGAGGGTCGCTTGCAGGTGGAGCTGGCAGCGCTTTTGTATCAGCAGTCGCGGCTGGTGCGTTCGTGGACCCACCTGGAGCGGCAGAAAGGGGGGGTGGGACTGCGCGGTGGACCGGGTGAGACGCAGATCGAGGTGGATCGTCGTTTGATTCGCGAGCGGATCCGCCAACTGGAAAAGAGGCTCGAAACCGTGCAGCGCACCCGCGCCTTGCAGCGTCGTGCGCGCCAGGAGGTGCCTTTTTTCAGTGCTGCGCTGGTGGGGTATACCAATGCCGGCAAGTCAACGCTGTTCAATCGCTTAACCGGAGCCGAGGTGCTGGTCGAGGATCAGCTGTTTGCCACCCTCGACCCCACGGTACGCCGGATCCGGCTGCCCAACGGCGAGAAGATCATCCTGAGCGATACGGTGGGGTTCATCCGGGATTTGCCCCATCAGTTGGTGGCCGCGTTTCGCGCCACGTTGGAGGAGACCTTGGAGGCTGATCTGCTGGTGCATGTGGTGGACTTGTCGGATCCGGAGTGGGAGGCGCAGCAGGAGGCGGTGGAGGAGACGCTGCAAGAACTCCAGGTGGGCGACAAGCCGCTATTGACCCTCTACAACAAGGCCGACCGGCTGGATGCGGATGCGGGATTGATCGAGCGGATGAACGCACGGGTCGATTCACTGGTGATTTCGGCGGTGTCGGGTCTGGGACTGGAGCGGCTGCTGGCAACCTTTGGCGAGGCGTCGCGCAAGAACAGCCGGTTGGTACACTTGAGCCTGCCGGTCTCGGATGGTGCCCTGCTCGCCCGGCTCTGTCGTGAGGGGCAGGTGATCGAACGCCAGGATACCGATGAGGCCATCCGGTTGACCCTCGCCCTCTCCCCGATTGCTCGCGGGAGGTTGGAGGGGTGTATTCGAGAGTATGAGTGCAAGCGCTGAATCTTTAAGGTGATCAACTCAAAGAACTTTCCAACAGAATCTTTGCCGCGACCTCGGCGCCATCCACAGCCGGTACGGGTGGGGCCGGGCGTTGCAGCAGGGTGAAGAGCGGGGCTGTGAAGCGTCCGTTTTGGAAGGCATCCGTATCGATCTCGGCAATGCGGTTGTGGGACGCACACCAGGAGAGGATCGGCTCTTCGTCCGGAAAGGTGCCACGGCGCACGTAGAGGAACGGGATGCTGTGTGCAGCGGCCCCGATGGCCATGCCGTAACCCGGTTTGCTGACGATGGCATCGGCCGAGGCGATCAGATCGGCAAAGGGCCATTTCTTGAGTGAATTCACCGGGTGGAGATGGCAGGCGTGATCGCTGTGTTCGAATGGGCGATCGATCAACCAGTGAAAGTCGCGTTGTGCTTTCAAGACAGCAACCGGCAATTGGTTTCCCTGGATACCGCCCAGGGTGATGAGTACCAGCGGTCGGGTGTCTTGCCGGTCTATTTGCAGCATCCAGCGCAGCTCGGCGCGACGATTGATTCCTGATGTGGTGATGGGCGGGATGTCGATGGCTTCAGCAAACGGGTGTTCCGGCAGGGCGGGCGTGGCGCGCAGCGCCAGGGTGGCGCGTCGATAGGCCTGGCGCATGGTGTGGATCCAACCGGCGATTTCCGCATCGCCTGGCGGGAAGTAGGCTGCCACCACCTGGTCCCAGGTGAGCGAGGTGACGGCCACGGTGGGAATGCCGAGTTGTGCTGCGGCTTCGATCGGCAGGTAGGGGATGTTGCCGAGGATCAGGTCAGGTCGCCATTCGGCCATGCGTCGGGCCTCTTCGGCGATTCGGGCTGGCCAGTCGCGATGCAGGGTGTTCAGCGCCGCCCGGGTGGCCGGCAGATCGGCGTTCATGGGATCCAGCTGGACAAGTGCCACATCGCGGTTGATCGGATCATGGCTGAACGGGTGGTGCAGGGTACGCTCGATCAATTGGGACGGCAGATTGCCGGTGATGTGAATGGCGCACTCGGGCAGAAGGCCCACGATCTGGTTTAGGATCGGTGCCAGCTGTCCCCAGTGGCCGAAACCGTGACCGGATACGGCGCACCAGAGGCGCGGGGCTTTGGGGGTGGGTGCGGAGCGGAGTGCGGTGGGGTCCATGGATTTTGTAGCGTGTTATTAAACCGCACCTGCTTTGGGATGCGTAGTTTTTTGCAAGGCTGCGTGCAAGATGTGAGCGTCGTTTCCAAAAAGCGGAAACGACGCTCACGAAGGCCGCGCGCGGCGCATTTTTC
>JAMOBI010000035.1:0-22395 GCA_039908105.1 Magnetococcus sp. YQC-9
GGTGAGCCAGCCGCGACCGGGGCCCAACCCGCTGCCGCAGAGGCTCAGGCCGTGGCCGCGCTCTCAGAGGATGAGGCCGAGGCCCTGCTGCTCCAGGAGTTGATGAACACCATGGCGCAGATCGAGTAACCGGGAAACGATTCGGGATTCTGACGATCACAGGGGTCCTGAATGGTTACGAACAGTGTATAACGGTTTGCAGTTCAGACGCATGCGCATTCAATCGGGTTGATTATGTGTATCAATATGTATAGGATAGACCCCTATGAACACCACCGACTTGATACGCCTGCTAACCAGAGATGGTTGGTTTCTCATCCGGGTAACAGGAAGCCATCACCACTTCAAGCACGAAACAAAACCTGGAATCGTGACTGTGCCCCACCCACAAAAAGACATTAAGACAGGAACTCTTCATTCAATCCTACGCCAAGCAGATTTGAAATGAAAAATCATAACACATCCAAGATATTCTATCCGATCGTGCTTGAACCTGGAGACAATGACCATGCATTCGGTGTAGTTATCCCTGACCTTCCGGGGTGTTTCAGTGCCGGAGATACGCTCGAAGAAGCGCTTTCCAACGCCAAAAATCCTGATTTTGCCGGTTGGATGTGGGCAGTGGTCGAAGTCGAAGACGTGAGAGCACAACATCAATCAACCAGGGTCAACATTACCCTTCCCCGTGGTCTCCTTTCCACAATTGACCATGTGGCTGGAAAGATGCATATGACCCGTTCCGGGTGGTTGGCGGAAGCTGCAAAGCGGTCTATTGCGCAAGGTATGCACTCATCTTAAGCATTGGTCAGCTTACGTAAACCAATACAAAGTAAACAACAAAAATCTTTAGAAGAATTTTTGGAACAGTAGCCCCAGGCTTCGACCATTCCCATCGATTGTGAGCACGCACCATTTTGCCGGCTGCATCAGACAGCCCACTCTTCCAGCATCTCCACCGCTGCGGCATGCTCACCCCGCCCCAGCAACCCACGCAGCGTTTCCAGCTCCCCGGCCAACCGGCTCCAGGGTACAACAGAGTCCTGGATGCGCAAAATATGCGGATGCCCGGTGGGTTGGGCATTCACCCCAACATGCAACTCCTCGCAAAGCTTCTCGCCCGGACGCAGACCGATGATGGCGATTTCGAGATCCCCGTCAGGATTGCGATCATCGCGCACCGTCCGACCGGAAAGCGCCACCATGCTCCGTGCCAGATCCAGAACCCGTACCGGTTTGCCCGCATCCAGAACGAAGAGATCCCCACCCGTGGCCATGGCCGCCGCCTGAATCACCAAACGCGCGATCTCGGGTCGGGTGAGAAACTGGCGCTCACCATTGGCATGGGTCAGCGTGATGGGACCATTGCTGGCGATCTGTCGCCGCAACGCTTCAATCACCCACTCGGAGGATTCCAGCCCGGCTCCGATCCGCACCACAGAAAACCGGGTGGCACCCGCCATGCCCGGATCTCCCTGCCGCGCCCGCAGTGCCTGTTCGACAAGCCGTCCGGCTCCTACCAACGCTTGGGGGGCCTCTGTCGCAGGATCGATGCTGATCCGGACGAAGTGGCCCACCCCCTGCCCGACCGCCACTTCAGCCAACACCATCGTTACCAAAAGGTCATTCCGGAGAACCTCTTCCAGATTCTCATGCTCAAAAGGCTGATGCGGCACGGCAGCAACGTGAAACAGCCTGTCCGGTTGCCAGTGAGTCAAAATCTCCACCATCTGCGCACGATCACCCGCAAAGGCGGGAATCGGCACCACCCGGGTGGCGAACCGCAACGGATTGGCACGTTGCCACCCCTCAAGTTCGACATGCAACGTGTTGATGGCCGACTCGTGCCCATCCACCAGCAGCAGCGTCGCGGGATTCAAGCCCATGAACTCACGGGCAAGTGCCACCCCCATGGAACTGCCTGCGCCGATGAGCATCACCCCTTTCCCGGCCAGGTTCTGCGTGACCAGCTGAGAATCGAACTGGATCCGTTCGCGTCCCAAAAGATCGTCGTGCCCCAATTCCACGGGCTCCACGCCGCCAGCCGCCACTTCAACCGGATCGTGGGTGGTGGGCAGAGTACGTGCCACAACGGGATAGCGACTGATCATGCGAATGATCTGATTGCGACGTTGTCGCGTCGCAGAGGGCAAGGCCAACAACACATGGGTGATCCCCTTGGCCTGGATCAGTTCAGACAGATCGCGGGGCAGAAAGACCGGCTTGCCGTCCTTGGGAAGATCGCGCAAACGCTCGTCATCATCCATAAAACCGATCACTTGCATCTGGCCACTGGCATGCAGCGCGGAGGCCAACTGCCGTCCGGAGTTGCCCGCACCATAAATGAGGGCTCTGGGCAAACCGGCCACGAATGGCTGCGGCGGATAGACCCTTTCCAGCCAATAACGCGCCAAGATTCGATAACCGCCGAGGGCCACGAAAAGCAGCAGCGGTTGAACCATGCCGACCGTGCTCGGAACCTCCGGCAATTTGAGCAGTGCCAGGATCGTGGCGTAATAGACCCCATAAACGCCGACCGCCTTGACGATGATCAACGTGAATGAGACGCCCGAGTAGTGGAAGATGGCCCGATAGAGGCCAAAGGTGCCGAAAATCGGCAAGGCGAGCAGCATGGAGATGGCCATGACCAGGATTCTCTGCCCAGTGAGATCCACGAAGTGACCAAAATGCCAACCCAACGCCAACCAGACGGTCAGGGCGCAGAACAGGACATCCACGGACCAGGCGATCTTCCGTTTGCCTCGGGAAAACCGTGCTGCAACGGTCATCACTGCCTTGTTGAACGCATCGAACATCCTCAACCCTGATCCGACCTTAAGACGATTGTGTTTGACCGTCCGCGCGCACCCCAAAAACCGATTCCCATCAAGTCACGCCATCCATCACTTGAATCCATTATAATACCCTTCACAAGATGAGGTTGTCCATGCAGCGCATTCCATTTCCCAAGAAATCCGGCAGCATGATAGACAAAAAATCGATACGCGATCAGACATGCTTAAGCAAGGAGGGTCTATCCCAACGTGCTCGTCAATGATAAACTCTTCCAAACTTGCAGGATGGGGGAAGCCCCCACCCCCAAGCCGTGGAACTCCAAACGCACGAGTGCCACGGTAAAAAGGGTGTGTGGCAGGTGCTGACAGGTCAACCTCGTGGACTCTTTTGTCCGGATTGACTGTCACATTCCAGCCATTCAATTAAGACCATGCGTAACAACGCCCTCTTTAAAAAGACTCCTGGGGATCACGGGAACGATCGCATCCGAATCCACGCCGGCAGCCACTCTTAAGATCGTGAACCACCAGCCGATTTGTTGGCAACCTTTTTCAAGGAAGAAAAGCAGGCATGAGCACGCCATCACAGGACTCCACCGGTGCCGATTCCGGCCAGCTTTCATCGGTCAAACAGGCACTTGTGGCCGTGCGCGAGATGAGCGCCAAAATCAAGGGGCTGGAGGCGATCCGCAACGAGCCGATCGCCGTGGTGGGGTTGAGCTGCCGCTTTCCCGGTGGTGCCGACACCCCGGAGCAGTATTGGACGTTATTGAAGAACGGTGTCGATGCCATCTCCGAGGTGCCGCCCGATCGCTGGAACGCCTCGGCCTGGCACGATCCGGACCCGGACAAACCCGGCACCATCGTCACCCGCCAGGGGGGCTTCATCGGCGATCCGGCGGCCTTTGACCCGCAATTCTTCGAGATCTCGCGTCGCGAGGCGGCCAGTCTCGATCCGCAGCAGCGACTCCTGTTGGAATTGACCTGGGAGGCCCTCGAGCGGGCCAACATCCCGCACGAGGCGATTCGCGGCCAGCCGGTCGGGGTGTTCGTGGCGT
The DNA here is from genome assembly GCA_039908105.1 of Magnetococcus sp. YQC-9. Lineage (GTDB taxonomy): Bacteria > Pseudomonadota > Magnetococcia > Magnetococcales > Magnetaquicoccaceae > Magnetaquiglobus. The sequence continues at coordinate 3,851 of JAMOBI010000035.1, forward strand.
TGAGCAACGTCGATTACGCGCTCCTGATGCACAAAAACCGCAAGCCCGAGGAGATCGACGCCTATTTCATCACCGGCAACACCTACAGCGTGGCCGCCGGGCGACTCTCCTTCTTTCTCGGCGTCACCGGACCCTCGTTCTCGGTCGACACCGCCTGCTCCTCCTCGCTTTTGGCCACCCATCTGGCCTGTCAGAGTCTCAGGAACAAAGAGTGCGATCTGGCGCTCGTGGCAGGGGTCAACCGGATCCTGATCCCCGAGGTGAGCATCAACTTCTCCCGGGGCCACATGTTGGCCCCAAACGGTCGCTGCAAAACCTTCGACGCCCAGGCGGACGGCTATGCGCGCGGCGAGGGGGGCGGATCGCTGGTGTTAAAAAGGGTTTCGGATGCCCAGCGGGATGGCGATCCCATCCTGGCCCTGATTCGCGGCTCGGCGGTCAACCAGGATGGGGCGAGCGGCGGTTTGACCATGCCCAACGGGCTGGCCCAGGAGCAGGTGATCCGTCAGGCGCTGGCCAACGCACAAACAAAACCCGGCGGGATCGATTACGTCGAAACCCACGGCACCGGCACCCCGCTGGGCGATCCGATCGAAATCGATGCCCTCTCAGCCGTCTTCGGGCCGGAACGACCGGCCTCCCAACCGCTCCACATCGGCTCGGTGAAAACCAACTTCGGCCATCTGGAGTCTGCCGCCGGCATGGCGAGCCTGATCAAGACGATCTTGAGTTTAACCCATCGGGCCATCCCGCCCCATCTGCACTGCCAAACCCGTTCGCCGCACATCGACTGGGGCCGCGCACCGCTGGAAATCCCCACCTCGCTCACCCCCTGGCCGCAGCGGGAGGCCCCCCGACGGGCCGGCATCAGCTCGTTCGCCTTTGGCGGCACCAACGCCCACATGATTTTAGAGGAGGCTCCGTCATCGTCTGCCGAGGCCCGCCGGGAAGAGGGGCTCGCCCCGCCACCACCGTTGGGGATTCTGCCGCTCTCGGCCAAAACCCCGGCAGCCTTGAAGGCGCTTGCCCAGCAGTACGCCGCACGCCTGTCTGATCCCGATTCGTCCACGCCTCCTCCCGCCTGGTGGGACATCTGCCACACCGCCGCCACCAGCCGCACCCGCTTTCGCCACCGGCTGGCCCTGGTCGCCCCCACGACCGGAGAGGTTGCGCCGCTGCGCGACGAACTGCTCGCCTTTGCCGAGGATCGCTGGAACAAGCGCTTCAAGCAGGGGCGCGCCCCCTGGGGTCTGCTGCCCGGTCCGGAGAATCCCACCGGTCTGCCCCCCAAGGTGGCGTTTCTCTTCACCGGCATGGGGTCGCACCACCGCAACATGGGCCGGACACTCTATCAGACCCAACCGCTTTACAAACTGACGCTGGATGAATGTGATGCCATCCTGCGCGAGCACCTGCAACCTTCTTTACTGGAAGTGCTCTTCGGCGAGAATGAGACGCTCTTGTCTTGTCCAGAGTATGCCCACTGCGCGATCTTTGCCACCTCGTGTGCCTTGACAAGGCTCTGGCGCTCGTTTGGCATCGAGCCCGCCGTGGTGTTGGGACACAGCGTGGGTGAATATGCGGCGGCCTGGGCTGCCGGGATGCTATCCCTGGAGGCGGTACTGCCGCTGCTGGTGCAACGGGGGCGGCTGATCGGCGCTCTGCCTGCGGGCGGACGCATGGCGTTGCTGGCCACCGGCGAAGAGGAGATCCTGCGACGGGTCGCCCCCCATGCCGGGCGGGTGTCGTGTGCGGCGATCAACGGGCCGGACTACGGCACCATCTCGGGGGATGGGGCGATCGTGGAGAGTCTGGTTGCCGAATGCGCCGCGGACGGCATCCCCGGACAGCTGTTGAAAAGCGAACACGCGGTCCACTCCCCGCTGGTCGAACCAATGCTCGATGCGTTCGAGCAACTGGTATCCGCCATCAAGATCGCCGCCCCGAAGAGCAACCTGATCTCGGCCTTGACCGGCAAACGGGCCACGCTGCACATGCAGACCCCCGGCTACTGGCGCCAGCAGATGCGCCAACCGGTGCGCTTCGCCGAGGCGATCTTGGCCGCACGACAGGCCGGCTGTGATGCCTTCATCGAAATCGGCGCACAACCGGTGTTGATCGGGTTGGGGATGATGGCGCTGCGCGATGAGCCGGTGGAGTGGCTCGCCAGCCTCAAGGAGGGTCAGGACGACTGGTCCATGCTGCTGCGCTCATTAGCCACCCTCTACACCCGGGGTGCCCAGATCGACTGGAACGGCCTCTATCGCCACCATCCGCGCCGCAAGGTCTCGCTGCCCACCTACCCGTTTCAGCGCACCGCCTGCTGGTTTCGCGATCCGCGCACCCCGATCCCGGATCCGGGCGCACAGACTGGCACCCCTGCGGCTCTCCCCGAGATCTTGACCGTTGCTGTTGAAGAGTCCCCCTCCACCGTCGCACCACCCACGACCGTTGATATGAACGCCATCGCTGCACCCGCTGTCTCCTCCACCCCTGCCCCCTCCTCCTCCCCCTCCAGCGCCGACCGGCTGCGCGGCCTGATCGCCCGGCAGCTGCGTGCCGCCCCGGAGGAGGTGGATCTGCACACCCCGTTTTTGGAGATGGGGGCCGATTCGCTGATTCTGATGGAGATCCTCCAGGCGATCGATCAGCGGTTCGGGGTGCGCATCCCGATCCGGCGCATCTTCGAGGATCTGTCCACCCCGGCAGCCGTTGCCGGGTTGATCGCCGCCGAACTGCCCGCCGGATGGGTCGATCCAGAGGAGAGCGCAGCCGAGATTGCCGCGACCGCTGCAACCATCACGACTGCCGCAGCCCCGACCAGCCCAGCCGGCACCACCCTGCCAGCGGGATCGACCGCCACGCCAGGCGTGCCAGCCGCCCCCAGTTCGACGGTCGAACAGGTGGTGATGCAGCAACTGGAGATCATGCGCCAGCAGCTGGCGCTGCTGCGGGGGGACTCCCCGCAGACCCTCGGGCTGGCCCAGACGCTCTCCGCCCCGGCTCCCGCTGTCCGACCCGCAACTCCGGCCCCGATTGCCCCCCAAAAACCGGGCGGCCATTTCGCCTCGTTCCACGATCAGGATGCCAGCCAGCTCTTCTCATCGCAGCGCGCTTATCTGGATGGTTTCATCGAACGCTACATCGCCCGCACCCGCACATCGCGCGCGCAAACCGAAGCGGAGAGAATCCACTGGGCCGATGTGCGCTCGTTGATGGGCATGCGGCCTGAGACCAAGCGGTTGAGCTATCCGATTCTCTCGGTCGAGGCGACCGAAAGCGGCTTCATCGATCTGGACGGCAACCCCTATGTGGATTTGGCCAGCGGCTTTGGCGCCCATCTGTTCGGATTGAAAGCCCCCTTCATCACCGCAGCGATGCAGGAACAGATTGCCAAAGGGGTCCATCTGGGGCCGCAATCGGGTTTGAGCGGCCAGGTGGCGCGCCTGATCCGCGAATTGACCGGTGTTGAAAGGGTCGCCTTCACCACCACCGGCACCGAGGCGGTGATGTCGGCGATCCGCCTGGCGCGCGCGGCCACCGGTCGAAAGAGGATCGCCATGTTCTCCGGCGCCTATCACGGCCACTCGGATGCGGTCTTGGCCATGGCCGGCAAAATCGACGGGGTGAGCTGCACCCTGCCGATGGTCCCCGGCATCCCGCCCGAGGCGGTCGGCGAGACCGTGATCCTCAACTACGACAAGGCCGATGCCTTGGAGACAATCCGCGCCCAGGCCGATCAATTGGCCGCCGTGCTGGTCGAGCCGGTGCCCAGCCGCCAGCCGACCCTGCAACCGAAAGCCTTTTTGCAGCAGTTGCGCGCCGTGACCAAAGAGCTCGATATTCCGCTGATTTTTGATGAGATGATCACCGGGTTTCGCATCGAGCCGGGCGGCGCCCAGGCCCATTTCGGCGTCAAGGCCGATCTGGTCACCTACGGCAAGGTGTTGGGGGGTGGGCTGCCGTTGGGGGTGGTCGCCGGGGAGGCCCGTTTCATCGACCAGGTGGATGGCGGCCTGTGGCAGTTCGACGATCCGGACTCCTTCCCGAGTGCCCAGACCACGCTGGCCGGTGCCGGCACCTTCCGCCGCCATCCGCTCTCGCTGGCTGTGGCCCTGGCGATCCTCACCCGCATCCAGGCGGAGGGAGCCACCCTCTACGACCGCTTGAATGGACGCGCGGCCAAACTGGAGGCTGATCTGAACCGATTGTTTCAATCCCGGAACATCCCGGTCAAGATCGCCCGTTTCGGCTCGCTGTTCCGTTTCGTGCAGAGCGGCAACTTCAGCTACACCTACCAGTCGCTGGAGATGGACCTGCTGCACTTCGGCCTGATCGAGCGCGGCATCTATCTCTGGGAGGGGCGCACCTGCTTTGTCTCGACCGCCCACACCGATGAGGATCTCATCAAGGTGGTGACAGCGGTTGAAGAGACCATCGAGGCGTTGTTGCAGGCCGGCTTCTTCCCCATGGCCGGCCACACACCCCCCAAGCCGCCACCGCAGACACTCCCTTTGAGCAAGGCACAAACCCAGCTCTGGACCCTTGATCAGGTGAGCGGCAGCGGATCACTGACCAATTTGAGTTTCACCAATCTGCAACTGGCGGGCACTCTGGATCTGGAGCTGTTGCAACGGGCAATCAACCAGGTGATCGCCCGCCACGACGCCTTGCGCACCACCATTGACCCGCACGGACAAAACCAGACTGTCTTGCCCGAGGTGCTCTACACCCTGCCGGTGACCGATCTGCGCCATCTGGATGAAGCGGCCCGCCACCAGGCATTGGCCGCGTGGTTCGAGCAGGAGGCCAAAACCCCGATTGATACCGCGATCCCTCCGGCCTTGCGCCTCTCGGTGATCCGGCTTGCCCATGATCTTAATCGATTGGTATTGACCGCGCACCACATGTTGATCGACGGGCTGTCGATCGTGGTGATGCTGCGCGAACTCTTCGCCGGCTACACGGCGCTGCGTGACTTAAAGACCCTCGATCTGCCGCCACCCATGCCGTGGGCCGACTATCTGCGCTGGCGCGAGAACGCCGACCGTTCCGAGGCGATGCGGGCCCACGAGGCCTTTTGGCTCGCCTTGTTCCCGGATCCCCTGCCGGTGCTGGAGCTCCCCTGGGATCGGACCATCGGGCCGGATCACGACTATCAGGCCGCACGCGCGGTGCTGCGACTGGATGATGCGCTCCATCAACGGTTAAAGAAAACCTGCGCACGCCACAACAGCACGCTGTTCATGCTGATGCTTGCCGCCTATCAGCTCTTTTTGCACCGCCTCTCGGGCCAGGACGAACTGGTGATCGGCATTCTGGTGCTCGGACGGCCCCCGACGACGAACAATCCGCTCATCGGCTACTGCTCACACATTCTGCCGATCAAGGGGCAGTTGGTGGAGAATCCGACCTTTGCCCGTCTCCTCGCTCAAGTCAAATCCACCCTGTTGACCGCCATGGAGCACCAGGATTATCCCTTTGCCAACTTGATCGAGCACTTGAACCAACGCCAGAGCCAGATGCAGGCCCCGCTGGTCGCCACCACCTTCAACATGGATCACCCGATTGATCTGGGTAGCGAACTGGGATTGACCGCCGAGTGGTTCCCGCAGCCGATCCATGCGCTGGATAACGGCTTGAGCGTGAACGTCACCGAGATCCAGGGCGAGCTGGTGATCGAATTCGATTACTCGACCGCGCTGTTGGATGCCACCACCATCGAGCGCTGGAGCGGGCTGTTCAACAATTTGCTGGCCGCCATCGCCGATCAGGGAGCCGCCGACACCCCGGTGCGCCAGTTGCCGTTGATGACCCCGGAGCAGGTGGCGCAGTTGGTGAGTTCAAGCCATCCGGGGCTGCAATCGGCCCAAAAGCCGACCTCTTTTTCATTGCTGCATCACGCAGTCGAGCTGTGGGCCACCGCCACCCCGGAGGCGGAAGCAATCCGGCTGGATGATCAAGTAATCTCGTATACCACCTTGAACCAGCGCGCCAACCATCTGGCCCATTATCTCATCGCACGCGGCGTGGGGCCGGAGAAGCTCGTGGGCCTGTTGGCCGAGCGTTCGGTCGACATGATCATCGCGCTCCTCGCCATCCTCAAGGCGGGCGGCGCCTATGTGCCGCTTGATGCCGAGCAGCCCCCGGCCCGTCTGGGCGCGATCTTGCAGGATGCCGGCATCGATCTGGTGCTGGCGCACAACGCCTTGGCGGATCGGGTGACCGATGAGGCAATCGAGATCGTGCGGCTGGATGATTGTGACGAGCTGACGATCGGCCTCTCCCCCGACAATCCGAAACCCCAACCGACACCCGACAACGCCGCCTATGTGATCCACACCTCCGGCTCCACCGGCGAGCCCAAAGGGGTGGTGGTGGAGCACCGGGCGATCGTGCGTCACTGCCTAGACTACGCCGCCACGCTGGGACTCAAACGCCAGGATCGGGTGTTGCAATTCACCGCATTGCATTTTGATTTTTCGGTCGAGGATATCTTCACCTCGCTCTTGACCGGTGCCACGCTGGTACTGCGCGGCCCGGCACTCTGGACCCCGGCGGAGTTCAACCGCCAGGTGAAAACCCACGGTATCACCGTGGCGGGGCTGACCCCGGCCTATCTGCAACAGCTGCGGCAGGCGTGGCTGGCCAACCCGGAGGAGGTGCCGACCGGGGTGTTGCGGCTGCTGCATGTCGGGGGGGAGGCGCTGCCCACCGCGCTGATCGCAGACATTCGCCAATCGCCGTTGGGCGCCATCGAGATCTGGAACGACTACGGCCCCACCGAGGCGGTGGTGACCGCACTGGCCCACCGCATCCCCGAGGCGATCGACCCGCAGGCACGACTCCCGATCGGCACACCGTTGGGCCAGCGCAGCGCTTGCGTGCTCGATCCATTGGGCCAGTTGCAACCCATCGGCGTGCCGGGTGAGCTCTTTTTGGGGGGGGCGGAGCTGGCGCGGGGCTATCTCAACCGTCCGGATCTGACCGCCGAGCGGTTCATCCCGGATCCCTTCACCCCCACCCCCGGCGCCCGCCTGTATAAAAGCGGCGACCGCGCCCGCCTGCTGCCGGATGGCACCATCGATTTTCTCGGACGGCTGGATACCCAGGTGAAGATTCGCGGCTTTCGCATCGAGTTGGGCGAGATCGAGGCCACGTTGTTGCGCCATCCCGGCGTCCGCGAGGCGGTCGTCGACGCGCCAACCCTGCCAACTGGTGAGACAACGCTCATCGCCTGGCTGGTGAGCGCGCACGGGGGTGAACCGGAGATCGAGACCTTAAGAACCCATCTCAAAGCCTGGCTGCCGGATTACATGATCCCAACGCACCTCATGTTTCTGCCCGCACTGCCCCTGACCGGTCAGGGCAAACTCGACCGGCGCGCCCTGCCGCAGCCCAAGCTGCAAGAGAAGGATCCCGGCGCGCTCGAGCCGCCCCAAACCGCAACGGAAGAGCGTCTGCATGCCATCTGGAGCCGGATTCTCGCCCGTCCGACGATCCACCGCCAGGCCGATTTCTTTGCCTTGGGCGGCCATTCGCTGCACGCCATCCAGGTGATCTCCGCGCTGCGGGAAGAGCTGGGGCTGGAGATTCCGGTCAAGCTCTTCTTTCAATGGCCAACCCTGGCAGGGCTGGCAAGCCAAATCGATGCCGCGCTCGGGATCCCCTTTGCCACAGAGCTTGCCCCCAACCACGACGATACGCAACGAGAGGAGTTCGTCTTGTGACCACCGCACCCATGGCCATCGAAACGTTCATCGCCGACCTGCGCGCTTTGGGGGTCGTGTTGCTGGTTGATGGCGAAAATCTGCGCGTCAGCGCCCCCAGGGAGAGCCTCACCCCGAAGATGCGTCTGGAGTTGGCCGAACGCAAAGGGGAGCTTTTGGCCCACTTGAAAGCGCACGCCGCAGCTGAAGCTTCCGGCATCACCCGGTTGTCCGGCTCAGGCAGCGCCAACGCCTACCGCATCCCGACCACGCCGCGCTCGGCCACCCACGAGCTGCCGCTCTCCTTTGCCCAACAGCGGCTCTGGTTTCTCGATCAGATGGAAAAGGGGTTCACCTGGAACATCCCGGCAGCCCTGCGGCTGACCGGCCCGCTCGATCGGGAGGCTTTGACCCGGAGTTTGAGCGCCATCGTCGCCCGGCACGAAACCTTGCGCACCTCGTTTGCCATGGGTGCCGATGGCGCCACGCCGATCCAGCGGATCGCCCCCCCGGCGCCCATCGAGCTGCCGATGATCGATCTGGCCTCCCTGCCCCTTAAGGTGCAAGCGTCTGAAATCAAATCCTGGATCACCCGGGGGGAAGAGCAGCTGTTTGACCTCTCCACCGGTCCACTGCTCTGGGTCCGACTGATTCGACTGGCGAAAGAGAGTCATCTGCTGCTCCTCACCCTGCATCACATCATTGCCGACGGCTGGTCGCTCGGGGTGTTGATCCAGGAGGTGGCGGCACTCTACGAGCGCGAGATCCGCACGACAGAGAGCGCCACGAACGCAAGCGACGCGGGAGGGGCCGCGACTCTGCCCCCCCTGCCGATCCAATACGCCGATTTCGCCAACTGGCAAAGGAGCTGGTTGCAGGAAGGGGAGCTGGACCGGCAATTGGCCTACTGGGAGCGGCAGTTGTCGGGGGCCCCGGCGCTGTTGGAACTCCCCACCGATCGCCCGCGTCCGGCGGTGCAGGGGTTTGATGGCGCCATCGAGCGGTTCACCCTCGCAGCCGGGTTGACCGCCAGCCTGAAAACGTTAAGCCACGATCACCGCACCACCCTGTTTGCCACCCTGTTGACTGGGTTCAGCGTACTGCTCGCCCGTTACAGCGGTCAGAACGATCTGGTGATCGGCTCGCCGGTGGCCAACCGCAACCGGGCAGAGCTCGAAGGGCTGATCGGCTTTTTCGTCAACACCCTCGTTTTGCGGCTGAATTTGGCCGAGGAGCCGAGCTTTGCGCAACTGCTCGATCAGGCGCGCGCGGTGACGCTGGAGGCCCAATCCCATCAAGATGTCCCCTTCGAGCAGCTGGTGGAGCGGCTGAAACCGACCCGCACCCGCAGCCACTCGCCGCTCTTCCAGGTGATGTTCATCCTGCAAAACACCCCGGAGCGCCGTTTGCAACTGCCCGGTCTGACCATCGAACCACTCGATCAAGAGCGGGTGCCGGCCAAGTACGACCTGCTGCTCGCCATGGAGGAGCAGGAGGGGATTCTAAAGGGCGAATTCGAGTACAACACCGATCTGTTTGACGGCTCGACCATCCGGCGCATGATCGGCCACTTGGAGACGTTGTTGACCGCTGCCTGCCGCGATGCCACGCTCCCCTGGACCCGGCTGCCGCTGCTCACCCCCCCGGAATACGAGCGGATGGTCCATCAGTGGAACCGCACCGCGGTGATCGAGCCGAAGGGGGGCTGTCTGCATACCTTCATCGAAGCCCAGGTTGAAAAAAAACCGCACGCCCCGGCCCTGGTGTTCGGGGAGATCACCCTGGACTACCGGACGATGAACGCGCGTGCCAACCAACTCGCCCACCACCTGATCGCTTTGGGGGTGACCCCCGGCACCCTGATTGGCATCAGTGTCGAACGCTCGCTCGATACCGTGATCGCGCTGTTGGCGATTTTGAAGGCCGGCGGGGCCTACGTGCCGATGGATCCCAACCATCCGCCGGAGCGACTGGCCATCCTGATGGAGGATGCACGCCTTGAATTCGTCGTGGCGCACGCCTCGGTGGTGAACAAACTCCCCGCCCATCAAGCGACCGTGACCCTGCTGGAGCGCGATGCCGCAGCAATCGCGCAACGCCCGACCAGCAACCCCGAGGTCGCGGTACGTCCCGACCATCCCACCTATGTGATCTACACCTCCGGCTCCACCGGGCGGCCCAAGGGGGTGGTGATCCGCCACGACCGGCTGGTGCGGATGTTCCTGGTCACCCGCGCCTGGTTCGACTTTGACGAGCAGGACATCTGGTCGATCTTCCACGGTTTTTCGTTTGATTTTTCCGTTTGGGAGATGTGGGGGGCGCTCTTGTTCGGCGGCAAAGGGGTGGTGGTCGATGCCGAGACCGCCCGCTCGCCCGAGGCCTTCTACGAGCTGTTGCACCGCGAACGGGTGACGGTGCTCAACAACAACCCCTCGGTGTTCCAGGCATTGACCCGGATCGAGGAGTCGGGCGGGGCCAAACCCTTGAATTTGCGGGTGGTGATCTTCGGTGCTGAACCGCTGAAGCTCCAGAATCTAAAACCCTGGTTCGCCCGCCACGGCGACCAGAGACCCCGACTGATCAACCTCTACGGCATCACCGAATCGACCGTCCACACGACGTATCACGGTTTAAGCCTGGCGGATCTCGATCAACCGCACCTGAAAATCGGTCCGCCGCGCGCCGAGCTCCATCCGCTCTACATTCTCGATGACCACCTGCAACCGGTGCCAATCGGCGTGCCGGGAATTCTGTATGCCGGGGGCCACAACCTCTCGCCCGGCTATCTGAACCAGCCGGAGATCACGGCCAAGGCCTTTCTGCCCGACCCGTTCACCGCCGACCCCGAAAGCCGCCTGCAGCGCACCGGCGATCTGGCCCGCTTCCTGCCGGATGGCAACATCCACTTTCTGGGCCGCAAGGATTATCAGGTCAAGGTGCGCGGTTTCCGCATCGAGTTGGGGGAGATCGAGGCCAATCTGGCGCGCCACCCGGATCTGTACGAGGCGGCTGCCACCACCTGGGAGCCGCGACCGGGCGACAAGATGTTGATCGCCTACGTCGAGGTGCGCCAGGGACATGCGCCGCCGACCGCCGAGTCGCTGCGGAGTTACCTGAAAACCAAACTCCCGGACTACATGATCCCGTCGATCTTTCGCATCATGCCCGCCCTGCCGCGCTCGCCCAACGGCAAGGTGGATCGCCGCCTGCTGCCGGCCCCGACCGAAGAGAGCGGGACGGTGGAGAGTCGCCATCAACCCCCCAAAGGGATGACCGAAGAGCTGATCGCCGCCACCTGGGCCGAGCTGTTGAACCAGCCGCGCATCCACCGCGAGGCTCACTTCTTCGAGCTGGGCGGTCACTCGCTGATGGCCACGCGCGTGCTGGCACGCCTGAAAGACCAGTTCGCCCTGGAGCTCCCCCTGGGGCTGCTCTTCGACCATCCCGATCTGGTGGGGCTCGCTGCCGCCATCGATGCCGCCCGCCTGACCGCCCAACGTTTGCCGCCCCCGCCGCCGATCCGCCCGATTGAGCGAACCGGGGATCTGCCGCTCTCGTTCGCCCAACAGCGGCTCTGGTTTTTGGAACAGCTCGAAGGGGGCTTTGCCACCTATCATCTGCCCGGCGGCATGGCACTCTCAGGCGCGCTCGACACCGAAGCACTGACCAGGGCCATCCAGACCATCGTCCGGCGCCACGAAGCGTTGCGCACCGTCTTTCCGGCCATCGACGGCCAACCGGTGCAACGCATCCTCCCCCCCTTCGATCTGCCGGTGCCGCGCCTGACCCTGGCCCCCGGTCAATCGATCCAGGAGTTGGCAAACGAACAGATGCAAAGACCGTTCGATCTGACTGCCGAACCGATGCTGCGGGCCAGCCTCGTCGAACCCGCCCCCGCAGCGTCCGGGTACGCCCTGCTCTTCACCCTGCACCACATCGCCGCCGACGGCTGGTCGGTGGCCATCTTCATCACCGAGTTGATCGAACTCTACAACGCTTTTGCCGCAGGCCGGGAGAGTCCGCTGCCCCCCCTGCCAATCCAGTACGCCGATTACAGCCACTGGCAGCAGCAGTGGCTGACCGGGGAGCGGCTCGATACCCAGCTGCACTACTGGAAAACCCAGCTCGCCGAGATCCCGGAGCTGCTCGAACTTCCCACCGACCGACTGCGTCCGCCGGTGCAGAGCTATCGCGGCGCGGATCTTTATTTCACCGTGGACCGGGAGACCACCGACCGGCTCCATTCTTTAAGTCGCGCCTCGGGGGCAACCCTCTTCATGACCCTGATCGCCGCCTTCGGCACCCTGCTCGGACGGTTGAGCGATCAGCCCGATGTGCTGATCGGCACACCGGTCGCCAACCGCAACCGTCCCGAGACCGAAGGGTTGATCGGCTTTTTCGTCAACACCCTCGCCTTGCGGGTGGATTCAAGCGGCGATCCGGAGTTCTCCACCCTGCTCACCCGCGTGCGCCGCATGACACTCGACGGCTTCGCCCACCAGGATATCCCCTTCGAGCAGCTGGTCGATGCCCTGCAACCGACGCGCAATTTGAGCCATGCGCCGCTCTTCCAGGTGCTCTTCGCGCTCCAGAACGCCCCGTTCGCCCCGCCGGCCATGCAAGGGGTGACGATGCAGGCGCTCGACCTCTACGGCAAATCGGCCAAGTTCGACCTCTCGCTCTCCATGGAGGAGAACGCCGAAGGGCTCTCCGGCAACTTCGAGTACAACACCGATCTGTTCGATGCGGCCACCATCGAACGGATCATCGCCTATTTCACCAGTTTGCTGCGCGATATCGTCGCAGCACCGCAAAAAAACCTCTCGCGCTTGACCCTCTTGAGTCCCGCCGAGCGAACCCTGCTGCTCGACACCTGGAACGCCAACCACGTCGACCATCCGGACGCCGGGCTCTGCATCCATCAACTGGTCGAAAAACAGGCGCAAGCCACCCCCCATGCCATGGCCCTGATCTGCGACGATGGCCGCACGCTCACCTACGCCCAACTGGATGAGAAGGCCAATCAGCTGGCCCACCATCTGCGCACGTTGGGGGTGGGTCCGGATCGGCTGGTCGGGGTCTGTCTGGAGCGCAACCAGGAGCTGGTGGTGGCCCTGCTGGCGATCCTCAAGGCCGGCGGCGCCTACGTACCGCTCGATCCCAACTACCCGCCCGAACGGATCGCCTTCATGCTCGCGGACATGGAGCAGGCCGACACCTCGGAGGCCGGGCCCGTGCTTTTGACCCAGCAATCGATCCTGCCCCATCTGCCCAAAGCGCGCGCGCAGGTGTTGAGCCTGGACGGGCCGCAAGCCGCCGCCATGGCCGCCGGCCCGACCGCCCCCCTCGCACCGCTTGCCACCCCCAACCATCTGGCCTACGTGATCTACACCTCCGGCTCGACCGGCCTGCCCAAGGGGGTGGCCATCGAACACCACTCAACCGTCACCCTGATCCACTGGAGCAGAAACTTCTATCAACGGGCCTGGTTTGAAGCGGTACTCGCCTCCACCTCGATCTGTTTTGATCTCTCGGTCTTCGAGCTGTTCGTCACATTGAGCTGGGGGGGACGCATCATCCTGGTGCGCGATGCCCTGGCCCTGCCGGAAGCGGCCAAGGCCGGACACGCAGTCACCCTGGTCAACACCGTCCCCTCGGCCATGGCCGCATTGCTCAGGCTCGGGCCGCTGCCCGAATCGGTACGCCTGGTGATCCTGGCGGGTGAGCCCTTCAAGGATACCCTGGCCCATGCGATCTACGCCAACCCGCAAGTGCTGCATTTCGATAATCTTTACGGTCCCTCGGAGGATACCACCTACTCCACCTGTGCGCGCATCCCGGCGGATCTGCAAGGCTCGCCCTCCATCGGACGGCCCATTGCCAACACCAAGGCCTACATCCTCGATGCCCATCTGGAACCGGTGCCGATCGGGGTGGCAGGCGAGCTTTATTTGAGCGGCGACGGTCTGGCACGGGGTTATCTCAACCGGCCCGAGTTGACAGCCGAAAAATTCATCGCCAATCCGTTCCACGGTGACAGGATGTATGCCCGGATGTACAAAACCGGCGATCTGGCGCGCTACCAGCCGGATGGCTCGATCGATTTCCTCGGACGCCGCGATCATCAGGTGAAGATCCGGGGTTTCCGCATTGAGCTGGGCGAGATCGAAAACGCTTTGCAACAATCCGCTGCGGTGCGCGAATCGGTCGTGGTGGTGCGCAGCGAACCGCACACTCCGGAGAATCGTCATCTGGTCGCCTATGTGGTGCCGCGTCCGGGGGCCAGCCCCTCGGTTGCCGATCTGCGCGCCCATTTGAAAACCCGCGTGCCCGATTTCATGGTACCGGCCCTCTTCGTGCTCATGCCCGACGGTCTGCCGCTGACGGCCAACGGCAAGCTCGATCGCAAGGCGCTGCCCGATCCGGAACGGTCCCGCGTCGGGATGGAAAGCACCCTGGCCGCCCCCCAATCCCACAAGGAGCAGCTCTTGACCCGCCTGTGGTCCGAGGTGCTCGGCGTGGAGCTTGTCGGCATCCACGACAACTTCTTCGAGCTGGGCGGCGATTCGATCTTGAGCATCCAGATCGTGGCGCGCGCCCGTCAGGCCGGCATGAGTTTGAGCCTGCGACAGATCTTCCAGCACCAGACCATCGCCGAGTTGGCCTCTGTTGCCAGCAGTGCCGAGGCGGTGCAGGCCGAACAGGGGGTCGTCTCCGGCAAAGTCCCGCTGACCGCCATTCAGCGCTGGTTTCTGGATCGCGAAACGGATGCTCCGCACCACTTCAACCAGGCCCACCTGCTGGTCACCCCGCCCCACTTGCATCCCGAGGCGCTGCGCACGGCCATCGGCGAGCTGTTGCGCTGGCACGACGCCCTGCGGCTGCGCTTTATCCGCGATGAACACGGCTGGCAACAGGCGATCGCCCCACCCGATGGTGCGATACCTTTTTCGATCGAGGATCTCTCAACCCTGCCCGTCGAACGCTGGCATGCCGCCATTGAGACCCGTGCCGCCGCGTTGCAGGCATCGCTCGATCTGACCCGGGGCCCGCTGTTGCGCGCGGCGTTCTTCACCGGTCCAGAGGCGCAGCCGGGCCGGTTGCTCTTCATCCTTCACCATTTGGCCATCGACGGGGTCTCCTGGCGCATTCTGCTGGAGGATCTGCAAACCCTGCTCGATCAGGCCGCACGCTCCGAACCGTTCCAACTGCCGGCCAAGACCAGCTCGTTCAAACAGTGGGCCGAGCGGATCACCGCGCCGGCGCATCTCGAATCGTTGCGCGGACAGCTGCCCTACTGGCTGGGAGTCGTCAACCAGCCGACACTGCCTTTGCCGCTGGATTGGCCGGAGGCATTAGAGTATAATCGGGTCGAAACGGTTGCCAACATTCGGCTCTCCCTGGATGAGGCACAAACCCGGGCGCTGCTGCGCGAACTCCCCGGTCTGCTGCACGCCCAAATCAACGAGCTGCTGCTGGCCGCTCTGGCGCGCGCGTTGAGCCTCTGGACGGATCAAAGTCACGACGTGTTTCTTATCGATCTGGAAGGGCATGGCCGCGAGGAGCTGTTCGACGATCTGGAGATCACCCGCACCGTGGGGTGGTTCACCGCGCTCTATCCGGTGGCCCTGCAAACGAGTCTGGAAGAGGCTTCATCCTGGCCCGCCGCATCCCTGCAACGGGTACAGGCAACCTTGGCGGCCATTCCCAAAAACGGCCTCGGTTTTGGCCTGCTGCGCCATTTGCTTGACACGCCACTGCGCAATTGTCCGACCGCTGCGATCAGCTTCAACTACTTCGGGCAGTACGATGCTCTGCTCGGCGAGACACAACGCTTCACCCTCGCCACAGAGAAGATCGGTTCGCCCATCGCTCCCGGAGCACAACGCAGCCATCTGCTTGAACTCAACGGCTTTATCGGATCAGGATGCCTGCATTGGGAGCTGACCTATTCGACCCGCTTGCACCAGACAACCTCCATTCAACGCCTGGCGGATCTTTTTCTGGTTGCAATCAGGGAAATGATCCAATATGGTCAGAATTTGGAGAGGACCGAACCGACGGTCCAGGATCCAATCGATTCCAATCCGGATGGAGATGAACTGGATGCCGTGTTGGCGGAATTAAGTTGACGATTTCGGCACTCATGGCACAAAAATTGCTTTTATCCCGCTACCCGTCCCTTTTTTGCGACAGAGATCACGAATGAAACAACCGATCCGATTCTCATGGATTCTCTCTTCCCTGCTCCCCCTGTTGCTCGCCCAATCGCCGACCGCGATGGCTGCCGGCACTCTCCAGGAGGAGATCTTCAAAACCATGACCCCCACTCCAGAAGAGAAAATCGGTCCCTGGCCGATCATGGATGCCGTCAAAATCTCACTGGAGAACGAAAGCAACGCCGATGTCATCATGGCCAAAGGGATGCGCGAGGTGGCTGCGGGTGAGTATCAGGAGAAGAAGGGGGCTTTCAACCCCACCCTCAACGTCACGGTGGACAACAGCCAGTCGATCACCCCGGTGCCGCCGTGGGTAAAACAGCAGTACGACGCCTTGAAAGCCCAGGAAGCCGCCCTGCCCGGCGGATCCGCGCCCGCACTGATTCGCGCCTTGAACACCCAGGCGAGCAACGCGGAACGCGGCATCGGCACCTTCGGCGCCACGGATTTGAAGAATCTTCTGGATGTCAAGGAGATGGCCGGTGGGTTACGCTCGCTGTACGACGCCAACATCGAAAAGAACAAACACGAAAGCACGGCCACCGCTTCCCTCAAGCAATATCATCGGGTCGGCGTGATCACCGAACTCAAGGCCACGGCCATGCGCACCGATCCGGTCAACTACTACGACATGGCTTCCCAGGGCGCCGGGGCCACCAACATCGGCATCAGCGAGTTGCGGGTCATCGTACCGCTTATGAGAAACAGCGGTCCAAATGCATTCCAGGCGACCGTGGACGAGAAAGACAAAAAACTCGGCTATGAAGCCAAGCAGCAGGAGTATCGCCACGCGGTCTCCAACCGCGTGCGCTCCGTGGCCAAGGCCTACTGGGACTACAAGGCCGCCATGGAAAAGCAGGACATCCTGCGCGTCTCGGAAAAGCTGGTCACCAAATGGGCCGAAGACGCCAAGGACCGGGCCGTAGCGCGCGGCAATCGCGGCAACAAAGACGAGGTCAACACCCTGACCGCCCGTCTGGCCGCCGAATCCCTGGCCCTTGAAGAGGGCAAATCCAAGGTCTACGAGACCAAGAACGCCCTGGCCGAGGCCATGGGACTCTCGGTGGACGAACTCACGGCCAAGGGGTATCCCGCCGAAGAGTTCCCCACCATCTCCGCCAACTTCGAGGACAAATCGCTCATCAAGCGGTTGATGGAGACCGCGCAGTCCGAGCGCGCCGACCTCAAGGCCGCCAAGCTGACCGAAGAGCAATCCAACGTCCAGTTGACCAAGGCCCAGAAGGATCTCCTGCCCAAGCTGACCGCCGACGGTACGGTGGGCGTGATGGGCGGCGATGTCTCGGGTTCGACCTTCAACAACGTCGGCAAGGGGTTCACCGAAAACACGGTCTCTCCCAACTGGAGGGTGAGCATGATCTTCGAGTACCCGTTTGGCAACGATGCTGCCGAGGGTATGGTCAAGCAGCGCAACATGGCGGTGATGCGTGACCAGATGCTCCTGGAAGAGAAGACGCGCACCGTCAAGATGAGCGTGAAGAAGAGCCTGAACGATCTCAAACACGCCATCCCGAGCGTGGAACTGGCGCAGAAGTCGATCAAGAACTACTGGCCGAGCGTGGAGGGATCGCTGCAAAAGTACAATGCCCAGCGCCAACAAGGTCCACTCTCCACCCTGATGGATCTTCTGACCCTGGAAGAGAAGCTCAAGGACGCACTCACCAAGAACATCGATGCCAAGAGCACCCTGGCCAAGTCGGTGGTCGATGTGCGCTTTACCACCGGCACCCTGCTGCCGCCCAGCGACACCGACAGCTTCCTCGTCGAGAAGAAGGCGATCCTCACCCTGCCGTAATGACCCGCGTTCTTTACCGTGAAACCCTACCTTTGGAGTTCCACGGCTGGGGCCCATCCTGCAAGTTTGGCTTACGCTTACCCACGGGGAGTCCGGATCATTCGGACTCCCCGTTTTGTTGGTCAGCGTCCCATGTCCCCTCTTGCAACCCGAGCGGGATTGGCTGTACGCAAGCGTACCCACGCTTCGGTCAGCTCATGCACTACAGGGATTTCGGTGGACGATGCGAAGCGGCCATGTTATGATTTTTCCAATCACCAGGATCGGGAGAACAAGTCATGACAGGCATCACCATCACCTTCGATACCCTCGCCTATGTCAAGGAGCTGGAGACCGCAGGGATTCCCGCGCCGCATGCCGAGGCCCAGGCGCGCGCCTTAAGCGCCGTACTGAAGAAAGTGGAGGATTCGCGCGAGCTGGTCACCAAGGCAGATCTCGAAACCGCCAAGTCGGAAATCATCCGTTGGACCGCCAGCATGTTCGTGGCGCAGACCGCCCTGCTCATTGGTGCTTTGTTCGCGATGATGAAAATGACTCAGCCTGCCGCACCCACACCCTACCCCGCACCACCCGCCGCGCAGATGCAAATGATGCCCGCCGTGCCCTACACCCAGCCCGCACCTGTTGCCCGCTGAACAGCGGACGACACCCCGGAAACGATTGTTTCAGACAGGCATCGACCCATTCTAAACCGCACCCATTTTGGGATGCGTAGTTTTTCGCAAGGCTGCGTGCAAGATGCGGGAGTCGTTTCCAAAAAGCGGAAACGACTCCCGCGAAGGCGGCGCGCGGCGCATTTTTCGC
>JAMOBI010000036.1:0-26966 GCA_039908105.1 Magnetococcus sp. YQC-9
GGTACCACGGCATAGAGCCAAAAGGCCATGGCCATGAAGATCACGGTGAACATGATCGCCGGGTACATCAAGGCCCCTTTGGTCTCGCGCACGATCTTGTCCACCTTGATCATGTGGCGCGAGGCATCCTGGATGGTCTTGTCCAGCGAGCCGGTCTCCTCGCCGATGCGCATCAAGAAGAGCGCGGTATCCGGGAAATAGCGCTGCCATTTCCGGGCTGCGTCCGACAGGCTCGAACCGGAGTGGATGCGGTTGACCAGATCGCGTCCCACCTTGGCCAATGTCGGGTTGTCGTGTTCGGCCAGGGAGTCCTGGACAGCGGCCACCACCGGAATACCGGCCTTGAGCATGATGGCGACGTTGTTCAACGCCTCGGCCATGGTGGCGACTTCGACCTTGGTCTCGAAAAACCGTTCGAGTACCCCCCAGGTGGCGCCGAGCCAGGGATGGAGCGGATGGGCGAAGATCACCGTGCCGCCCTGGCGTTCCAAGTAAGCGATGGCGGAGAGGGGGCTATCGAACGGTAGATGGATCACTCCGCCTCTGACCATGCCTTCGCGGGCGATCAATTTATAGTGGAAATAGGCCATGGCGGTCACATGCAAAGGATGCGTCGTTACTATTGAATCGCACCCATTTTGGGATGCGTGGTTTTTCGCAAGGCTGCGTGCAAGATGCGAGAGTTGTTTCCAAAAAACAAAAAACGACGCTTCTTTTGAAGAGCGTGCCAAAGTCTAAAGTCAAAATCCTGGGAGAGGAATCTCCCAGACCCTCTCTTTTTTTTCACCAGTAAAAACCAGACATTCCAAGACGGGTGCGGTTGAACCACCCTCACACGCCGGTTTGCGTTTGGGCCGGCTTGCGCGCCAATTTGGCCAGGGCATTCAAAAAAGCCAATGCGGACGCCACCACCACGTCGTTGTCCACCCCGCGCCCTTGCACCGAACGCTCGTCCCGCTCCATGTTGACGATCACATCTGCCTGGGCATCGATCCCGCCCGTGATGGCCCGCACTTCATAACGCTGCAACCGCACCTCATTGGCTCCCGGAACCAGATTGGTGATCGCGTTGAACACCGCGTGAATCGCCCCCTCGCCCCACCCGGCGCCACGCTCGGCATGTCCGTTCACCTGGATCTCCACTGCGGCCACCGGCGTATCCTCGGTGCCCGAAGCCACATGCAGACGGGTGAGTTTGTAAGGATCGGACTCACGCACCACCTCGTCATCCACCAGGGCGCGAATGTCATCGTCGAAGAGGTTTTTCTTCTTATCGGCCAAATCCTTGAAACGCTGCAAGATCCGCTCGACCTGCGCTTCGGGCAGCTGATAACCCAACTCGCGCAACCGCTCGGAGAAGGCGTGACGTCCGGAGTGTTTCCCCAGTACCAGCCGATTGGCAGCCAACCCCACCGAGGCCGGGGTCATGATCTCGTAGGTCGAGGCATCCTTGAGCATGCCATCCTGATGGATGCCCGATTCGTGCGCAAAGGCGTTGGCGCCGACAATCGCCTTGTTGGGCTGGATCGGGAAACCGGTGATGCGCGACACCAACCGCGAGGCAGCGGTGATCTCCTCGGTAATGACATCGGTGTGATAGGGCATGATGTCGCGCCGGGTACGCAGCGCCATCACCACCTCTTCGAGCGCGGCATTGCCGGCCCGCTCGCCCAGGCCATTGATGGTGCACTCCACCTGCCGGGCGCCGTTGCGCACCGCAGCCAGCGAATTGGCGGTCGCCAATCCCAGATCGTTGTGACAGTGGACCGAGATCACCGCGCGGTGGACATTGGGCACACGCGACATCAATTGATGGATCCGCTCGCCAAATTCATGCGGCAACGTATAGCCCACGGTATCCGGAATGTTGACCGTGGTGGCCCCGGCATCGATCACCGCCTCGACGATACGGCACAAGAAATCCATTTCCGAACGGCCCGCGTCCTCGGCGGACCATTCGACATTCGCCGTATAGCGCTTGGCCCGTTTGACCCCAGCGATCGCGGCCTCGACCACCTGGTCGGGCGCCATGCCGAGTTTGTGCCGCATGTGGATCGGACTGGTGGCAATGAAGAGATGAATGCGCGGATTGACCCCCTCGCGCAGTGCCTCCCAGGCGCGGTCGATATCCGCATCACGGGCGCGGGCCAGTCCGGCCACCGAGCAGTCGCGGATGGAGCGGGCGATGGTGCGTACCGCTTCGAAGTTGCCGGGCGAGGAGATCGGAAAACCGGCTTCGATCACATCGACTTTCAGCTTTTCCAGCTGCCGGGCCACACGCAGCTTCTCATCGGCGGTCATCGAGGCGCCGGGGGACTGTTCGCCGTCCCGAAGCGTGGTATCAAAAATGAAAACTTTCTCCGACATGGTCATCCCTCCTGGAGCACCCTGTCCGTGTATCTCTGTCAAGCGTGGCGGTTGTCGGACTCCGGCTCGGCATCGTGTTCGGCTTCGTTGAACTCCTTCACCTCGTCCTCCTCCTCCTCCTCGCCTTCAGCCAACAGCCTGCGGTATTCGCGATGGCTCGAATAGGCGGAGAGCAGATAGGCCCAACCGACCGCAAACAGCGTGACCGCCATGTGGATGGTGAGCACAGTGATGAAGATCACGGCAGCGACCAGGGTGAAAAAGGGGCGTTTGCGATGCCAGTTGAACTCCTTGAAACTGCGGAAGCGGATGCCGCTCACCATCAGAATGCCGAGGGCATAGACCAGCACCAGCGGCAACCAGCGCCAGAATTCGGAAATGCCGGCCTCGGCCCGTCCGGCAGCGGGTGCAATGCCCAGATCCACGTAGAAGAGCACCGTGGCCGCCAGAACACCGGCGGCAGCCGGGATCGGCAGCCCCTGAAAGTAGCGTTTGGCAACCGCTTCGATCGGTGCGGCCTTCTGCACGTTGAAACGGGCCAGGCGCAGCGCGCCGCAAACCGCAAACAGAAACGCCCCGGCCCAGCCGACGCGGGCGAACGGCGTCAAGGCCCACTGATGGATCAAAACCGCTGGCGCAATGCCGAAGGAGAGGAAATCGGCCAGGCTGTCGTACTCCTTGCCAAATGCCGAGGTGGCGTTCATGGCGCGGGCCACGCGGCCATCGAGTCCGTCGAACACGCCGGCCACCAGAATCGCCATGGCCCCCTGCTGGTAGCTGCCGGACAAGGCGGCCATGATGGCGTAGAAGCCGAAAAACATGCCGCCCGTGGTCAACAGGCACGGAAAGATGATCGCCCCTTTCCTGGGATTCTCGCTCGGTTCGCTCACGGTGGTTGCTCTCGTTGGTAATACGAATCCAATACAGTTTTGATCCGGATGTTACAGCCGGGCGATGATGGTCTCACCCGCGCGGGTCTGATCACCCAGGGCCGGTTCGATCCTGGCTGTGAGCGGCAGATAGACATCCACCCGCGAGCCGAAGCGGATCAGACCGAACCGCTCCCCTGCGGCCTTGGCGTCTCCGGCCTTCAAGTAGCAGACGATGCGCCGTGCCACCAGACCGGCCACCTGCACGAAGGAGATCGACACCCCGTCGCGGGTCTGGGCATGCACCTCCATGCGTTCGTTTTCGATCGAGGCCTTATCCAGGGCAGCATTCAGGAATTTGCCCGGATGATAGGCCACCTCGCGCACCTGGCCATCGATGGGAAAGCGGTTCACATGCACGCTGAAGACATTCATGAAGATCGAAAACTTGCGTGCCGGCAGGCCGGAGAGCGGGGCAGTGGTCTCTTCGATGGCCACCACCCGGCCATCCGCCGGGGCGATCACCAGACCCGCCCCTTGCGGGGTCACCCGTTCCGGATCGCGGAAGAACCAGACGCACCAGCCGGCCAGGATCCACAGCACCCCCTGGAGCAGGGGGTGGGCGTGCAGGGCGCTGCCGGCCACAGCCACGGCCACGAATCCGGCGATGAATGGCAGACCTTCCTTGGCCACTGGCGAACGTGACGACATGATCAATCTCCGATACGATCCAAATAAAGTTGAGCTGCCAAACGGCGGGGTCCAGGGGCCCAAGGCCCCTGGTGGGATCCAAGGGCGAAGCCCTTGGTGGGGTCCAGGGGCGAAGCCCTTGGGACTTTGTTTTTGACTTTAGCGCGCTCTTCTCAAGAAGCATTTTTCGCGTTTTTTGCGAAAAATGCGCCGCGCGCGGCCTTCGTGAGCGTCGTTTCCGCTTTTTAAAAGCGCGCTAAAGACAAATTCAAAACCTTGGGGACTTCGTACCCAAACCCCTACCGGGGGCGGTGACCGCCCCCGGACCCCCGCAACGGTTAAATCAACAACCGCATCATCAGTTCTTGGTCTTGTCCACCAACTTGCCCTTGCGAATCCACGGCATCATCTCACGCAACCCGGCACCCACCTTCTCGATCGGATGCTCCATGCCACGCCGCCGCAACGCCTGGAAATGGGCCCGCCCGGCCATGTTCTCCAAAATCCACTCGCGGGCAAAGGCACCGGTCTGGATCTCGTCGAGAATCTTCTTCATCTCCTGCTTGGTGGCTGCATTGACCACCCGCGGACCACGGGTCACATCGCCATACTCGGCGGTGTTCGAGATCGAATAACGCATGTTGGCGATCCCACCCTCGTAGATCAGATCCACGATCAGCTTGGTCTCGTGCAGACACTCGAAATAGGCCATCTCCGGCGCATAACCGGCCTCGACCAGGGTCTCGAAACCGGCCTGGATCAACGCCGTGATGCCGCCGCACAACACCGCCTGCTCGCCGAACAGATCGGTTTCGGTCTCCTCGCGGAACGAAGTTTCGATGATGCCGGCACGCCCGCCACCGTTGGCCGAGGCATAGGCCAACGCGATCGCCTTGGCCTTGCCGGTGGCATCCTGATGGATGGCGATCAAACTCGGCACGCCGCCACCCTTGAGATACTCGGCGCGCACCAGATGGCCGGGGCCTTTCGGCGCAACCAGAAAGACATCCACCCCCTTGGGCGGATCGATCTGGCCGAAGTGGATGTTGAAACCGTGCGCAAAGACCAACGCCGCGCCATTTTTCAGATTCGGGGCCACATCCTCGCGATAGACGCGCGCCTGATGCTCGTCCGGCACCAGGATCATCACCACATCCGCGCCAGCGACCGCCGCAGCAACCTCTTTCACATTCAAACCAGCGCCCTCGGCCTTGGCCCAGGAGGAGGAGTCACGACGCAGACCCACGGTAACATTCACGCCGGAATCCTTGAGATTCTGGGCATGGGCATGACCCTGGGAACCATAACCGATGATCGCCACCTGCCGGGAACGGATCTCGTTCAAGTCGGCGTCGCTGTCGTAGTAGACTTTCATGGATGCTTAACCTTTTGTCTGGAATAAAGAGGAGGCGCGGCCCATCAAGACGGACAGCCAGGCCGCGCGCTTGAAATCGTTCATGATGAGGCCAAAACGGTCCGGATTCAATGGGTGTTTTTGGAAACCATCCCCTTGTCGCCGCGCGACAGAGCCACGAGTCCGGTACGCACCATTTCGGTGACACCCAGCGGGGTCAACAGGGCCAGACAGGCATCGAGCTTGCTCGAATCGCCGGTCACCTCGATCATGAACGAGGTCGGGGTGGCATCAACCACACGCGAACGGAAGATGTCGGCAATGCGCAACACCTCGGCGCGCGTCTCGCGATCGGTGGCGATCTTCACCAGCATCAACTCGCGCTCCACATGCGCCCCGCCGGTGAGATCCGCCACCTGGATCACTGGCACCAGTTTGTTGAGCTGCTTTAGAATCTGCTCGATGATCGAGTCTTCGCCGCGCGTCACCAGCGTGATGCGCGAGGTCTCGCCATCGCCGACCGGGGCCACGGTGAGGGTTTCGATGTTGAACCCCCGCGCGGAAAAGAGTCCCACCACCCGGGACAACACCCCGGCTTCGTTTTCCACCAACACCGATATGACGTGACGCATGGCGCCCTCCTGACACGATTGCTTCCCTAAGGTTTAACGTAATTCAAATCTCACAAAACGTCAACGCGAACCCCATGGCTTCACGCCGCGCCATTCTCTCCCAGCATCTCACGAGCCACCGATTTGTGCCACTCGGCCAGCCCGATGGCCAGGGACTCTTCTAACCATGGCTTGAACCGAGCCACGACACTCCCCTCATCTTCTTTATAATTAAACTGGAAGAACTCTGACGAGGCTGGTTGAGGGTCGCTATATTTATACCGTTGACCCTGCTTTGGTTTCCCACGAAATATCGTAAAGCTCGATACAGCGATTACCCCTTTATTGACAGGTCCAATACCATGAAAAGATACGACAAAATCCATCAAAATATTTGAATTAATTGATATAATAATAACGGCATGGTACATATCAAACAATGCTTGATAATTAAAATGTTTGCTAATTTGCTCAACATTGTTTTCAAAAGCTAGACCAAATGGTCCGTTATTGTTACCAAGTGTAATCTCTAAATCGTAGCTGTCTGACCTTGGAATTTGCAAAGCCTTTTTGTTAAATTCAAAATAGCTCTCAATCTCTTTTGTGCGTATTTTAGTTAATTCAAACAATAAATCTGCCAATAAAATAACGTCGCTCCAACGTTCATCTCTCTGAAGTCTATTTCTTAACAACCTTAACCCCGAACTCAAAATCGCCTCGGCGTGGCGGTTCTCCGGGAGTTGCTGTTCAACTTCCAACGCCTTCAGGATCGAACGCCTCTGACCACGAACAAACAAATCACAAAGCGATTTCAACCGCCCCTGATCGGCCTGCTCTAAAGCCTCAATGTAGACCCGGCGCTCCTCATCGCGGATCACCAGCGGAAAGAGACCATGCTTGATGAAGACCAGGCTGGACAGGGCGCGGGCCACCCGGCCATTGCCGTCCTGAAACGGGTGAATCTGGGTGAAGCGGTGGTGCAGGAAAGCAGCGAGCACCTCCGGCGGCGTCCTGTTGTGAACATGCCTGTGGTACCAGGCGAGCAAGCACTCCATCTCGTCCGAGACGAATTCCGGGGGACAATACGGGTGAAAAAAACCGTCCTCGCGCCGGGGATTGTTGGGTTGCTGCTTGTACTCCCCTTTCAAAAGTTTCACTTCGATCCGGCGGCCATCCGGGGTTTCGGCGGGAATCGACTCCTGTTGCCGGGTGAACTCGGCGTGCAGCTCGCGGATGTAGCTTTCGGACAGCGCCCGTTCGCTCTTGACGAAATCGAACAGTCCCTGCACCACATGACGCTGATCCTGAATCAGCGCCGCCACCCCCTCGGCCTGGTCGCGGCTCATGTTGCCGCGATGAGCGATCAGGCTGGCCTCGATCCCCTGCTCGATCAAAAGCTCGGTGACGCCACGATCCCAGTGATAGAGCCGCTCGATCAGGCCGGTCTCGATCGCCCACTCGCGGTACAGACGCCGCATGAACTCCTGAAAGACCCCGCTCCCCTCCAACGCCTGCCGGCGCTCCTCCCACACCTGGGCGAGCGCGAACAGCTCGGAGCTGGCAAGTGCAGCGACATCCTCCAGATCGGTGATAAAGGCGTATTCCATGGCACCTGGCACCGGACAAGAAAAACCGGCGCAGCTCCTCCCAAACCGCAATCTTTACGGGATGCGTGGTTTTCCGCAAGGCCGCGTGCAAGATGCACAGAGTCGTTTCTAAAAAGCGGAAATGACTCTCGCGAAGGCGGCGCGCGGCGCATTTTTCGCAAAAAAACCTTTTAAAGAGCGCGCTTAAAGCCAAAGTCAAAACCCTGGGAGAGGAATCTCCCAGACCCGCTCTTTTTTTTCAGCAATAAAACCATGTATCCAAAATTGGCGCGGTCAGATCAGAATCATCTCGCTCAAACCCGCACCGGCGGGCACCATGGGATAGACGTTGGCCTCGCGATTGATGCGGAAATCCATGATCACCGTCCCCGGATGGTTCAATCCCTTCTCCAAAGTCGGGAGCACCTGATCCACCCGATCACACACCAGACCCAACGCACCATACGCATCGGCCAGTTTCACGAAATCCGGGGTGACGTGCATGTCCGATTCCGCGTAACGCCGCTCGTAGAAGAACTCCTGCCACTGCCGCACCATGCCCAGATAGCCGTTGTTCAGAATGATCACCTTCACCGGCAGACGGTATTGCAGACAGGTGGCGAACTCCTGGATGTTCATCTGGATCGATCCCTCACCCGAGATGCAGACCACCAGTTCATCAGGCCTGGCCACCTGCGCGCCCATGGCCGCTGGCAATCCGTAGCCCATGGTGCCGAGTCCGCCCGAGGTGAGCCAGCGGCGCGGCTTCTTGAAACCGTAGAACTGCGCTGCCCACATCTGATGCTGGCCCACATCCGTGGCCACGATCGCATCGCCCCCTGTCACCTGATGCAGACACTGCAACACGTATTGCGGCTCGATCACCTCCGAACCCTGGGTGAAGTGCAGACAGTCACGCTTGCGCCAGTCGTCGATCTGCGCCCACCAGGGGGTCAGATCCTGTAAACTGGATTTAAAGCCCGGCGCATGCACCAGATCGTTGAACTGGGCCAGCACATGTTTCACATCACCCACGATCGGCAGATCCACCTTCACGTTCTTGGAGATCGAGGTGGGATCGACATCGATGTGCACAATCGTGGCGTGCGGGGCGAACACCGACAGCTTGCCGGTCACGCGATCATCGAAACGGGCGCCGATGGCCACCAGCAGATCGCAATTGGAGACCGCCATGTTGGCTTCATAGGTG
This sequence comes from Magnetococcus sp. YQC-9, assembly GCA_039908105.1. Classification (GTDB taxonomy): domain Bacteria; phylum Pseudomonadota; class Magnetococcia; order Magnetococcales; family Magnetaquicoccaceae; genus Magnetaquiglobus. Next base: position 8,688 of record JAMOBI010000036.1, read on the forward strand.
CCGTGCATGCCGAGCATGCCGATGAACCGCCCATCCTCCGCCGGGAAGGAGCCCAACCCCATCAGGGTGTTGGTGAGCGGGAAGTTCAACCCCTCGACCAGTCTGAACAGCTCATCCGAGGCGTCGGACAGCACCGCACCACCACCCACGTAGAGCACCGGACGCTTGGACTGCTGGAACATCTTGGCCCCGCGCCGGATCTGACCCACATGACCAGTCAGGGTGGGACGATAAGAGCGGATCTTCGGTTCGGCGCTGGAGTAGACATATTCGGTTTCGGCCACGGTGATATCCTTGGGGATATCGACCAGCACCGGTCCGGGCCGTCCGCTCCTGGCGATGTAGTGGGCCTCGCGCAGTACGCGCGCCAGGTCGTTGACATCGCGCACCAGAAAGTTGTGCTTGGTGCAGGAACGGGTGATGCCCACGGTGTCGGCCTCCTGGAAGGCGTCGTTGCCGATGAGTGGCGCCGGCACCTGTCCGGAAATGCACAACAGCGGGATCGAGTCCATATGGGCGGTCGCCAGACCGGTGACGGCATTGGTGGCACCCGGCCCGGAGGTGACGATCGCCACGCCGACCCGTCCGGTGACGCGGGCGTAGCCGTCGGCGGCATGCACCGCGCCCTGCTCATGGCGGGTGAGATAGTGGCGGATCCGGTTTTTGCTCTTGTACAGCTCATCGTAGATATACAAGACCGTGCCGCCGGGATAGCCGAACAGGGTATCGACCCCCAGATCCAGCAGGGTTTGTATCACGATCTGCGCACCCGTCATTTTCACGTTCGATCACTCCTTGAATTGCGCAAAAAAAGGCCCTCATGATGCATGGGACAAGCCAAAAACTATGAAGTTCCCACCCCGCCCTGTCAACCATCGGGGAAAAATATCCGTCACCGACCAACCGCGCCTCCCGCTTGCCAACCCACGGCCAGCGCTGCCCGTTCCGCGCTCGCTCGGCACGCAACACCCTCTTGACAGGGTTACCGATGCGAGTATAAACTATTTATCTCTTCAAGGGGAGTAGTCTCCACTGGATTTTTTCCTCCAGTGGGCATGCGTCAACACACCTGACCAACCTGTCACATCCCGGTCATGGCGCATGCATTCCGATCCCGCGTATTTCTGGCCAGAACGCGAGGCATCGGCAAACGGACGAGACTTTGGGCGACGACGCACACCTTTTTCGGGGTTGGACGGTGTGTGCGCGCGCCTGTTCTCGCTCGTCCACCCCGCACAAGGATTCCCAAACCCATGCTTCTCACCTTCCTCATCCTCGTTGCCATGGCGTTGGCCATCTATTGGGCCTGCGAACTCTTCGTCAACAGCATCGAATGGCTCGGCAGCAAAATCGGTCTGGGCGAAACCGCCACCGGTACCTTGCTGGCCGCCTTTGGCACCGCACTGCCGGAAAGTGTCGTCACCCTGGTGGCGGTCGCCTTCGGGACCGGGGCCGGCTCCAAGGATATCGGTGTCGGCGCTGCGCTCGCCGGTCCGATGGTCTTGAGCACCATCACCTACGGCATCGTCGGTCTGGCGCTCATGGCCAATGCCAAAAAACGCGGGGCCACCGCCTCCACCGTGATGGTCGATGTCGATCGCCAAAATTTAAGCCGCGATCAGGCATGGTTCATGGCCATCTTTGTCTTCAAGGTCGGCCTCGGCTTCGTGCTCTTTGCCTACAAGCCGTGGCTCGGCATCCTGTTCCTGGCCGCTTACGGGCTCTACGTCATGAAAGAGCTCGGTGCCGAACAGCTGGCCGCCGAGGATCTCGAACCGCTCAAATTCCGCCCCAACGATCCGGTCCCGCCGATGAAATGGGTGGTGATCCAGACCGTGCTGGCTCTGGTGATGATCTTTACCGCCTCGCACATTTTTGTTACCAAAGTCGAGGAGCTCGGGCTTCTGCTCGGCGTTGCCCCGCAGGTGGTCTCGCTGATTTTAAGCCCCATGGCCACCGAACTGCCCGAAACCCTCAACGCCCTCATCTGGGTGCGTCAGGGACGCGAACGGCTCGCCCTGGCAAACGTCAGCGGGGCGATGATGATTCAGGCCACCGTGCCGTCCGCCTTCGGACTCTTCTTCACCCCCTGGATGTTCGACCGCTCGCTCACCGTCTCGGCGATCGTCACCATGCTGGCCATCGGTTACCTGCTCTTCATGTTCCGGCGCGGGGAGCTCTCGGGCTTCAAACTATCGCTCGTCGCCTGGTTCTATCTGATCTTCGCCGGCAGCCTGCTCCTTTAGATCCACGCCAAGCCGTGCTAGGATGATCATGAACGGTTGAAAATACCTCGCTGCCGCTCGCAACCCACCATTTACCGTGGAACTTGAGCTTTTGGAGTTCCGCGGGTGGGGATGAGGGGGGTCTCCCCCCATCAGGTCAAGTTTGCGAGCGGCAGAAGGTATGCAACACCCACCCCCTATCATCCAGCCGGAGCAACTCCATGTTCACCAGCGCCAGCAGCCAAGTGGATCGCCGTCTCAACAGCTTAGAGAAACACCTGCAACAAGAGAACCCGGTCCTTTTGCAGGTGGTTCAAACCTTCCGGGAACTCGATCAGGTCGCCTACCGCATGGGGGTGATCTCCCGTGATGATTCATTCGCCACCCGCGTCTCCTGGTGGCCGCTGATTTCGATTCTCGGCACCTTCTCGTCAGGAAAATCCACCTTCATCAACAGTTTCATCGGCCAGAAAATTCAACGCACCGGCAATCAGGCGGTGGACGACAAGTTCACGGTGATCTGCTACAGCAAAGAGGACAAGGTTCTCACCCTGCCCGGACTGGCCCTCGATGCCGATCCGCGTTTCCCCTTCTATCAGATCAGCCAGCAGATCGAAAATGTGGTTCAGGGCGAGGGCAAACGGATTGATGCCTATCTGCAACTCAAGACCTGCCTGACCGAAAAGCTGCGCGGCAAGATCCTCATCGACTCCCCCGGCTTCGATGCCGACGCGCAACGCACCTCCACGCTGCGCATCACCGATCACATCATGAGCATCTCGGATCTGGTGCTGGTCTTCTTCGATGCCCGCCACCCCGAACCCGGCGCCATGAAGGATACCCTCGACCACCTGGTGAAAAACACCATCAACCGTTCGGACTCCAACAAGTTCCTCTTTATTTTGAACCAGATGGACTGCACCGTGCGCGAGGACAACCTGGAGGATGTCACCGCCGCCTGGCAGCGCTCGCTTTCCCAGTCGGGCCTGACCGCTGGACGCTTCTACCAGATCTACAACCTGGAGGCTGCACTCCCCATCGACGATGAGACCTTGAAGGCCCGCTATGAGAACAAACGCCTGGAGGATATGAACGAAATCGATGATCGCATCCGGCGCGTCGAGGTGGAGCGGGCTTACCGGATCATCGGCGTTTTGGAACATACCGCCAAACAGCTGCTGCATCAGGTTCCCACCCTGACCAGCAACCTCTTGAAACGGTGGCGCAAGAATACCCTGCTGTTGGATGTGGGCCTGATCGTGGTGATCGCCGCTCTCTTCGGCCTGCTCTCCAACGCCGGCGTGCCGCTTACCACCTGGCTCGATGTCCAGACCTGGGTCGATCGCCCGCTCTGGGTCCAGATCATCGTCGGCACCCTGGCTGCGGCCTCGGTATCGGTGATCGTCTTTTTGCACTTCATGCTGCGCAAATTCACCGCCACTCTGCTGTTGAAAAAACTCTCGAAAGAGATCGTCGATGATGATCTGCGCGAATATGTGCAGAACACCTTCTTGAAAAATACCCGTTCGATGCGCCCTCTGCTCAACACCCAGCCCGCCGGCTGGGGACGTTTGACGAAAATGAAGGTCGAGAAGGTGCTGAAAAATTCCGATATGTATGTTCAGAACCTCAACGACCAGTTCACCAACCCCTCAGGTCGCGAGGATGCGCCCAATCCCACCATCCAGCTGGAGGTGGAGTAGCGCCTGCGGATGAACCAAACCGCAACCAGCTTGGCATGTGTAGTTTTTATTTGGTGAAAAAAAGAGCGGGTCTGGGAGATTCCTCTCCCAGGGTTTTGACTTTGACTTTAGCGCGCTCTTCAAAAGAAGCATTTTTTGCGAAAAATGCGCCGCCTTCGCGGGAGTCGTTTTTTGCCATTTGGAAACGACTCTGTGCATTTTGCACGCAGCCTTGCGAAAAACTACGCATCCCAAAATGGGTGCGGTTAGAGAGGCAATCCCCCCTTGCGCATTGATCGCACCACCGAGGTGCTTTGGCGCGCAAGTCGGCTCCATGGTGGTTTTGTGACGGCTGGCATGTTCAAGCGCATCCCCCTGACCTGGAAGGCACTGCTGGCAACAGTGCTGGTGGCCACTGCCACCTGGAGCCTTCTGGACATGGTGCAGACCGACCATTTGCGCGCCATCTTCCAGACTCAGCTCTCTGCTGTTCTGGGTGAAAAGGCCACGGCCAACCGCCTGCTCTTCGACCACCACATGCGCGCCTACCACCAATCGGTACGCCTGCTGGTAGCACAAAAAAGTTTTCTCGACTACATCGCCGACTGGCCGGAAACGGCCATGTCGAGTGAACGGGTCGTCCACCGCGACCGTCCACCCCCGTGGCTGCCGCGCGCCGCAATCCTGCGGGGTTTCACGCCTTTGCCCCTGCTGCTGCTTTTGGATCGGGATGGCCAGGTGCGCGAAATCCATCAGGGAGGAAGCGTCTCGCCGCCGCGTGAACTCCTGGCGCCATCGCCGTTGTTGCTGGAGTTGAGTCAGAATCAGACATTTTTGACCGCCATCGCCGGCGCACCCTACCTGATCAGCTCGGAGACGGTGGTGGACAAATCCGGCGAGCCCAAGGCCACCCTGTTGTTGGCAGCCCCCTTGAACGACGATTTCCTGTCGCGCTTCCAGGGGCCGGTGGGACGTTATACCGGCCTGGTAGCCCTGGTCGAGGGAAACTTTCAGACCATCATCGCCTCCAATCAACCGGAGATCCTCCCTTCGGGCATTCCGCTCTCTGGCACCTCGGGACGCTTTCTGGTATCGGGCTCGTCGTTCTTCGACTTTAGCGCCTCGGACCTGTTGTTACAGCTGGTGACGCTTGAATCGACTGAAAATCTCGAAACACTCGTCAAATCGATCCTCTCCACCGAGCGGCAGCAACGGTTCATCACCGCCACGGCACTGATCATCGCCTGTCTGTTGATCATCCTCTGGATCACCCGCAACATCGAACAGATCACCCGGGAAATCGTCGATTTCTCGCGCAATGTTCTTGATGCCAAGACCGGCGATACCCACGACCCGCAGGATGAGTTGCAGACCCTGCGCAACCGTTTTCAGAACCTGACCGACGAGGTGATCGACGCCCGTGACAGTCTGAAAGGGGAGTTGGAGGAGCGCAAACGGATCGAAAGCGCCTTGCGCAAGCTCTCGCGGGCCGTGGAACAGAGTCCGGCGGCGGTGATGATCACCAATCCGCAGGGCTTGATCGAGTATGTCAACCCGCAGTTTACGCTCCTGACCGGTTATAGTGCCGAAGAGAGCATGGGACGGGATCCGGGATTCTTGAAATCGGGCAAAACGCCGGCTTCGACCTACAAGAATCTCTGGGAGAGCATTGCTGCCGGTCAGGTGTGGCGCGGCGAGTTGCACAACCGTCGCAAGGATGGGACGACCTACTGGGAGCTGAATACCATCTCAACCATTCAGGATCGCGAATCGGGCACCATCCATTACGTGGCGATCAAGGAGGATGTCTCGCTGCGCATCGAGATGGAGAAGGCCCTTGAGCAGGCGCGTGCCGCTGCCGAGGCGGCCATTCAGGTCAAGAATGATTTCATGGCCAACATCAGCCACGAGTTGCGCACACCCCTGAACACCATCATCGGCTGTGCCAATCTGGTGACGGAGAAGAGCAGTGGTGAGCTGAACAAGACGCAGCGCAAGTACGTCAAGGAGGTGCTGGGCGCTGCGGATCGGCTGACCTTGATGATCGACGACCTGTTGGACATTTCGCGCGTGGATACCAAGCAGTTCATTTTGGAAAAACAGCTCTTCGACCCGCGCGGTCTGGTGGAGGGGGTGGCAGCCAGGGTGAGCGCCGAGGCGCGCGCCAAGGGACTGGAGTTCGGCTGTCATATCCATACCGCCCTGCCGGCGCGACTGCGCGGTGATGCGGTGCGATTGCGGCAGGCGCTGTTGCATCTGTTGAGCAATGCCATCAAGTTCACGCTGCAAGGCGAGGTGATGTTGCGGGTCGATCCCGCCCCGTCCCCCGCGAGCGTCGGCACGCTGTTCATCACCATCAGCGATACCGGCATTGGTATTCCGGAAGAGCTGCACTCCACGATTTTCGACCCTTTCATCCAGGCCGACTCTTCGTTGTCGCGCCCCTTCGGCGGCTCGGGGCTGGGGTTGGCGATCACCAAACGGATCATCGAGCTGATGGGTGGTTCGATCCGGCTGACCAGTCGCGTGAACGAAGGGAGCACTTTCGTCATCACGTTGCCACTGGAGGCCCCGGAACTGGATCACCCGACGCACACGGCAGATCCGCCGGTGGTGGTGGATGCGCCCGGGGTGGTTCCGAGTGGCAACTTGACGGGCAAAAAGGCGTTGGTGGCCGGCAAACATCCGGTCAATCGATTGATTTTAAAAAAGCTTTTGATCGCTCGTGGTTTGGATGTGGTCGAGGCCTCGCAATGTCAGGCCGTGGATTCGATGGTGGATGAGACCAGTCGGACGCTGTTTGATCTGGTCTGTCTGGACTGTTCGCTCTCCCCGTCGGGTGGGGTGGAGGAGACCCGGCAGTTGCGGGCCTTGCCGGGGATGAGTGCGACACCGGTTCTGTTGTTCGGCGGGGACGAGCGGCGGGTTGCCGAGGAGTTGTCGGAGGTGTTGATTCTGCCCAAGCCGATCCGGCGGGCGCAGGTGTATCAGGCGGTGAATCTGGCGCTTAAATTGCCGATCGATGGGGGATTGGAAGAGGGGGAAGCGCATGGGGAGGGCGACAACGGGGGATGAGCGGGAAAGCACGGTTCAAGCCCAACGAAGGGAATGGTAAACACAAAATCAGCTTCTATTCTTCTGTCTTCTCAGGTGATTTCCAGACAAACCGCCTTTTGAGACGATTCCCCCAAGAAAACAGTACGTGTTTGTCATGTTGCAATCGTCCCACAACGATTCCTGGAGCAAGACCTAATTGCTCGGCAAACGATTCCACGGACGTAAACGTGGGAGATGAGCGTTGTATGAATGAACGCCACATGTCGGGCGGGATCAGCATGTCGGCAGCAAACCGGTTCGCCTCCTCTTCTTTGTCTTGACTGTCCCCCTCATCCCATTCAAGAAATACATCCTTTTTCCCGTGCAACAGGATATGACCGGCTTCATGAAAAAACGTGAACCAGAGCTGGTCGTCGCTTTTGTAGCGCAAACTAAGCTGAATCAATGCCTTATCTGGTGTCAACCACTTGGTTGCACCGGATAGACCCGTGTGAGGGAGTTCTGGGACAAATGCCACCGCAACACCAACATCGGCGCACAATTTGACAAGACGTCTCTGAAATATTTGGGGTGGTTCCCTGGTTAGAAGGCGTGCTTCATCTAAAGCACGCCTGAAGCCATCCCTATCATAAGGCGCACAGGAGATCTTTTGTGCCAGGCGTTCTCCTTGACGCAACCAAGCGGAGACAGCCTCGGCCTTGATGCTGCTTTTCTGAGACTGCCTGAAGGCTACTGCCAACGAATCCTCACTGAAGGGCTTCCATTGCTCGCGGGATGCAACTCCCAAAAAACCAAGCAATGCAGCCACTTGATCCACCGGATCCCGGAAGACTTCAATCCATTTGAGTTCAACCATCTTTTTGATTGGAAATCCATTCAACCATTCGATGTCGGCTTCCAACTTCTTCCGATCAGCCAAACGAATCATGGTTTCATCGTACAGATTCTGAAGGTTGACCCAATATTGGATGGAACGACCGAGCACACGCTCAAACTTCAACGCCGTTTCGTGTGTGACTGGCGATTTGCCCTTGATGATCTCGTTGATATGTTTCGAAGTCAGGCCGGTACGGCTGGATAGTTCGGCTTGACTCATAGCCAGACTGTCGAGGTGTTCTTCCAAGATTTCCCCTGGGTGAACGGCGTAATCCGGGACAAATTGATTGGTGATTAACCTAGCCATGGCCATGAGTATCCTCCACACGGAGAATCGTGATCGCGGTGATTTGAGACCAATCGGTCCCACCTTCCGGTAATTGTGGTATAGGTCTGTGGGATGGTTGGAAAATCAAGCGAAAGGGGTGGTCCAAATCCATGGAGAACTCCCCTTTTCGGTCACCTTTCAATTCATGACACCGCTCTGGAAGACTTTCAGGCGGCCAGAACTCCTGCAAATTGACCGCACTGTGGAGTGAGGCAAGACGCCTGGCAATTTTCACCGATTGACGCCCGTACTCTTTCCTAAGCAAATTCAGCTCATTAAAGGTTTTACCAAGTTTCAAGGTGCGATAGGAAATTACCATAAAGATTAACCTGTCAGGTTAAAAAATTCAAGCAGAAAATCTCTTCAGCACCAAATATCCACTGAGAGGCTCCATAGCATCATACCTGCTTGAATCATAACAGATCATGTTGACCATGCCAACAAAACGGCATTTTGAAAGGTGCAAAACTCCGCTTGACATTACCTTGCGCCACGTATCAGCTCCCCCTCGCCATGAAAAAGCCTTGCACTCCATTTGCGTCAATATGGACAAAATACTGGTTCTGTTGTTCGGCGGGGATGAGCGGCGGGTGGCCGAGGAGTTGTCGGAGGTATTGATTCTGCCCAAGCCGATCCGGCGGGCACAGGTTTATCAGGCGGTGAATCTGGCGCTTAAATTACCGTTGGAGGGGTTGGAGGAGTTGGATGTTGGGGAGGAGCGGGGGCAAAGATCGAGGCTTGGTTCTACTGCTTACAGGGGGCCTTGGGAGCGAAGATCCCCGGCAAGGGGCAGTAGCCGCCCCTGGCCCCCTGTAATCCTACGGTTTCTTCCGCCTCCTCAATTATCACTCGGACGATGCGGACAGGCTGGATTCAAACAGTTGACATACAATGATAACGAGTGATCCTGCACCGCGAAACCGCGCTTTTCGGCGATCTCCTTCTGGCGCTTCTCGATCACCGGATCCACGAACTCCTCCACCCGTCCACACTGCATGCAGACCAGGTGATCGTGATGCTCCCCCTGGTTGAACTCATAGATCGCCTTGCCAGACTCGAAGTGACTCCTCATCAACAACCCGGCATGCTCGAATTGGGTCAAAACCCGATAGATGGTCGCCAGACCGATCTCCTCGCCGTCGGACATCAATTTTCGATAAACATCCTCGGCACTCATGTGCTGGCCGGCATCCGACACAAACAGACGCAGCACCTTCATGCGCGGTGCAGTGGCCTTGAGGCCGACGTTCTTGAGATCCTGATTCATGTCCATGGCAACCTCCATCTATACCAAATACCCTATCAAGGATTGCAAGATTTTCCCACCCAAGCAAGAAAAACGCAATGAGAATTCATCATTATTAGCAAATGCTTGAATTCGACAGACGAAGCCAGCATAATTGATCAACATGATACGCATGCTTGTCATGCAAATATCGACTCACGCAACGGAGTTTCGCCATGACGCACCTTCTTGCGGTACTCACCCTGCTGATCACCGCCCTCTTGATCCCCACGCGTGCCCAGGCCGATCTCCTGATCCTGGCCCACGGCTATCTCGGTTCCGCCGCCTCCTGGGAGTCGAGCGGCGTGGTGCCGACCCTGACCCAAAAGGGGTGGGAGCGGGCCGGCATCCTCTCGATGGGCCCGGCGGGCGTGATGGAGATACCGGGTGGCGGACAAAAAGCCAAGAACAAACTCTATCTCGTGGAACTCCCCTCCATCGCCCCGCTTGGTTTGCAGGCCGATCACTTAAGCCCCATCTGGCGGCTGTTGGCCCAACGCCACCCGAACGAAAGGCTCATCCTGGTCGGACACTCGGTCGGCGGCGTGGTGCTGCGCCTCTCGCTGGTACGCGGCGAGGTGCCCAATCCGGCAGCCCTGATCACCATCGCCTCGCCCCATCTGGGGACGCCACGCGCCGAACAGGCCCTGAATGCCACCGATGATCCCTGGCCGATTGAGATTTTGCGCGACTTCTTCGACGACGGTGATTACCGGACCCTGCGGGTCTCGCGCGGCCTCTACATCGACATCGTGCGCCAGCACCCCGGCTCGCTGCTCTTCTGGCTGAACCATCAACCCCACCCGGATATTCGCTACATCTCGGTGATGCGCGGCGGCCCCCTTGCCATGGGCGATATCCTGGTGCCCGGCATCAGCCAGGACATGAACAACATCCCGGCCCTGCGCGGCAAGGCCAGCGCGCAAATCGCCGGCGCCGGTCACGAACTTTTCTGGCCCGATGGCCTGCTGCTCAACTCTCTATTGGAAAAACTGCCCCAATGATCAACCACGACAGCGCTCTCTGGCAACATGCTCACAGCTTCGGCCTTGAGGAGAAGCTGGAGGCTGAACAGCGCACCCACTGGGTGATCGCGCTCACCCTGATTACCATGATCATCGAGTTGATCGTCGGATACGCGACCGGTTCCATGGCGCTCACCGCCGATGGTTGGCACATGGGCACCCATGCCGCAGCCTTGGGATTGGCGGCCTTTGCCTATGCCTTTGCCAGACGCCATGCCAACAATCCGCGCTTCACTTTCGGATCCGGCAAGACCGGTCCTTTGGGCGGCTTCGCCAGTGCCGTGGCTTTGAGCATCGTCGCACTCTTGATCGCGGTTGAATCGCTGCAACGTTTGATCACCCCCGTGCCGGTTGAGTTCTCCACCGCACTCTTCGTGGCGGTTTCGGGCCTGCTGGTCAACCTCGCCAGCGCCTGGCTGCTCGGCGGCACCCACCATCACGGTCATGGTGATCATGGTCACGGCCATGATGACCATCACGACCATGATGACCATCACGACCATCACGACCACGACGACCATCACGACCATCATGACCACGACGACCATGACGACCATGGTGTGCATGCTCAGGATCACAATCTGCGCGGGGCCTATCTACATGTGATCGCCGATGCCTTGACCTCGGTCACGGCGATCGTGGCGCTGATCTGCGGCATGACCTTGGGGTGGGTGTGGATGGATCCGTTGATGGGACTCATCGGTTCGCTGGTCATTGCGGTCTGGGCCTATGGATTGATCCGCGACAGCGCCAAGACCCTGCTCGATGCCGAGGACAACTTTCCCTTGCGAGACCGGATCCGTGCCCGAATCGAGGCGCACGAGGATCTGGAAGTGGCGGATCTGCATCTGTGGCGCGTGGGTCCGACCAGCCACGCCTGCATCCTCTCCCTCATCACCCATAACCCCGAGGACGCGGACCATTACAAGGCGATGCTGCACGGCATCAGCGGTCTGGATCACGTCACCGTGGAGGTCAACCACTGCCGGACCTGCCCATGAAACTGCTCGCCGTCATCCCGGCCCGTTGCGGCAGCAAAGGTTCTGCCAACCGATTCCTTCAGGATCTGGGTGGCCGTCCTCTGCTCGCCTGGACCGTCGAACACGCCTTGAACTGTCCGGCGGTCACCCGCACCGTGGTTCTCACCGATCAGGAGGAGGTGGCACAGAGCGCTCGTCTGGCCGGGGCCGAGGTACCACTGCTGATTCCCGCCTCGCTCGCCAAGGAGGGGGTCTCGTTGGAGACGGCGTTGGCTCCCCTGATAGAGGAGTTTGCCAAACGGGAGTTCTTCAAGCCCGATGCGATTATGATTTTGAGTCCGACCACGCCGTTGCGTTCGCCGGGACGGGTGACCGCAGCCATTTGGCAGTTCCAGGCCGAGGGAGCGGACTCGCTGGTAAGCGTCTGTGCCATGCCGCAGCTCTTCTGGACCAATGCGCGCAATCCGCGTCCGGGGTTTGATCTGCGCTACCGTACCCGGGTTCAGGAGATGAATGAGGCAGACCGCAGTTTCCGGGAGAACGGTTCGATCGCCATCGCGCGCGGGGAGTTGCTGCGCGAGAACAAGAGTCTGGTGGGCGGCAAGGTGACGCTGTTTTTGATGGATGAGAAAGAGAGTCAGGAGATCGATACCCTGCTCAACTGTCGCCCGTCGCAGGAGTGGCGTTGCGAGCGGATCGCTCCGGATCCGGTACGTGGCTCGCCGTTGGAGTGGATGGATGCCGTGGTGTTCGATTTCGATGGCGTGTTGACCGACAACCGGGTAATGGTGAATCAGGACGGCGTTGAGTCGGTTATCTGCAGCCGCGGCGACGGCATGGGGTTCGATATGTTACGTGCAGCGGGAATTCCGGCCTTCATCATGTCCACGGAGACCAATCCGGTGGTCTCCGCGCGGGCCCGCAAGCTCAAACTGCCGGTGTTCCAGGCGGTGCGCGACAAGGGTGTGGCATTGGAGGCGTTGTGTCAGGAGCACGGGTTCAAGCCGGAGCGGATCATCTTTGTCGGCAACGACATCAATGATCTGCCGGCCATGAAGGTGGCGGGCTTCCCGGTGGCGGTGGCCGATGCGCAGGCGGTGGTGCGCAAGGCGGCCTGGCGGGTGTTGAAAACGCCCGGCGGTGCCGGAATCGTGCGAGAGTTGATCGAGGTGATTCTGGGCTTGCCGGATGCCATGCCGGCGTAAAAAAAACGCTTACCGGGGTCTGCGGAGCTCAGGTTCCCAGGGTATGGGACTTAAACCGCACCCAGCCTGGAATGAGTCGTTTTTTAAGAGAGGGTCTGGGAGATTCATCTCCCAGGGTTTTGCTTTTGACTTTAGCGCGCTCTGCAAAAGAAGCATTTTTTGCGCCTTTTCTAAAAAAATGCGCCGCGCGCCGCCTTCGCGGGAGTCTTTTCCGCCTTTCGGAAACGACTCTGTGCATTTTTTGCACGCGGCCTTGCGAAAAACGACGTATCCCAAAATGGGTGCGGTTTAAAGCCAATTCCTCCATTTCCTCTGACGAAGATCTTCACGCCTCGATACCGACGGTTGCCGCGTGGATGGTCAACAGCAATTCCGCATCATCGATCAGACGATACTCCGGTCGACGTCCAGAGAGTCTCAGACTCTCCGAAAAAATGATCGGCACCCCTTCCCCACGCTTATCCATGATGAACTTTCGTTCATGCGCAAACTCGCTCGGAAAAGCGGGACATCTGGCCAACAAACTGGTCACCAGCTCGTTGCGGGAGGATTGACGCAGGGGCAGGCTTTCGATTGTCATGGTGTTGGGAATGGTTCCGGGTGAATACAGTTCGAGCCGGTCGGCGAATTGATGCAGGCGAATTTTGGAACCGTAAATCGAGTAGTCCCGGTGGGCCACGGCGTTGACCACAGCTTCAAACACCGCCTTCATCGAGAATTGTGGAATCTCTTGTCGCGCCGGTGACTTGATCGCATGCATGCGCATGTTTCGTTCGACAAACCGGCACGCCTCCCGAATCTGGACATCGAGCGGTCCGACGATATCCCTGGCGTCCAGCTGGTAAGCCCCGTTCCGTTCCGTTCCCCGATAGCAGACCGCCTGGATGAAGGCTGTGGACAGCTGCTCATCCGGTCGTTGGGTGGCCATCAGTACACCCGTCACACTGGGGCGAACCACACCATCCTCGTCCTGAGTCAACAGTTTGAGCTTGAGCAGAAACTCCTCGTCAGCCTCGGGTGAGAGCGGGGTACGGAATTTTTCCCAAAGCGTTTTGACTAGACCATGCCGATCCACGCTGGAGACGGCCTGTTCGTCAAAACGGATCATCCGGGCCTGACTCCGCTGTTGAAACAGACGGGAGAGGAAGTCAGGGGTCATCTGGCGCTTCGAATCGCCTATCCGATGGAAATAGCCTCCCGGACTCTGGTGGACGAAAAGACTCTTGGGTACATCGATCCGCATGATGATCCGTTCCTGGCCATCCTCGGCAGGCACGTGGAGCTTGCGAATGCGGCAGAACAGCGGTGGTTTGATCGAATCGTTGCAGATGCCGCCGATCCAGCTCTCCACGCTCTCCAGTCTATCCGGCGGAATGCCGGCAATTGTGCGCGATTTATCCTCCACGCCCAGAACTACCACCCCATGGTTGCTGTTGGCCATGGCGGCCAGTTCATCCGCCATGGCGTCCCTGTGCGGCTCGACCACGCGCCCCCCCCGATATTCGAGATTCTTCAACTCCAGGGTGGAATCCTCGCCCAAACGGATCTGATTCATCAACTCGTCGATGCTGTCATACATGCCTTTACTCCAGGGTCAGGCGTCGGTATCGTTTTTCAAGGGCCTCGCGTCCCCCTTCGAGAATTGTGCTGATCTCGGTCAGGATGCTCTTGTCATCCATCCCGTCACTTGCCGCTATTATGACCTGACCGGCCCGGGATTTCATCACGTGAATCAATTCCGCATCGGCATTGACCACGATGTTCGGATTATGGGTCACCACGATCAATTGACGCCTGTTCTTGTTCTGATGCATCTGTTCTACGACCAGATCGGTAATCAAGGCGTTATCCAGATCCTCCTCGGGTTGATCGATGATCATGGGATCCGTGCCATGGCTCAGCAGAAAAGCCAGAATGGCAGCGGCTCTCTGGCCGGCGGACCCTTTTTCCAGGATCTCGAATTTATCAGGCTTCTTGAGATCTCTACAGTATCTGACGCGCAGTAAATCCTCGGGCCACCAAACATCCATCCGATCGAACACTTCCGGTTTTTTTCCTGCCAGATCCTTCAACCGATTGACAAATGTTTTATGATAGCCAAAGGCTGTATCAGCCGAGACGGCAAGGGTATCGGATTTAACTTGTTGAATTTTTTGTAGTAGTGTTTCCGGTGATACATTCTTGTCTTCCCAGTGAATCAACGAATACAAGATGCCTTGTTCTTCATCTCTGGAATAGACAGATGAAGTGAATTTATCCCCCAAATCGAGATATTCCCGATAGATCTCCTCGACGGATGAAACATCGCCAAACGGCACCAACTCCATCCGTACATATTTGTTTTGTCCTATCGTATCTTCTAAAAACCGGTTGCGCCGGTTGAGAAGTTCCGCGCGCAGTTCCAATAATCTGGCCAGAGTTGCTTGTGCATCCTTCTCGGCTTTATGTATCTCTTTGATGATTGACTCCATCCGATTGAATTCTTGCTGGAGCGTTTGGCGCTGTTGAGTCCATTTCCCGTAATCATCCAAAGCCGTGGCATGGCCTTTTTCCTGATACTCCCGCACCAGTGTTTCGTAGACGCTCCGGCTGGCCTGGACCGCCTGGTTCCATTCACTATCAGCCACTGTTTTCTTCCAATCATTCCGTGCCTGCTCCACCTGAGATGCAAGCCTCTCCAACTCGCCAGCGATCTGTCGCAACGCCCCTGTACCCTGTTGATGAATCGTCCAGATCTCACGCATGAACGGATCATCCGGTTCAAAAAGATGTTCCGGGAAATCTGGCAAAGCCGCATTTTCGGTCAATCCACGAATGTTGCCAGCCAGATCGTCCCATATCGATTCCTTGGGCAGGCTGTTAAGCTGCCGAGTTCGCCGTTGATAGTTCTTCAAGACCTCTCCGTACCCCTTCTCTTCGTAATCTCGAATATCGTTTTCCAGATCCTTCAACTTGGTACGTAGCTCACCTTCCTTGACCAGTTGGCCATTCAGTTCCCGCATACGACTCCGCAACTCCAGAAAGCGCCTCTCGACCCGGGTCCACTCCTCTTTCCAGGTTCCATATTCAATCTCTGGCGCCCGGTCGATGATCGCCAAAATCCCCTTTGGATTCAAAGCCAGTTCATAGATTTGCTTCTGACTGTAGATGCTCAAGGGAAACCGTTCCAGCAAATTCCCCGCCTCAGAGGGTTGCCAGTTCGAGCCATCCCACTCTTCAAGCTCATTTCCAGATCCTGACTCCATCCAACGCAGGCGGTATCTTTTGTTGCGCTTCTGGATTTCCAGAAAAATTTCCGTCTTCTTCTCGATCATCACCCCCTTCTGACTCGACCGTTTCATGAACTGCTCAAGTTGGTCAGAGAGTTTGCCACCCAATGCTTTCAACTCTGCGTCACGGCGGGCAGCGATCCGCATGGACTCGATCATCGTTGATTTTCCCGTACCACGCCCACCGATCAAGGTGTTCAAATGCGGGTGCAACTCCAGGTGACAGGGCCTGTTGGGATCTCTGCCACAGTGCTGCATCTGCTGGATGGTTAGGCCTCTCACAAAAATATCCGGCACGCTGTTCGGGTCCGCCTGCTGATTTCTGACACAGTAGCGATGATCCAACAACGCAATACGTACCCCCTCAAGATTCAAACGACTCATCTTCAACCAGGAGTACCGTTCTCCGATGATGTCGGACCTGTGGGCGTCCGAACCTTGCACCCTGGCCAATCGCGCGACGACCTTGCGCAATTCCGGATTGACACCATCACGGTCAAAGGCTTCCAAATCGTAAAATTCAGCTGCCAGAATATGATCATTCTCTAACGTTTTTTTGGTCTCCGGGTTAAGGGTGGTGGTCGCATGCAACACCCCTTTTTCCTGATCGATGTGCGCGAGAATGGCGATTCCACCTGCCTCCTTGATCCTGGCGACGGTATCGACAAAACCGGTGGTCGTGGAAGTACCCTCGCTGTCGCCAAAATTCGAGTAAATACCGCAGCCACCCAACACGGCAGTGATTTTGTTACCGTCGCACGTTGGATCAAACATCGCCAGCAGATGCACCCGATTGCTGCTCTCTCCCACCGTGATCTCTACGCCAGGAAACAGAACGAGCGGACGAGCGCCCTCCTGCTGCATGCGTTCGTTGGCTTGCTTCAAGCGATCAACCCATTCGCCGGAATTATGGTCCGTGATCACCACGGCATCGAGCTGCGCGTCCCGGGCGGCTTGCAGCCACTCCTCAGGTGTGATGTCTGGTGCCTTGTAATCTCTGGAGGCCGGGGTATGGGTATGAAAATCGAACTTCCACCACCGAGAACCTTTTCCAACCCATGATGAATGCATCACTTTTCCTCCGCTGTTATCCATGATCAGGCAACAAAACAACCATGACGATATTACTAGAATTATATCCATCCAGGCAGACCAACGCCTCCAGGCTGGACTTCAAGCGTTCTTATGATGTCTTGCCTTATGCAAGCATCGTTACGATGCAAGAATGTGTCAAGGGAAAAGATGAGAAGTGCGACTCACAACCGATTGATCAACCCGGCCACATATCCGGCACCGAAACCGTTGTCGATGTTGACCACCGTGACATTGGCGGCACAACTGTTGAGCATGCCCAACAGCGCCGTCACCCCGCCGAACGCCGCCCCACCGAGGGCAGCGCCCCCTCCATGCCGGCCACCACCACGAAAACCCGTGCGCTGCGCAACAACTCGCCAGCCGACAACAACCGGTGCAAACCCGCCACCCCGGCATCGAAATGGGTGTCGACCCTGGCACCCATCAGCCGCGCCACCAAGGCCGCCTCGCGCGCCACCGCAATATCGCTCGTCCCGGCACACAACACCCCGACCAACCCGTACGGCTCCGACACATTTTGACCAGAACGGTACAAACACCCGGTCCCCGGCTCACGGAGCAACTCTGGAAAACGGGTCTGCAACCGCCGGATGCGCTTGCCGGTCAACCGGGTGATCAACAACGCACCCTCACGACTCACCGCCTGCGCCACAATCGCTTCCAAATGGGAGAACCGCTTGCCATGGGCCAGGATCACCTCCGGGAAACCGTGCCGCAGCTCGCGTTGCGTGTCGAGTCGCGCCACCACCGCGCCATCCTGCTTGCAGAGCGCCACCGGAAAGCCGGTCAACCGACGTGCAGCTTCCCCCACCGCAACGGTTCCAGCGGCCACCTCCCCCAGCAGGGCGTGCAATTGATCAGAAGTCATATCTGCCTAACAGTCGTTTCAATATATTGATATAATTAATAAATTTTGAAGGCGTTTCTTGCCAACCCACAATCATACCTGCAATGGCTTCAGAAATTTTCGTTTCGTCAAACTTCCGACGCCATTTTGATGGTCACGACGGCGGTTGCGGCCAGGGAAAACGTTCGCAATGTCGGTGCCGGTTGATGGGGTAAGGATTTTTTCCAAACCCTGCCAGACTGTACGAAAGGGGGATGGCCGCCTTTCCTGGCAGCCGTATGCATGATCCTCGCGCCAGCATCAACGCTGGGGAGCAGCGGCATGCTTGCTGTCCCACGCTTCAAAGGCGTCCGCAGCACTTTTCGCCAAGTCGATGGATTCGTGGATCACGCCCAGGATCTCCGC
>JAMOBI010000037.1:0-42301 GCA_039908105.1 Magnetococcus sp. YQC-9
CATGGAACTCGTGCTTTTTGAGTTCCACGGTCGGGGGGTGAGGGGGTTCTTTCCCCGTCATGCAAGTTTGGAAACAACGCCCGCATCTTGCTCGCACTCTTGCGAAAAACGACGCCTCCCAAAACGGGTACGGTTTAACCCTCTATAAAGATCCTTTCAAACGTGTTCAAAAACATTCACAAACTGGTCTGGGCCTTTGACGCCGAATGGATGCCGAATCCGACCGCCGGGCGACTTTTGCACGATCTGCCGGAGGAGGCGGACGATCTGGAGGTGCTCGAGGTGATGTGGCGCAAAGGTGGTGGCACGGAAGAGAATCCCCGTCCTTATCTCAAAACCATTCTTTGCCGTATGCTCTCGATTGCCGCAGTCCAGCGTCATGTACACGCCGATGGACGTGTGACACTCTCGTTATTGTCCCTGCCGCGCGATCCAGTCGTACCTCACGACGAACAGGAGATTGTGCAACGGTTTTTGAATGCCATCGGCGAGCGTCACCCGCAACTGGTTGGTTTCAACTCCGTCGCTGCAGATCTGCGTCTGCTGGTGCAGCGCGGCATCTGCCTGGGAATCCAGGCGCCCCGTTTCGCGCAACGTCCCAACAAACCCTGGGAGGGGGTCGACTACTTTGCCAAGGGGAGCGACTGGCACATCGATCTGAAAGATTACGCCTCGCCCGGTTGGGGACCGGGTACGCCGTCGTTGCATGAACTGGCCGTACTCTCCGGCATTCCCGGCAAAATGGATGCCAGCGGCGAGGATGTGCCGCAGATGTGGCTCGACGGCGAATTGAATAGGATCATTGCCTACAACGAACGCGACGCCCTGACCACCTATCTGGTCTGGCTGCGCATGGCTCACTTTGGCGGACTCTTCTCCCCTGCGGATTATCTTTTGGAACAAAACCGCATTCGCGAATTGATCGAAGCGGAATCGATCAACAAACCTCACCTGCTTGATTATCTGACAGCCTGGAAGCGGCTCTCCCCGGAACTGTTTGCCTGATTTCCGCTTCCGACGCAAACGTGTCTGGTGCCATGGTTCTGGAACTGGTATGACCGCCCTGTTCAGAGTTCTGAAGATTTTCCTGTTGGCTGTCGTGGTCGGCACTCCAATCAACCAGGCTCATGCGGCTCCCTGTTCAGGAATGGGGGCCACCGAAGCTGCCGAGACCTTTTATCGACAATATTAGGCGTTTGCGCTTCAAGATCCCAAAACTTTAAAACAATTTATCACGCCAGATTTTTTTGAAGCCCTTTCGTTCGAATACAGTTGTCGGAAGGTTGAAATCTGTGCGATCGATTACGACGTCTGGACTGGAGCGCAGGACGGGGAACTCACGTGGCCCATCACATTCAGTACCGATGCGGAAAAGGTATCCACAGCCACGGTAACCATGCACTTGCTCTTCGCGACCGAAGGCTCCAAGCGCGAGCAGCGGACAACGACTCTTCACCTGGAGCGCATGGATGCAAGCTCCTGCTGGCTCGTGGCGGACGTGCTTTCACCGGACGGCAGCTCGATGCTCGGCAGGATCGAGGCATTCCGAGCGCAACCTGGTGACGATCTGCACACTCCGACCCAATAGTCATCGGGACTGGTCGAATGTTCTGACTCAGACCAAATCAGCGCCGTCGTGGGTCATTTCCACGCCATGGATTGGAAATTTCAGCCACAATTCAAACCGGTATTCAGTTTGCATAAGGTTGTTGGCAGATCAACTTTTTTTCGCCCGCTTCCAGCAGCTCAGCCTATCTTCAAGGCCCAACGCCATGCCCTTTCTTACCTGTTCTCAATGCGGCTTTCCCCTGCCGGCAGATAACCCAGCGCCTCACTGCCGGCAGTGTGGTGCCCCGGTTGGTCATGCCGGCTCGTTTCTCCCCTCCATGGCCATGGAGATCTATCTGGATCACGCCCAGGAGAGCGATCCGGATCGTTACCTGGGGTTTGACGCAGCGCGTGTACGCCATTTCGAGGCGTTTCTGCGCCGCCAGGGGATCTCCCCACGTTCAGCAGGCATGCAGCCTATCCAGGAGTTCTTGAGGCAGATCCGGGATCGCTTGGGAACCGACGGGGCACGTGGCTACGAGGCCACTCTGATGGAGTTCTTCAAGGCATTGACACTCAAGAATTTAATCCCCGCCAATCCGATGGATCACGAGCAGCGGGAGGTCTACACTCCCCTGGATACGCGCGGCTTCTCCGAAGAGTTGGTCACTTTCGTAACCCAACAAGAAGGTACGGGATTTACCGAGAATCTCTTTTTTGATGTTCGGCGCATTCAGGTATGGGAGGCGTTTCTGGCACGGCGCGACAAGGGAGTGCGACTGGCCGAAGGAAAGGATCTGAGCGATTTCATGGCCATGGCCCGAAAGAATTTCACCCCCAAACAGGCGTGTGGGCTGGCTTTGACTTTGGAAGAGCTCTATCGGGTGATGGTGCAATCCGATCTGATGACCGAGACACCCGAATGTGCTGAATTCATCGGCTGTCGGGAGAAACTCGAGCGCATTCTGACAACCGAGGATTCTCCGGAGAGTGAGATTCGACTGAAACCCCTACCCGACGGCATCCATGGTCTGTTGAGGAACCGACGCCTGCTGTTTATCATCGGCGCCGGATCCGTTCTGTTACTCGTGGGTGGCGTGCTCGTCTGGCAACTGGTCAACACGCATCCTCAACCCGGTACATTGCAACACGACGTACGCCAAAAGGCCAAAGAGATCAAACACAACCTCTCCGAACAACCCGCTCCTGCGCGCCCGGCTGCCGAATCGCCTTTTGCAGCCCCCAATCCGCCTGGCCAATCTCCAGCCCCGCCGGTCAAAACCGCGATCGCACCGACCCCTGGCGTCTCTCCTCCCGGCGCACCACCTCCGGGCATCCATTCTCCCGGCGCACCGTCTCCAGCTCAGCCGGTCAAAATCGCGATCGCAGCGACTCCCGGCGCACCGACTCCCGGCGCACTGCCTCCGCATTCTCCAGGTGCCAAGCCCTCACCGCCTCCGGGCATGCCAACACCCACCGCTCAATCCGGCACACCCGTGCAGCCAACCATGCCTGGAAACCCGCCCAAGGGCGCTCTTCCGGCAGCCGTCATGCCGCCGGGCAGCCCCAACCCCATGGCAGTCGTCCCCTTGAAACCAGAGGGTACAGTACCGGCAACGGCCACCCCAAACCCGCCTCCGGGCGGCACGGCTTCCCTGACTCAGCCAAAACCCGACACCGCTCGCACCAAACCCGCCGACGTCACGACCACCCGGCTGATCGGCTGCGTGGAGGGCAACTGCGAGAATGGCGTGGGTACTTTTATCCACGACGACGGCGCCCGTTATGTCGGTCAATGGCGCAACGGCAAGAAGCATGGTGCGGGGGAGTTTCGTTTCTCCACCGGTGGCGGCTATCGCGGCATTTGGCAGAACGGTCATGTGACCAGGATTGAATGATGCCGATCCAAAGTTGCATGGGGGGGAAAAATTCCCTCACCCCCCGCGGAACTCCAACAGCTGAAGTTCCACGGTAAAAAGGAGGCTTGCCGCCATTGTGCCGGGTGGACGGTGCGTTCAGGATATGCTAGAGTAATGGCTTCACGATCAAGAGAGAACGCATCGTTTATTGTTTTTGTCGCGCTCTGTTCACCACGGATTCCGGATGAACGATTTTTTGCGTCAGGTGGCCCGTTTCACCGGTGCCCCGCAACTGCATGGTCAAAACCTGGAAACGGTTCAGATCAATCTGGGACCGCGCTGCACGCTGGAGTGCCAACACTGCCACATCGGCGCCTCTCCGCGCCGCGCAGAGTTCATGCCACGCCACGTCATCGACCGCCTGCTCAATGAACTCCCCAACTCCGGCTGCCGAAGCGTGGAGTTGACCGGCGGCACTCCGGAGTTGCATCCCGACTTTCGCTATCTGGTGACACGTCTTGGCGACTTGACCGCACGCATCGGCGTACGCACCAACCTGACCATCCATCAGGATCCGGAAATGGCTGATCTCGCCCTGCTCCTGCGCGATCATCGCGTGGCCCTGACCGGCTCTTTGCCCTGCTATCTGGAAGAGAATGTCGACCGGCAACGCGGCATCGGCACCTACGCCCGCTCGATCGCTGCGCTGCGTCGCCTCAATGGACTCGGCTACGCCATCGATCCGAATCTGCCGCTCGATCTGGTTTACAACCCTGGCGGTCCATTCCTCCCCCCGGATCAGCACCGCCTCGAAGAGCGCTATCGTCACGAACTGCGCTCCCGACACGGCATCGAGTTCAGCCACCTTTTGACCATCACCAACATGCCGATCGGACGCTTTCGCGCCGACTTGCGCCGCCAGGGGTCCGAAGCGCGGTACTTCGCCCTTTTGAGGGACGCCTTCAACCCGCGCACGCTCGATCGGCTCATGTGCCGCCACCAGATCAGCATCCGCTGGGATGGCCGACTCTTCGACTGCGACTTCAACCTGGCCATCGATCTTCCGGTGACCACGGACAGCCCGGATGGGAGCGCACTGACCGCCTCTTTGGCCACCCGCGCCATTGCCACCGGGGATCACTGCCTGGGTTGCACCGCCGGAGCCGGTTCCTCCTGCACCGGCGCTTTAGCCGCTTGACCACGAGGAGCACCCCATGGGACCGGTCAAGATTCATCAATTGCAAGCCGCTTATGCACCGGCAGAGGATCGTCTGCTGATGCGTTTGAGCACCACCGACCGACGCGAATTCCGTTTCTGGCTGACACGCCGTTTCGTACAACGACTCTGGCCAGTGCTCCGTCAATCCCTGGAAATGCAATCCGAGGTCATGGGGGCCGATCAGGTCATGCGCGCGGCCATGCTCGGATTCATGCATGAAAACGCCACGGCTGCCGCTGATTTCAAGGCCTCGTTCCAAGAGCCCCCCGGTGGCGCGGTCCTGCCATTGGGCGAGGCACCGATTCTGGCTGTGCACGCGCGCATCGCCCCGGTGCCGGGTCATGACCATCTGCGCCAGTTCCAACTCCATCCGGAACGGGGCCAAGGCATCGAAGTGACCATGGATATGCAACTTCTGCACGCTTTTTGCAAACTGTTGGCCGACGCCGTCTCTGCTGCGGACTGGCAGATGGAGTTGAATCTCACCCCCGGATTGCCGCCTACGATCATCACTTTAGAGGGCGGTCGCGTTCTGCATTAAACCGCACCCGGCTTGAGAATGTGTGGTTTATACTGGCAAAAAAAAGAGAGGGTCTGGGAGATTCCTCTCCCAGGGTTTTGCTTTTGACTTTAGGCTGTTAGCGCGCTCTTCAAAAAAAGCATTTCTCGCGCCTTTTAGCAAAAAATGCGCCGCGCGTTGCCTTCGCGGGAGTCGTTTCCGCCTTTTGGAAACGACTCTTGCATCTTGCACGCAGTCTTGCCAAAAACTGCGCATCCCAATAATGGTTGTGGTTGAAATCAATAAAATGGATGCCTGCTGCAAACCGTATCAACCTTGAGACAACAGGCCATCCAGTAACCTTTTTTTTTAGATCGATGTGCCATCACAACCCTCAATCACCCGATATCAAGGACTCGCGACACCATGCCACACGTCATGTTCTACAATCGTCCGGAACCCCTCAACAAGGAGCTTCACCGCGCCTACAAGCTGGATGCGACCCTGGCCGATCCCGGCTTTGCCGCCAAGACCAATTCCGTGCCGTTGGCCGGCATGGAGTTCCAGCACGCGGCCAAGGAGTTTCCGATTGTCTTCCTCCAGATGGGCGATGGTTCCATCCTGGCTGCGGCCCTGCTCGGTGTGCGCGGTGACGAGAACCTCTTCATCAATCGCGATGGCCGCTGGAGCAGCACCTATGTCCCAGCCTTCGTGCGGCGCTATCCCTTCATCCTGGCGGAAAATCCCAACCAGCCGGATCAGCTGACCGTCTGTCTGGATGCCGATTTTCCCGGTTTCAACACCAAAACCGGCGAACCGCTCTTTCAGGATGATGGTGAACCCACCCCGCTGATGAGCAATACCCTCCGTTTTCTGCAGGAGTATCAGGAGGGATTCCGCCGCACCACGCAATTCATCGAGCGGTTGAAGGCTTTGGATCTGCTCACACCGATGACCGCTCAGGTGGAGGTCTCGGGTTCAAAATTCGCCCTGCAGGGACTTTTGACCGTCGATGAACAAAAACTGCTTGCACTCGACGAGCCCAAGGCCATGGAATTGTTCCGCTCCGGCGAGCTGGGATGGATCTATTCCCATTTGATTTCTCTGGCCAATATCAATCGTCTGGCCAATCTTCTGGCCGCGCGCAACCGGGATGAAGGGACGCCGGCCTGACGATTCGAGCGCCAAAAACTCCCTTTGTCCGGCGGCAAGGATTGCTTTTCACCCCGAACGGAGGGTATCCTGGATCGCTTCACAAACCGCAACCACAATCGGGGATGTCATGGAAGTCACTGTCGAGGAAACCAGCGCCTTGGAGCGTACCATCACGGTGCGCACAGAGGCTGACCAGGTCAATGCGCTGCTGGATCAGGAGTTGTCGCGTCTGGCCGCAACCATCAAGCTGCCCGGCTTTCGTCCCGGCAAGACGCCACGCAAAGTGATTGAAAGCCGCTTCAAGGATCATCTGGCGCAGACCGTGATGGAACGATTGCTGCAAGAGGGATTGGGCAAGACCATCAAGGAGCATGCGTTGCGCATGGCCGGAGACCCGGAACTCGAGAGTGTGAAGCCGGCAACGCGCGGGGAGCCGTTTTTGTTCACCGCCAAGGTGCAGATCATTCCGGAAGTCCAGCCGGAGGGGTACCAGGGGATGCCGCTGACCCGCCGTGTGGCCGAGGTGACCGACGCCGACATGGAACACGCCTTGAATCAGATCCGTGAGCGTCACGCCCGCTACGAGGCCCAGGAGGGCGTGCAGGCTGCCTCTGGTGACCAAATCGTCTTGAATTTCAAAGGGTTTGTCGATGGCGAAGCCTTTGAGGGCGGGAGTGCCGAAGGGTACGTGCTGGAACTGGGCAGTGGGCGCTTCATCCCCGGTTTCGAGGAACAGTTGATCGGCATGACGGTCGGCGAGGAGCGGGCGATCAACGTCACCTTCCCGGAGGGCTATGGCGCACCGAATCTGGCCGGCAAACCGGCGGTGTTCAACTGCTCACTCACCGAGGTGCGTGCACGGATCCTGCCCGAGGTGGATGACGCCTTGGCGGTTGCCGAGCGGATCAAGGAAGGGGGGGTGGAGGCCCTGAAGACACGGGTTCGCGACGATCTGACCCGTCGTGCGGCCAGTGCTGCGGAGAAACAGTTGCAACGGCAGATTCATGACGGTCTGGTGGCTGGCAATCCGTTCGAGTTGCCGAGCAAAATGGTGGATCGTGAAGTCAAGGCCATGCTCGAGCAGTTCAAGGAGGATACCCTGGCGCGGGGGATGAACCCGGATCAATTCGGTCTCTCCGACGAGATTTTAGCCAATGAGTTCAAGGATCCGGCCCAAAGACGGGTCCGTTTGGGACTGGTGCTCGGCGCGGTGGCCAAGAAGGAGGGGATGGAAGTCGACGATGGGCGTGTGCATGCGCGGATCGACAAACTCGCGGCAGCCTATGGCAACCAGGCGAATGAGTTCCGGCAGTGGGCCCGTTCGGAGGAGAGTCGCATGGACGGCATCCGCGGTGCCGTGCTCGAAGAGATGGTCAACGAGTGGATTTTGAACCACGGCGTGATCACCGAGGAGAACGTTGCGCTCGACGCGCTTTTGGCCGAGAACGCCTGAGCGAATCGTCTGCAGACCTATATAGACAACCAGTCGATCCGCCATCACCGTTCTTTACCTGTGGAACTTTTGCTTTTTGAGTTCCACGGGTGAGGGGGTTCTCCCCCATCCTGCAAGTTTTGATGATGGCGGGATCAACCGGATGAGTTGACTGGATGGATTCCAAGGAGTTGAAAGTTTGCCATGAATCTGGTGCCCATGGTGGTCGAATCCACCAATCGCGGTGAACGTGCCTACGACATCTACTCCCGATTGCTCAAGGAACGGGTGGTCTTTCTGGTTGGACCGGTTGACGATCACACGGCCAACCTGGTGGTCGCCCAGCTGCTCTTTTTGGAATCGGAAAACCCGGACAAGGATATCCACCTCTACATCAACAGCCCCGGTGGTCTGGTAACGGCGGGTCTGGCCATCTACGACACCATGCAGTTCATCCGACCGGATGTGAGCACGCTCTGCATCGGACAGGCGGCCAGTATGGGTGCCGTGCTGCTGGCCGCGGGCGCCAAAGGGAAACGTCTGCTGCTTCCCAATGCGCGTGTCATGATCCATCAGCCCTCCGGCGGCTATCAGGGTCAGGCCGAGGACATCCAGATCCACGCCAAGGAGATCTTGAGGATCCGCGAACGGCTCAACCAGATTCTCTCCAACCATACCGGTCAACCGGTGCGGCGCATCGGTCGGGACATGGATCGCGACAACTTCATGGAGGCCCCGGAGGCCGTTGCCTACGGTCTGGCCGACCGGGTGATCGATAAACGCGACATGCCGGCAGAAGAAGAGAACTGATTGTCAAACCGCACCCAGCCTGTAAAGTGTCGTTTTTATTGGAAAAAAAGAGAGGGTCTGGGAGATTCATCTCCCAGGGTTTTGCCTTTGACTTTAGCGCGCTCTTATAATGCTCCGCGCGCCGCCTTCGCGGGAGTCGTTTTTTGTTTTTTGGCAACGACTCCCGCATCTTGCACGCAGTCTTGCGAAAAACGACGCATCCCAAAATGGGTGCGGTTTAAATAAAAATATCTTATCGTAAACACCTCTTTGATTGTCGCGCGATGGCAACCGGGCGGCGCCGGGCCGGATCCTCACGAAACCTTTAGGCGCCCGTGGCAAATCGGTACAAGGAACGAGTTACATCCATGGCCAAAAAAATTTCTGATGCCGGCACACTGTTACACTGCAACTTTTGCGGCAAGACCCAGCACGAGGTCCGCAAACTGATCGCCGGCCCCTCGGTGTTCATCTGCAACGAGTGCGTTGATCTGTGCCGCGACATCATCAAGGACGACAAGCCCGAAGGCAACTCGCTGCGCAAGCGATCCGGGATACCGGTGCCGCAGGAGATCAAGTCGATCCTGGACGAATACGTCGTCGGTCAGGAGAAAGCCAAGCGGATCCTGTCGGTGGCGGTCTACAATCACTACAAGCGGCTTGAGAGTCGCGGCTCCGACCAGCATGCCGATGTCGAAATCGCCAAAAGCAACGTGCTGTTGATCGGTCCGACCGGCTGCGGCAAGACCCTGTTGGCCCAGACTTTGGCGCGCATCCTCGATGTCCCCTTCACCATCACCGATGCCACCACCCTCACCGAGGCCGGTTATGTGGGCGAGGATGTGGAGAACATCATCCTGCGCCTGCTCCAGGCTGCGGACAACGATGTGGAGAAGGCCCAGCGCGGCATTGTGTTCATCGACGAAATCGACAAGATCTCGCGCAAGTCGGAAAATCCCTCGATCACCCGCGACGTGTCGGGCGAAGGGGTGCAGCAGGCATTGTTGAAGATCATCGAGGGGACCATCGCCAGCGTTCCGCCCCAGGGGGGCCGCAAGCATCCGCAACAGGAGTATCTGCAGGTCGATACCACCAACATCCTGATCATCTGCGGCGGCGCTTTCAACGGGTTGGAGAAGATCATCGAGCGGCGCTCCAACAAACATCACGGCATCGGTTTCGGCGCCCAGGTCAAAAGCAAGGACGCGGATGGCAAGGTAAACGAACTGTTGGCCATGTTGGAGCCGGAAGACCTGTTGCAGTTCGGTCTGATCCCGGAGTTCGTCGGTCGCCTGCCAGTGGTCGCCACGCTGGAGGAGCTGGATGGCGAGGCGCTGGTCAAGATCATGCGCGAGCCGCGCAACGCGCTCTTGAAGCAGTACACCAAACTGCTCTCCATGGAGGGGGTGAAGCTCACTTTCACCGATGAGGCGGTGCGTGCCGTGGCCCGCAAGGCGATCAAGCGCAAGACCGGTGCCCGGGGTCTGCGCGCCATCCTCGAATCGGTGCTGCTGGGGATCATGTTCGACATTCCGTCGATGAACGATATCACCGAAGTGGTGATCAATCAGGAGTGCATCGAGAATGATACCGAACCGCTGCTCATTCACGAGGAGACACCCTTGGCCGCTCAGGCCTGACACCCCCTGATTTGAATCGTCGCGATTTTACGATGCGATGATGCCATTCCGCCATCCGGTCACCAACCGGGTGGCGGATACTTGCCGTAGCTACCTCGCTCTAAAAGCCATAAAAGAGAGTCCCTGCCCCATGGCCAATCTGAAGGATCCATACGGTTTGCAAACGTTGCGCATCCCTGCCCTCCCCTTGCGGGATATTGTGGTTTTTCCACACATGATCGTGCCACTGTTCGTCGGTCGGGAGCGATCGATCCGCGCCCTGGATGCGGTCACCGGTCGAGAAGAGAGCCGGATGATCCTGCTCGTTGCCCAGAAGGTGGCCACCAACGACAATCCGGAACAAGAGGAGATTTTTTCGGTCGGCGTGGTGGGCAGTATTCTGCAGGTACTGAAACTGCCGGACGGCACAGTCAAGGTGCTGGTGGAGGGCGGTCGACGCATGCAGATCAAGCGCTACATCCAGAAGGATCCCTATTATCTGGTGGAGGGGCGGTTTCTGGAGGATGAGCCGTCGGATGCGACCGAATGCCAGGCGATGATGCGCACGGTGGTCGAGCAGTTCGACAACTACGCCAAGCTCAACAAGAAGATTGCTCCGGAGGTGATGCAGACTTTGCAGGGGGTGCATGATCCGGGTCGTCTGGCCGATATCGCCGCCACCCATGTGGCGTTGAAGGTGACCGAAAAGCAGGAGCTTCTGGAACTGCCCACGGTGAGCGCCCGTCTGGAGCGGCTGTTGTTGGCGCTCGAACAGGAGATCGACGTTCTGCAGGTGGAAAAACGGGTGCGCGGTCGTGTCAAGCGGCAGATGGAGAAGAGTCACCGCGATTATTATTTGAATGAACAGATGAAGGCGATCCAGAAGGAGTTGGGGGATCGCGACGAGGACAAGGACGAGATCAACGAGTTGGCCGAAAAGATTGCTTCGGTGGGCATGACCGAGGAGGCGCGCAAGAAGGCCGAATCGGAGTTGAAGAAACTCAAGCAGATGGCGCCGATGTCTGCCGAGGCCACGGTGGTGCGCAACTACGTGGATTGGCTGGTGAGTCTGCCCTGGAACAAAACCACGGAGTTGAAACACGACCTCACCCGCGCCGAGGAGATCCTGGAGGAGGATCACTGGGGACTCGAAAAGGTCAAAGAGCGGATCCTCGAACAGCTGGCCGTGCAACTGAAAGTGGAGAAGATCAAGGGGCCGATTCTCTGTCTGGTGGGACCGCCCGGCGTGGGCAAAACCTCGCTGGCCAAATCGATCGCCCGGGCCTCGGGACGGGAATATGTGCGCATGTCTTTAGGCGGCATTCGCGACGAGGCGGAGATCCGCGGTCACCGGCGCACCTACATCGGCTCGCTGCCGGGCAAGATCATCCAGTCGATGAAGAAGGCCGGTTCCAACAATCCGCTCTTTCTTTTGGACGAGATCGACAAGGTTGGCTCGGATTTTCGTGGCGACCCCTCCTCCGCCCTGCTCGAAGTGCTCGATCCTGAACAGAACGCCGCCTTCAATGATCACTATCTTGAGGTTGATTATGATCTCTCCAAGGTGATGTTCATCACCACGGCCAACAGCCTGAACATCCCGCGTCCGCTGCTTGATCGCATGGAGATCATCCGCCTGGCCGGCTACACCGAGCAGGAGAAGATGCGCATCGCCGCCCGCTACCTGATTCCCAAGGAGATGGAGGCGCACGGTCTCAAGGAGGGTGAGTTCACCCTTTCACCCGGCGCCTTGCAGGATATCATCCGTTATTACACACGTGAGTCCGGGGTGCGCAGCCTGGATCGCGAGATCGCCAGCCTGTGCCGCAAGTCGGCGCGTGCCATCCTGACCGATCCGAAAAACGAACGGATCACCATCGGATCCAAGAGCCTGGGCAAATTTCTGGGGGTGCGACGCTACCGTTTCGGCTTGGCCGAGGACGAGGATCTGGTCGGCGTGGCCACGGGATTGGCCTGGACCGAAGTGGGTGGCGAGTTGTTGACCATCGAGAGCATCCACATCGAGGGCAAGGGGAAACTCACCACCACCGGCAAACTTGGCGACGTGATGCAGGAGTCGGCGCAGGCAGCGCTCACTTACGCCCGTTCCCGGGCCCGGGAGTGGGGTCTGGAGTCCGAGGAGTTCTTTCAGAAGCGCGACATCCACATCCATGTGCCGGAAGGGGCCACGCCCAAGGATGGTCCTTCGGCGGGCATCGCCATGTGCACCGCGCTGGTGAGCGCGTTGTACGGCATACCGGTGCGCAAGGATGTGGCCATGACCGGGGAGATCACGCTGCGCGGTCGGGTATTGATCATTGGCGGCTTGAAGGAGAAATTGCTCGCTGCCCATCGTGCCGGCATCAAGCACATCCTCATTCCGGAAGAGAACGTCAAGGATTTGAAAGAGATTTCCTTAAGCATACTCAAGGATCTGGAGATCCATCCGGTCACCCATATGGATCAGGTGCTCAAACTGGCGCTGCGCGGTGAGCTCAAGCCATTCGACAAGACGGGTGACACGTCAGAACTGACGCTGAAAACCACCGATCCGTCGTTGCTGCTCCCGCATGAGGAGGGTTTGGAGGACACGCCGTCAATCACGCATTGACACGCGCACCAACCCGGACAAAGAATGTCAGTAAGGGTACAAGAAAATCGCTTGACAGCGAGGAATCGCAACGTATAGTAACCCCGGAAGAAGACCAGGAACGTTCATTTGTGAACTGTTACTGGGTTATCGGGAACGTCATGCTAGGGGAGAACTTCCATTGAACAAATCCGAACTCGTTGATGCCGTCGCCGCGGAAGCAAAATTGACCAAATCTCAAGCATCCGATGCCATTGATGCCTTGGTACATGCCGTCCAAAATGCCCTGAAGGGAGGCCAGCAGGTCAATCTGGTCGGTTTTGGTTCCTTCATGGTGGCGGAACGGGCCGCTCGCACGGGTCGCAATCCGCGCACCGGCGCCGAGATCAACATCCCGGCTGCGCGCCTGCCGAAGTTCAAGCCTGGCAAGGGTCTGAAGGATGCAGTCTCTCCGCCCAAGCCTGCTCCAGCGCCCGCTGCCAAACCAGCTGCTGCCAAACCAGCCGCCGCCAAACCTGCTGCAGCCGCTCCGGCAACTGCCGCCGATGCCAAAAAGGCGGTCACCAAAAAGAAGAAGTAATCTCCCAAACCGGCAGACTCGATGCGTCCATGCCATCATTGTGGACGCATCAAGCGCACGGCGGGCGGATAGCTCAGCCGGGAGAGCATCGGCCTTACAAGCCGAGGGTCACGGGTTCGAACCCTGTTCCGCCCACCAAAAATGCTGGCTTTTTTATGTTTATCTTCCAACCCAAGTTCAACCCAAGCCTGACATACTACAAAAAATCAATTTAAATATCAATATGTTGAGAGGTGATTTTTTGGCAAGTGGCACTGCAAATTCAAGTGGTGCCTTACGTTAACCTGGCGGATCAACCAAGCTGATTTGACTGATTGCGATGGTCTGGCACGCCAGTCACCAACCCTTAAAGCCTTTAGTCACGCGGCTTTGTTCTTGGGCCATGTTCGCGCGAAAAATGCTTCTTTTGAAGAGCGCGCTAAAGTCAAAGTCAAAGTCAAAACCCTGGGAGATGAATCTCCCAGACCCTATCTTTTTTTCACTAATAAAAACTACACATTCCAAGCTGGTTGCGGTTAGGTTAACGTAAAACACTACCCGGAATCCGAATTAAGCCTAAACCTTTATGGGCTTTTTTTGTGTCCGGCGACGTTCGTTGACAGCAGTGCCTTCCCCCCGTTATCGGTCTGATGCACTCTCACCCTTCGCTCTCATCCAAGCGAATCATCAGCTCAGCACCTAAAGCCTGACCAAACCGTCTGGCGGCGCTACCCTGATTGATGACCACCTCGACCGTGCCGAAACCACCCACCACCAGTGCAACCTCGCCGACCGGCACGCTGGCAAAGGTGGTCACCAGCGAACCGCACGCACTCCCCTCCAGCCACCCCTTCACCGGTCGTTTGCGCAACTCCTCGCCGGGCAATGCGCTGACCAGATTACCATAATGATCAACAAAAACCACCTCGGTGCGCCAAACACCGTAACCCAACTTACGCCATCCCGGATCGGGCAGCACCACAGGGGGATTGATCAGTGGGGTGCCCAGATCGGAGAGTGAACGATTGTGTAGCAGATGAACAGCTGCAGGGGCGAAGAGGTCTCGACCATGAAAGGTGGGGCTGACCGACTCTTCATGTCCCAAGCCATCCAAAGAGAGGATGCGTGCATCCGGACGATTGAGCACCGGTGTCAACAGACCGTTATCCGGCCCGATAAAATAGGATCCCTGCGATTGTACCACCAGACCACGCCGTCCGCTGCCCACCCCCGGATCGACGATACAAAGCCAGATCGCAGGAGACGGCATGTGCGGCAGACAGCTCTCCAGCATCCAGGCTCCGCTCTTGATCGCGAAGGGGGAGATATCGTGACACAGATCGATCACCGTCACCTTCGGGAACAGGCGCATCAACACACCCTTCACCTGTCCGACAAAGGGATCGACCACGCCAAAATCGGTCAACAAAATCACCGGTAACGGTTGTGACGACGAACCGAACACAGCCATGGGCGTTCATCCATGTCAGGGAGAGAATCTTAAAGAAAATTGCCGGAATTCAGGCTTTGTGATGGAACAGCGTGGTGCCACCCACTTCAGCACCGTAACCACGCCGCAATGCCTGCACGCGCCGGTTCTCGGAGAAAAGCTGATCAGCCACCTCGGATTTATGATGCAGCAGCAGCGGTTGCACCTCGGCAATACGCTTGACGAACCGTACCAACCGTTCGCGCGTCCCATCTCCGGGGGTAACCCCATCCGGAAAACGGGCGGTGAGAACTTCAAGCTCTCCCATGTCCCGATCCCAAACGCGCATCATCTCGGACAGATCGTCCGCGTCCAGGCTCTCCGGAGCGGAGAGTCGATCCAGCAGATCATTGAGCCGCAGCAGCAACTCGGAGAGTGTCCCCGTGGAACGGCTGCTCACGCCAGACCTTCGAGTCGACGTTGGGGTGCCTCTTCCAAGGGAGGTAGGGCCGGTATTGCTTCGGTTTTGACCTGATGCACGGCATCTCGCCACCCTTCGAGCAGGGTGTTCAGATGGCGGATCACCTCGCGTATCGCCTCAGGATCACGCCGCAAATTGGCATGCGTCAACCGATCGAGCATGTAGGCGTACAGATCGAATAGCTGAGTGGCCAATTCACCCCCCTTTTCAAAATTCAGGGTGTTCTGCAACTCGGCGATGATGGCAATACCGCGACGCAAGCTCATCTTGTGATCGCTCAAGCGATCGCTTTTCAGCTCGTCGATCGAGCGCTCCAGGAAACGAATCGCCCCTTCATACAACAGAATGAGCAAATCTTCCCGCGAAGCGGTATTGGCTCGGGAACTCTTATAACTGCGCAGGCCATACGACATGGCGTCTCTTCACTCTCAATGTTCCGTGGAAACCGTGGCCTGAGGCGTCTTCAATCCACGCCAGCCATCCAGCAGGACACGCAACTGCTCAACCACACGATGAATGAAATCGACCTCGTGGGTCAAGCCTGCCTGTGTCAGACTGTCAAGCATGAAGCCGTACAGATCGTTCAGTTGCGCCGGCACCTGTCCACCTTTCGAGAAATCCAACGTCCGTTGGAACTCCTCAATGATGCGACGACCTCGCTGCATCCAGTGCTTGAATTCAGCCACGCGACCCTCCTCGCAAGCCCGGGCGGCCTGTTCCAGAAACTCGATGGCGCCTTCGTAGAGCTGAATCAGCACATCCAGTTGGGAGAGTCCGTCGAGATTCGCCACGGAGGGATGAACGGCTGGATTCGTACTCATCTGGTATTGGATTTCCACTGCATGACTCTCCGCGTTCCGCGAGGTTGTCGTCTATTGATGCCTCAAACCGCACCCATTTTGGCATGCGTCGTGTTTCGCAAAGCTTGTGTGCAGGAGGCGGGAGTCGTTTCCAAAAAGCAAAAAACAACTCCCGCGAAGGGCGCGCTAAAGTCAAAAGCAAAATCCTGGGAGATGCATCTCCCAGACCCTCTCTTTTTTTTTCACCAGTAAAAACTACACATTCCAAGCTGGGTGCGGTTTGACAGCCGAATCAATTACTGCTGCCACTCAGTTTTGAAATCGAACTGAGCAGGGAGGTGCTCGAACTGTTCATCTTGCTGATCATCTGCTCCAAGTTGGAGAACTTCTTGGTCAGGGTCTCACGCACCTTTTCCAGACGGGTGTTCTCCTGCTCGATGCTCTTGTCCAACCGGGTGAGGCGCGCTTTCAAGCCATCCTTGCGACCGCTGATCGAACCTCCGCTGCTCGAGGTCAGCGAACTGATCAGATCGGCCATCCGATGGGCGATCCCTTCTTTGAAGGTATCCGCAGCCGAGGTGTGAGCCGAGGTGAACATCCGGGTCACGCTGTTGAAGTCAGCAGCCAGAGCATTATCCAGCGAGGAGGTGTCAAAGCTGATCCGCCCGGTCTTCTGATCGGTGCGCAACCCCAGCTCCGCAAGCGTCGAATAGGGGCTGAGCGGGCCCAGGGAGTTCTCGGTCTGGGTATTGAGCACGCTGCGCATCTGCGAGAGCACGCTGCGCGAGATCGTATCCCCGGAGAGGGTGTCGGCCTTGTGCTGAGTGACGTAGTCGACCACCGCGTTGTAGGAGTCCACGAATCCGGTCAACACCGTTTTCAAGGCGGTGGTATCGTTCTGGATGGTGACATTGACCGACGAACCGGGAGCCGTAAAACCTTCTGGCCTGCCGTCATTGTTGGCATCCACTACGGCGCTATTCGTGGTGACCGACTTGAGATTCAAAGTGACGCCACTCAGGGCGCTGGTGACCTGATTCGACGAGCTGACCACATCGATGCCGTCGATGTTGAGATAGGCATCCTTGGAGGGGACGGTTTGGGTGAAGCCGTAACCCGCGCTCGTGGTGATGTTGCGGATGCGATCCCGATATGTCCCGGAGTCATCAAAGGTTCCGCTATCCTTGGCGGTCAGCACCAGACGATACTTGGAGCCATCGTTGAGCACGCTGGCGCTCACGCCGGCATCACTGCCATAGTCAATGCCGTTGATGGCCGAGGCGAGCTCATCAAGTGTCATGTTCGCCAGGGTGGCGGGATCGAAATTGGCGGTATTCTGGGACGTTCCGTAGTCCACGCCATTGTAGTTGAAATCGAAGGTCGCGCCACCGCCCAAGGTGGTACTGCTGCTGGCAAAACCCGACAAGGCATCCATGGCCAAGGTGTTGTAGGTGGCCAGCTGCCCGACAGTGATCGAATGGATCGCCGCCTGCGCGCTGCTGTCAGCGGTCGCGGTGACGCGATCCTCATCCGTGGAGGAGACGGTGTGTGGTGCCCAGGAGGAGGTGGATTGCAGCTCCTTGGCTTTGGTCTCCAGGGCGAGCATTTTGGTCTCAAGCTCGCCAACCGCGGTCTGCTGGTTGGTGAAGAAGGTCTTGTCCCGCTCCATTGTCTTCAAGCGGGTCTTTTGCGCATTGACCAGCTGATCGACGATGTCCGAGGGCAATCCACTGGCCAAACCGGTGATGCTGAAGCTGCCCGCCATTGTTTATCTCCTCGCCCTGTCTCTCGCAATCGCCCTTGGTTCAGACCCGCCCCAGCAAACCTTCGCGCACGGCGCGGACCTTGTTGGCCAGAAGTTGAATCCGGTCATCCGAAATCGCACCCAACGGATGCCGGGAATCCTTGAGACTCACGCGAATCTCAGGATCTCCCGAACGATTCTCGATCACCCGACACCGCACGGCCTGCAATCCTTCCAACAGGCGATTGGCTTCTGCCACCAGGGATTCCAGGAAAAGGGTCTCCTCTGCCTGGTCATCCGGTTCATCCAGGAAGAGGCATTCGTCCTTGGACAGGCTGACGATCTCCTCCCCGACGTTCTCCGGTGCTCTCATCACTCACCTCGCGCTCGAAAACCGCTCCATCGAATAACTTGATTATCGGATGGAAGGGGCTGTTTCTTGCGTTAAAAATCGTAACAGATTGTCGACAAACCGCAACAAAAACTCGTGGTCCGACAAGGCGGATCATCACGCCTGCGAACGCGGGAGTCCCAAAGGGTCCCGACGACCGCATCCGATGCCCGATTGCGCGGGCATGACACAAACCTTGAGGCCATCCGAACCCGATTCGTCGCCCACCCGCCCCATCAACCCGGCCTGAGCCGATGGCTGGCCGACGCCTGGTCGGATTACTTGCCGAGCAGCTGCAAGGCCAGTTGCGGCTGCTGATTGGCCTGCGCCAGAACGGCGGTACCAGCCTGCTGCAAGATGGCATTGCGCGTCAAAGTGGCGGTTTCGTTGGCAATGTCGGCATCCATGATGCGCGACCGGGCCGCCGACATGTTCTCCACCACATTGGAGAGGTTGGCGATCACCGCCTCGAAGCGGTTCTGGATCGCACCCAGATTGGCCCGGATGCCCGAAACGCTGTCCAAGGCATTGGTCACCTGCACCAGGGCGCTGTTGGCACCGGAGACGGTCCCGATGTTCACGGAGGCGGCAGCACCGAACAGGGCCGCGAAGGTGGCCGCCTTGATCGACACCGTGATGGTCTGATTGGCGTTGGCGCCAATCTGGAATTGCTGACCCGAATTATAGGTACCATCAAGGATCTTGGTGTTGTTGAACTGCACCTGATCCGCAACGCGCTGGATCTCGGAGAGCAGTTGCGAGACCTCTTTTTGCAGATCCGCACGATCCGCCGGGGTATTGGTGCCATTGGCCGCCTGGACCGCCAGCTCACGGATGCGCTGCAACGAGTTGCCGGTCTCAAGCAACGCCCCTTCGGCCACCTGCGACAAAGAAATGCCGTCATTGGCATTGCGAATCGCCTGGTTCAAGCCGCGAATCTGCGAGGTCATGCGATTGGAAATCGCCAGACCGGCAGCGTCATCCTTGGCCGAATTGATCCGCAGGCCCGAGGAGAGGCGCGCGAAGGTTTGGCCCAGAGCACCGGTTGAGCGCTCGAGATTCCGCTGGGCAGTGAGGGAGGCGACATTGGTATTGATAAAAAGTGGCATGGCTTGAATCCTTCTTCTGCATTAAAGTGTCGGTCAGGAAACCGCAACCATTTGTTTAACGGGTTTCTTCTTCCTGGTCTGTTCCCGGTAGGCGCCGCGCATTTCAAAGGGGATCAACGGCTGACGCGCCGAATACTCTTTGATCACCACCTGACGGCCCTGACGATTGCTCACGTTCACCACCACCGG
Organism: Magnetococcus sp. YQC-9; assembly: GCA_039908105.1. GTDB lineage: Bacteria > Pseudomonadota > Magnetococcia > Magnetococcales > Magnetaquicoccaceae > Magnetaquiglobus. The sequence continues at coordinate 19,413 of JAMOBI010000037.1, forward strand.
TCCGGCCAGATTGGTACGCATCTCCTCAGGCCGATTGTCCGGAATGGTCAGCAGAGTGAACACCTCCAAATCCTCGCCCTTTTCCAGACCGATGGCCGAGATATCCTCGTCCTCGACCAAAAATTCCAGGTCAGCAAAAAAGTCGAACGGATTGATCACGATGAACGCAACCTCCGGTTCATCCACGGATTGCAGCCAGAAAAAGGACGAATCGTCCGAATAGGGAAACATCAGAAAGTGTTTGCTGTTGGGAAACCCCATCATGCCTTGATCGAGAAAGATCATCTCATCCGGCTTGTATTTCAGGGTTCCGAACCGCGTCCCGTGGACTTCCATTACACGATCTCCTTACCTGGCCACCAAAAGCTTCCCGATGATTGGGTATAACCGCCGCCCAGATTCACGCATCCTTGCGACCGGTCATTTTTGCCGATCGAACGGCCTGTTATCCAGACTGAGTAGATTAAAGCAGCTTTTATGCCAACTTTCTTATCGCATCCAACCCCCCTTTTTTGGACCTCCAATGGCCCCAGGGGGAAATTATTGCCCACACGCTCGGCGCTCACGACGCAAATTCGTCAAAAAAATTCCATCATAACCACCTGGGTATGCATCTGATTTCCGACACCTGAAAAGCGACAGGCCATTCAGCAAGGAAGCGGCCATGAATGGCCGTCAAAACAAATGCAACCGTTTACAAACGCGGTTCGGATGCACCTTGAACCGCGCACACCGGGGGATTCCATGCAAGAAATCACCGGATCATTGCTATGCATTCTGGGAGTTTTGACACCCCGCCCAGCCGGAAAAATATTCACCGGGCGGGGTGTCGGAAAGGAACTACTGGACCGACAGAGCTGATTTGACATCCTACCGTCATGCCCGCGAAAGCAGGCATCCAGGGTAATGGGCACTGAAATTTGCCCTTCTGCTAAGCTCCACCACCCATTTCATTCGCTCTATACTTTTGCAAGCCAAACTCTGGATTCCCGCTTTCGCGGGAATGACAGGCATTGGTATAGCCCGTCAAATCAGCCTGGTTGCGCCACTACTTGAGGAGCTGCAAAGCCAACTGCGGCTGTTGATTGGCCTGGGCCAGAATGGCGGTGGCCGCTTGCTGCATGATCGACAACTTGGTCAGATTGGCGGTCTCGGCAGCGACATCGGCATCCAGGATGCGCGAACGGGCTGCGGAGACATTCTCCACCACGTTCGACAGATTGGCGATGTTGGCCTCGAAACGATTCTGGATCGCGCCGAGCTCGGCACGGGTCGAGGAGACCCGATCGATCGCCCCGGCGATGATCGCCAGCATCTGCCCGGCGGCCTTGGCGCCGTTCAGCGGCGGATTGGTCGCATCCGTGGTCGGCGGGTCGAACGGCATGGTCGGATCGGTCGGCACCGAGGCGCCGGTGATGTCCACCAGCGGCACGGGCGGGAACTGGTTCTTGCCCGTGGTATCGATCAACCACTCCGGCACCACCAACTTCTCGTTGGTCAACGGCTTGTGGTTGGTCGAAGCGAAGGTGACGGCGGCATTACGCACATCGATCACCTTGGCCAAATTCACGCCAGCCGTCATGGCATCGGCGACCGTGCCATTGGTCTTGGCAGCGGCCACACCACCGGCGGCGATGATCTTGGCGATATCCACGCCCAGATCTTTCTTGCCGTTGGTGCCGGCATCGGCCTCGCGCGCCTTGGCAGCCGCAGTTTCAATATCCGCGCCCAGGCTGATCGCCTGACGGAAGGCATCGACCACCGCCTTGATGTTGCCCACCGGCACATCCTTGACACCGCTCTTTTCAACCCCCTTCTCGATCACCATGCTGATATCCGGCGCCGTACCCATGGCCAACGCCACCGAATATTTGGTGTCGTTCAGGGCAGCGGCGGAGGTCGAAGCCGTTGTCGCGCTGGCCGCCGAATAGTTCGCCGACGCGGCGGTCGCATCGGTCATGGCGGTGGTCAGATTCTGACCGAAAGTGGTCCCGGCATCCTCCAGCGTGGCCACCTTGCGATGGGCGGCGATGATCGTGCTCAATTTCGCGGTACCCAGACCAGAGGCATCCGAATACTGCGGGCTATCGGCAATGATCTTGTTGGCTGCGGTGATCTCATCATCGTTGGGATCGGCAGCCGCGATCTTGGCTTTCAGATCCGTCGCCTTGCTCTCAAAGCCGAACGCCTTGATCATGCTGTCCTCGGCATCGTTGGGCACGATCGCCCAAGGCGCCGGCTTGGAGTCATCCGCATTGGCCAGGGCGTTGATGCCCACCGCCAGCGCAGAGCTGAACAGTTTGCTGCCCGGCTTGGGCTCCTTGGGCGCATCAATCGCCATGCCCTTGACCTTGGCATTCAAGACGCTTTCCGGCGCATTGGGATTGGAGAGCTGCGACAAGGCCAACAGCGTGTTGGCGCGTGCATCGGCCAGATTCACGGTGACGGTCTGATCGGCCCGGGCCCCCACCTGGAAGACCAGCGGCTGGGTCTTGCCATTGAGCATCGGCCAGTTGTTGAACTCGGTCTCTTGGGCCACCCGATCCATCTCGCCCAACAGTTGATTGATCTCCTGTTGCAAACTGACCCGATCCGCATCGCTGTTGGTGGCATTGGCCGCCTGCACCGCCAACTCGCTCATGCGTTGCAGCATGTTGGAGTGCTCGGCCAGAGCCCCTTCCGCCACCTGCGAGACCGAAATACCATCGTTGGCGTTGCGCACCGCCTGCGTCAAACCGCGAATCTGCGAGGTCATGCGGTTGGAGATAGCCAGACCCGCTGCGTCGTCACCGGCGGTATTGATGCGCAATCCCGTGGAGAGACGGGCGAAAACCTTGTTCAGATCTCCGCCAGAGTGCAAAAGACTCCGTTGCGTGGTCAACGAGGCAACGTTGGTATTGATATAAAGCGGCATGGTTCGGGTTCCTTGACAATAGTTCTATGCGTCGGGTTCTTATGACGTTTCGGTCAGCCAGCGGCGGCCATCCGTTGCGGGACCATTTTCTCGCGCCGGAAACGACGCCGCGCCTCCTGACGACCTTGACGGCGCTGCTCGGCCTCGCGCTCCTGGATATAGGTCTGGCGCAGATCCTGCGGGATCAGCGGCTGCCTGGGCGAATACTCTTTGATCAGAATCTGCCGGCCCAGACGATTCACGGTGTTCACCACCACCGGGCCAGCCAGATTGGTACGCATATCCTCGGGTCTTCCCTCCGGGATCGTCACCAGCGAGAAGATCTCCACCTCTTCGCTGGTCGGACAACCGATCGCCTCGGCATCGGCATCCTGGATCACGAACTCCATCTCGCCGAAAAAGTCGAACGGATTGATGACGATAAAGGCGATCTCCGACTCATCCACCGATTGCAGCCAGAAAAACGACGAGTCCTGTCCATAAGGGAAGAGAAGAAACCGCCTGCTCAACGGGAAACCAAGCAATCCCTCGTTCAGGATGATCACCTCTTCTTCTTTAAACTCCAACACGCCGAACCGGGTTCCGTGAATTTCCATTGCTCGTGCCTCCACTCCCTTAATTCTTACCGAATAAAATCAATTAAAGAGGTATTCATGACCTGTCTTTGCGTCGCGGTCAGAACCTGCAAAGCTTGCGAGGACTGTTCCAGATTCGACATCACCGAGAACAGATCGGCTTCGACATTATCCGCGCGCAACTTGGTCAGAGAACTCTCATCCGACTCCAAGGTGGTGGTCACGGCCTGCACCTGGGTGTTGCGGATGCCGGTCACCCCTTGCAAATCGGATACCTGAGCACGCGCTTCCTGAATCCGATTCAATTGCAGTGCCACTTCTTTCGTATCTGCGCGTAAAAGTGCACCGCGCAGGGCGGCCATGGCACCGAGCACATTGACCCCGCGCGCATAATCTCCAGTTCCTTCAAAGAGTTCACTGGCCGTAACATTCCCCTTCAAGGTCGAAGAAGAGTGCACGCGAATCGGACGATCCTCGCTGCCACCCTGATATTTCGGCACCACCTCAAAGTAATAGACATCCCCGGTTTGCGGCTGACCGGTCACCGTGAATTTGACACCATTGCCCAAATCCAGCTGCCCATTGGCATCCAGTGAGGTCGGGGTGGTGAACACCTCGGTGCCGTTGACGTTGGCCTGATACTGATTGCTGGCCGCCACATAGGTAACCTTGACGCTCATCGGCACCTGACCTGGGGTCTGTCCCGCAGTCACCGAGCCGACGAAACCCGCACCCGCCGTAGAGAGCGCGGTGGAACCCTTGCGTTGCACCTGCACCGCTGTGGCGGTGAGATTGGTGGAACCAAAGGGGGCCTGGCTCTTGCCCCCGCCGAAGATCGGCACTTCGTCGAGTTCGGTGTTGGCGCTGCCGATCATATCCTGATACCAGGAGAGCGGCTTCTCGGCTGCCGCCTTGAGGATGGTCGGCGAGCCGTCAAGCATGCTCTCGCCCATCTGCAACACCATATCCTGGGCCTCAAGCAGAGCGTCATGAATCTGACTCATGTGGCTGTCGGCCAGAGTCAACCGTTCGGCAGCCGACTGGGTGGTCTTTTTCAGGCTCTGCACCCCGGAGAGGTCCGAGGAGAAGATCATGTGCCGATAGACCCCGGTCGGATCATCCGAAGGCCGATTGGTCCGATAGCCGTTGCCCTGCTCCTGAACCTTCAGCATCTCCTGCTGTTGGCTCTGCATGGCCGCGGTGCCGGTTGAAAACAGCAGATTGTTGGTCACGCGCATCATGAAAAGAAACTCCTTCTTACCTGTTTTTAGCCGACCATTTGAACGATGGTCTGCATCAAGTCATCCGCCACGCTGACCATTTTGCTCGAAGCCTGGAAGGCCCGTTGAAACCGGATCAGATCGGTCAACTCCTCCTCCAGGGAGACCCCGGAGAGCGATTCACGCGTATTGCTCAGGAATGTCTGGGCTGCCTGCTGGGCGGTCAGAGACTCGATATCCTGATTGATGATCGATCCCAACTCACCGACCATGGTGGCGTAGTGACCGGTCAACGAGGAGACATTGCCGAACAGCGCAACCTTCGCAGAACGCAGATTGCCGAGCGCCAAAGCACCCTGGCTGTTGGCATCGTCGTGTGTGACCGCCGTGGGAACACCCTGGGCATCGGTGGCCTTGATGTTCAACCGTCCCACACCAACCAGATCCGGATCGTTCAGGTAGGTGGCATTGACCTCCATATCCCCGGCTCCCTTGCCGGAGAGCAGAGCACCGATGCCGAGCGCCGCCAGAATGCCGCTCTCATCCACCACCACGCCAAGCTTGGCGCCGGAGTTTTCGGCAGCGATCTTCAATTGATTGCTGCTGGTGATCTCGGCCTTGACCCCATCCAGGGCGTCGATGGCATTTTTCACTTGGTTTAAGGTCATATCCGTGGTGATCGTCACCGGCTGGCTCGGTGTCAGGGCGCCATCCGTGCCCGTGGCAAAGACCAGACGTCCGGCCACCACCCGACCGGCATCCACCGGCGCGCCCTGGTATCCTGTCGCCTTGTTGTCGGTGACCAGCGCCGAGAGTGCGGTATCCAGATTGCTGCCGAGCGTGGTCAAGCCGGTCATGCTCGACACCATGTTCTTGCCCACCGACTGCGAATGGACGCGATTGAACTGCCAACGCACCTCATCCGCCAGCTTTTCGAGCTTGGAGAGCATGCCGGTGTCGCCATGCACCACCTGATCGCGCAACTCCAAAAGTCCGCCGAGCTTGCCGCTCTGGATCTTGTCCTGGCCGATCTCGCGTCCGCCGATGCCGATGGCATCGAATCCGGTGGCAGTTTTGACGTTCGTGAGGCGTCCGAATTTGGCCGAATAGGTCGCATCCGCCAAAAGCTCCTGACCGCGCGAACTCATCACCTGCACCTCGCCGTTGTCCATCGGAATGGTGCGAATGTCGATGATCTCACCCAACTCCAGGAGCATCCTGGCGCGCTGGTCCTTCAAGTCCAGGGCCGGATTGCTCGCCTCGTTGCGCACGATGGTGTTGTTGATCTCCTGAATCGCCTTCAAACGGGTGTTGATATCATCCAACACCACGCTGATCTCCCGATCGAGCGGCAGGGCCGATTCCCCCAACGCCTCGGACATCTTGTTGAAATCTTTGGAAACAGCATCGGCCTTGGCCACCAACTGGTAGCGCGCAACGGCATTGGCCGGATTGTCCGACAGGGTATCGGCGGCATCGAAAAATCCTTCGAGTCCCTGGGAGAGACCGTTGCCGTCCATGTCGTTGAAGACATCCTCGATCAGCTTGGTATACTTGTCGCGTGTCTCCAAACGTCCCAACTCGCCAGTACCCAGTTGCAAACGCCGATCCACCAGTGCATCCACCTGCTGACGCACTTCTGCGATGCGCACGCCGTTGCCACCGTAGTTGGCCGAGTTGCCGGGCATCGACTCCAGCTCCACCGACTGCCGGGTGTAACCGGTGGTGTTGGCGTTGCTGATGTTGTGCGAAATCGTTTGCAATGCCCCCTGGGACGCAAAGATTCCCAGTTTGGATACATTCAACAGGCTGCCGAGAGACATGATTCCAAAAGCTCCCCAATGACATGAAAAGATGGCCGCAGCAATTCGGCATCGGTCCATCGACCGTTGCCCTGTTATCTTGCATGCGGTGTGCCAATACCAAAATGTGCTTTGTCAACGTCGCGCGCATTCTCGCAATCTATCGTCCATTGGTTTGTTTTAATTGATAATTTACTATCGTGAGTCAAACCATTATCGCCATTTCCATAACTTTCAAGTCGCGCACCCGCCAGGCAAAACCATCCTGTCGGCTGACGGAATCGGGCGGCAAATGTTTCCCAAGCGGGTGACTTTGCCGGGTGGATCGTGTTATCGTCACTTATGAATGATTTGCGAAGGATGCAGACCCCTGTATCACCTGTTTGATCTCAAAAGTTTCTACCCAAGGAGCCCACCATGCCGCATTCACCCCCGATGAACATCGCCCTGCGCACCGCCCACAAAGCGGGCAGAATGGCGCGGGAGTGGTTCGACCGCCGTCACGAACTGGAAATCAAGGAGAAGGGCAAAAACGACCCGGTGACTGCCGCAGACTTGGCCGTGGAAGAGGAGATCGTCCACCAACTGAAAAAGGCCTATCCGAAATATGGCATTCTCGCCGAAGAGCAGGGCGGCAAAATCCCGACGGATCGCCCCTGCTGGATCATCGATCCGATCGACGGCACGCTCAACTTCGCTCACGGACTCCCCCACTTCGCCATTTCGATCGCCCTGGTCGAGGAGGGGAAATTGATCTCCGGGGTCGTACACGATCCGATGCGGGATGAGACCTTTGTGGCCGAACGGGGACGCGGTGCCTATTTGAACGATCGGCGCATCCGGGTCACCAACCGACGCACCCTGGAAGGGGCGTTGCTGGCCACCGGTTTTCCGCATCGCCGTCTGGAACGGCTGCCGGGCTACATGAAAGCGTTCGAGGGATTCTTCCCTCTGGTCGCGGATCAGCGACGCCTGGGATCGGCTGCGCTGGATCTGGCCTATGTGGCTGCGGGAAGATATGACGGATTCTGGGAAATGGGACTGGCGCCCTGGGATATCGCCGCCGGAGCGCTCCTGGTACGCGAGGCCGGAGGGATGATCAGCGATTTTGCCGGTGAGGAGAATTTTCTGGCATCCGGCAACGTGGTGGCCGGTCACGATGTCGTGCAGGGGGCGATGCTGGAGATCATCCGTCAGGCCGGTTTGGCCTGACGCTTTACGTCCTTGCCAAACCGCACCTGTTTCGGGATGCGTCATTTTCTGCAAGGCCGCATGCACGATGGAGTGTTTCCAAAAAACGGAAACGATACTCGCGAAGGCGGCGCGTGGGGCATTTTTCGCCAAAAACGCGAAAAATGCTTCTTATAAGAGCGCGCTAAAGTCAAAAGCAAAACCCTGGGAGAGGAATCTCCCAGACCCTCTCTTTTTTTTCACCAGTTACAACTACACATTCCAAGCCGGGTGCGGTTTACACTGTCGCTTGCAGCGCGCTTCCCTCCCTTCGTCACGGGCAACAGCCCGGACGAAGAGAAAAAATCGGCCAACTCAATCAGGAGGCTTTCAATACTTCAGCGTCCGGTGAGCAGCGCCAAAGCAATGGAAGGTTGTTGATTGGCCTGCGCCAGAATCGCCACACCCGCCTGTTGCAGGATGGTGTTCTTGGTGAGGTTGGAGGTTTCGAGCGCGATGTCGGCATCCTGGATGCGCGAACGGGCTGCATCGGTATTCTCGACCACATTGGCCAGATTGGCGATGATACTCTCGAAGCGACTCTGCATGGCGCCCAGATTCGCACGAATGGTCGAAACCGAATTGAGGGCCGTGTCGAGAACCGTGAGGGTCGATTGCGCCTTGGCCGCGGTAGAGATGCCGAAGTTCGCGGTGGTGGCGGTGCTCAACCCCAACGTAGAGAGTGTGGCGCGCTGAATGGAGAGATAGACGGTTTGACCCGCAACCGCACCCACCTGGAAGGATCCCTTGAAATTGCCGGTCGCCGGGAGGTCCACACCATTGGTACTCCCGCCAAACAAGGGCTTGCCGTTGAACTGGGTGGCGCGGGCGATACGGTCGACTTCGGACTGCAACTGAGCCAACTCGGTCTGCAGTGAGGAGCGATCCTGGGTGCTGTAGGTCGGGTTGGCCGCCTGAACAGCCAATTCACGCATCCTCTGAAGCGCGGAAGTGGTCTCGCTCAGAGCGCCTTCGGCCACCTGTACCAGGGAGATGCCATCGTTGGCATTGCGACTCGCCATATTCATGCCACGAATCTGCGCGGTCATGCGGGAGACGATCGCCAGACCTGCGGCGTCATCCTTGGCACTGTTGATCCGCAGACCGGACGAAAGACGTTGGAACGTGGTCGTCAGGGCATTGGTGTTCTTGGTCAACTGCCGCTGCGCGTTGATGGATGCAATACTGCCATTGATGGTGAGAGCCATTGTCGAATCCTCCTCATTTCATCTTTGATGATGGTTCTCGGGTGATGGGTTCAGCCGAGCAATTGTTGATCCTTCCTAAGGAATACCTTGTGGGTTATCGTTCTCGGGCCTAACCCCCACCCTTGAAACTCATTTTGGTCCAGCTTTTTGTCCAGCGATCATCTCTTTGCCATCACCGTCCGGTCATCGCTCGTCATCCGCATCGAGCGCCGGGCCGTCCGGCATCCGTGCCAGGATCGGCCTGGACACTCGATTAAAATTCCACTTGATCCTTTTATCGTTTCGGGTGACCCGCGACTTGAATACTTTTTCCAATCATCGCCGGGGATCGCCTGTCAGGGAGGTTTCGACCATCGACTCTTGCCAGATTGACAATGGTCAAAATCACCCTTAATCAAATTATCGGATGGACGAAGTGCGACTTGAGAAGTTTTTTGCGGTCGGTTGGCGCAGCCCCCCCCTGCCCGCTCACGTCCTGGCGGTTCAACGACCGGTTGTCATACCCGTTGGCAACCGATTTCAAGGAACAAGGCGGAAAGGAACGAACGACGAGAATCGAACGTCACAGCCAACGCCGTTACTCTTTATGAATGCGCATGAAGGCAAGAAAGACGGACTTAAAGGAAAGCGGGATTGCAATGCGGGGCCAAGAGGCACGGCCAATGCCTGTCATTCCCGCAAAAGCGGGAATCCAGAGTTCGGCTTGCAAGAGGTGGCGTGAATGAAATGGGTAATGGAGCTTAGCAGAAGGGCCAATTTATGGCCAGCAGTGCCCATTATTCTGGATGCCCGCTTTCGCGGGCATGACGGTAGGATGTCAGGCCCAATAGATACGTTACAATAACGGAGGGGGGCGGGGTCAGCGTTGTTGGACGAAATCGCGAATCTTGTCGGACCACGCTGCAGGCAGACCGACCCGATCAATCACCTCGGGATGCGATTTAAGCCCCTGTGTCAGCCCGGCAAGCCCTGCCAGCAGCACCAGCAGCCAGATCAACAGGCGCGCGCTGTTGGCCATGATCTTGATCACGCCCAACAGCAACAGCAATCCGCCACCGACCAACACCAACCAGCTCATGCCATCACCACTGCCCATGTCGCCTCTCCCGAATGACCATCCATGAAAACGAAACTTGAAGAATCGACACAATGCCAAAAATCGCGCCTGTTTGCCAGTTCTCATGCGCCGCATCGCGCGGAGAATGTTGTTGACCAGCATGGATCCGTAAAAAAGGGTTTGACTTGCACATACAAAAATTGGATAATTTTTTCTTGATTTCCATCAAGAGGGAGGGATTCCTTTGAATTTCTGGAGTGGCAAACGGATTGTCGTGGCCTTAAGCGGTGGCATCGCGGCCTACAAAAGCCTGGAGTTGATCCGCCGGCTGCGCGAGGCTGGAGCCTCGGTCACCCCGGTTGCAACCCCCGATGCGCTGCGTTTCGTCACGCCGTTGACGCTGCAAGCCTTAAGCGGCATGCCGGCACAAAGCGAACTTTTCGCACCCTCAGAGCCCGATGGCATGGATCACATCCGTCTGGCGCGCGAGGCGGATCTGGTGATCGTGGCACCGGCCACGGCCAATCTGTTGGCCCGCATGGCCCAGGGGCAGGCCGATGACCTGTTGACCGCCCTGCTGTTGGCGCGTCGCGGTCCGGTACTGGTCGCCCCGGCGATGAATCCAGCCATGTGGGACCATCCGGCAACACGCCGCAACGCGCGCACTTTGACCGAGGATGGCATCCATTTCGTGGGACCGGAACCCGGGGCCATGGCCTGCGGCGAAGAGGGTGTGGGTCGCATGGCCGAACCCGCAACCATTCTCGATGCCGCACAGCGCCTCCTCACCCCGAAGATCCTGGCCGGTCGATGGGTTCTCATCACCGCTGGCCCGACCCGCGAGGAGCTCGATCCGGTACGCTATCTCTCCAACCACTCCTCGGGCAAGATGGGGTGGGCGATCGCGCAGGCGGCCTTTTTTGCCGGTGCCCGGGTCGATCTGGTCCACGGCCCGGTGGCACTGGCTCCCATCGCCGGGGTGACGCACCACCCGGTCGAATCGGCGTGTGACATGCTCAATGCCGTGCTCTCGGTCTGGTTGCGCAACCGCTGCGGTCAACCTTTGTGCGATGCGGCCATCTTGAGCGCTGCGGTCGCCGATTACCGCCCCGAGACACGCCATATTGACAAAATCAAAAAGGGGGCCGAGGCCACAGATCTCTCCCTCTCCTTGACCCCCAATCCCGACATCCTCGCCATGCTTTCGGCCTGGAGCGGCATCCGGCTCAAAGATGGCCGCCAACGGGTCGTCGTCGGTTTTGCCGCCGAAACCGGACAAGCACTGGCACGCGGCCAGGAGAAGCGGGCGCGCAAAGGGTGCGACCTGATGGCCATCAACGACGTGAGCGCTCAAGGGAGTGGCTTTGGCAGCGACACCAATGCCGTGACCCTGATCGGTCGCGACGGTTTTGCAGAGCCCTGGCCGCTTCTGCCCAAGGAGCAGGTGGCCGAACGGTTGATCCAACACGTTGCCGACTGGCTCGACCATCCGCGGGCAGCCGCCGCGATCTGAACTGTTGTCACTCAAGGAAGAATCGACGATGTTGAAATTCTCCAAAAAACTGCTCTACGCCATCGAGGCGGTGACGGATATCGCCTACAACTCCACTGGCGAACCGGTTCAGATTCGCGAGGTGACCAGTCGCCAGGGGGTGCCGCAGCGCTATCTGGAACAGGTGATGCAACGTCTGGTGCGCGCCGGCATCCTCAAGGGGGTGCGCGGTCCACGAGGCGGTTATCTGCTGGGCCGGGAACGGGCCAAGATCTCGGTGGGCGACATCGCCCGCGTGGTCATGGACGTGGCCGAATCCAGCGAGGCCGGGCTGCCGCCGGATGCGGCCACCGGACCGATCGGGCGGGTGGTGATCCGACCGTTGTGGGGAGAGTTTCAGGAGAAGATCCTGTTGATGATGGATACCGTCTCCATCGAGGAGTTGACCACCCGCGCCTTCCGCGGCGGCGTGCCCAGCGAAAGCTGCGACCGGATCACCTATTCGATATGAGCGCCACACCACCGCCTTTGGAGCAGGATTGGCTGAATGACATGGTGCACGCCATTGTGGCGATCGCCAATCCAAAACAGGTGATCCTGTTCGGATCACGCGCCAGAGGCCATACCGGCTTGGATACCGATGTCGATTTACTGGTCATTGAGAGCGAACCTTTTGGCGCGCATCGCAGCCGATATCGGGAAATCGCACGACTGGAAGAGGCCATGGGAATGATTCCCCTGGCCACCGATATTCTGGTTTATAGCGAAGAGGAAGCAGAAAAACTTCGCTATTCGCCCAACCACGTTGTGGCTTTGGCTCTGCGGGAAGGCAAGGTTCTGCATGCCCGATCTTGACGGTGGCGTGCTGCTCATCGGTGCCGGTGGTCTGGGGTGCGCGGTCGGATTGGCGCTGGCCCGTCTACCGATCCCCCGCCTGGTGATCGCGGACGATGACCGCATCGCGCTGTCCAACCTGCATCGACAGATTCTCTTCACGACGCAGAACCTGTCCGCCTTCAAGGCCGATACCATCGCTGCACGGCTGAGAGCGACGCTTGCCAACCGTACCATCACCCCGCTATTCATCCGGCTCGACACCCCGGAGGCGATCGCTGAATTAGCCTGTCAACTGACGGTCACCCTGGATGCCTCGGATAATTTCATCACCCGCTTTGCCGCCAACGACGCGGCCATCCGTGCCGGTTTTCCGCTGGTACACGGTGCGGCGATCGGCTTTTCGGGTCAACTGATCACTCTGGATCCCGGAAAATCGGCCTGTCTGCGCTGTCTGTTCGGCGGACCACCGGTTGCCGAGGCCCCCACTTGTCAAAACGAAGGGGTTTTGGGCCCTTTGGTGGGCGAAGTGGGTTGGCTGATGGCCTTGGAGGCGGTTAAACTGTTGTATCGTACCGGTCGGCCCCTGTGGAACCGATTGCTCACGATCGATGCCTTAAACGGCAAACGTCGCGTCGTTCCACTCAAACCCAATGTACATTGCTCGTGCCAACTCCAACCCGGATCCGACACGCCATGAGAAACAAGATTCTCGCCAATATCACTGAAGCCATCGGCCAAACCCCGCTGGTGCGGATCAATCGATTGAATGCCGGGCTGCCGGTGGAGATTCTCGCCAAACTGGAGTATTTCAATCCCATGGGGTCGGTGAAGGATCGCATCGCCCTCTCGATGATCGAGGCCGGTGAAAAAAGTGGTCGCATCCACGCCAACACGGTGGTGATCGAGCCGACCTCCGGCAACACCGGCATTGCTTTGGCGGGCGTCTGTGCGGCCAAAGGGTTGAAGCTGATCCTCACCATGCCGGATTCGATGTCGCTGGAGCGACGCAAGCTTTTTGCGCTGCTCGGTGCCACTGTGGTGCTGACCCCGGCCAAAGAGGGGATGCGCGGTGCGATCTTGAAGGCCAAGGAGATTTTGCGCGAGGAGAAGCACGGCTTCATGCCCAACCAGTTCGACAACCCGGCCAATCCGCAGGTACACGCCGAAACCACGGCCATGGAGATCCTGGCGGATACCGATGGCCGACTCGACATGCTGGTGGCCGGTGTCGGCACGGGTGGATCGCTCTCCGGCATGGCGCAGCGATTAAAGAAATCGCTGCCCGCTCTTTGGGTGGTGGCCGTGGAACCGGCCAATTCGCCGGTGCTCTCCGGCGGCATGCCGGGTCCGCACAAAATCCAGGGATTGGGCCCCGGCTTCGTGCCGCCGGTGCTCGATCGCTCGCTGATCAACGAAGTGGTGCGCTGCGGCGATGATCTGGCCATCGAGACCGCCCGGCAGCTGGCCGCCCGCGAGGGGATCGCCTGCGGCATCTCCGGCGGGGCCGCTCTGGCGGCAACATTGCAGGTCGCCGCACGTCCCGAGTTTGCCAACAAACGGGCGGTGGTGATCATCCCGGATCTGGCCGATCGCTACCTCTCGACTGAATTGCCGCCTTTATGATCTCCGATCCCGCATCCCCGGAGTGGGCGGAACGCTACTCGCGGCAGATTCTGTTGAAAGAGATCGGCGGTCAGGGCCAGCTGCGCCTCGGCAACTCGAAGGTCGGCCTGATCGCCGACGAAAAAATCCTGGTCACCACCCTGCTCTATCTGGCCGGTGCCGGCATCGGCGAGCTGCGCGTGCGTCATGCCGACCCGGAGAAGATTGCCGCCACGCTCGCCTGGGCCCACGAACTCAACCCGATGGTGACGATTCGGATCAATGCGGAATCCACGCCTCTGGCAACCTGGCTCTCCGGTTTGGATCTGCTGCTCGATCTGGCCTCTGCCTGGCCCCAGATGGATGCGCTTTGCCTGGCCTCCAGGATTCCGCTGTTGACCACCTGGAGCAGCACGGAAGGGGGCTGTTGGATCACGGGGAGTAATACCGGTCAGGATCCCGCCCTCCCCTGCCTGACCTGCGGACCGCTGCTTCCGCCAAGCTCCAATGCGCCCATGGAAGAGCCCTGGGCTTCGCTCTGGCAAGGCCTGGCCGGAACCCGGCTGGCCACCGAGGCGATCAAATATCTGTTGGCCATCGGCGATCGATCGGTGTGGGATCACGCCCTGGGTTTGGATGTCACCAGCGCCGAACCGGATCGTCAAAAACGTGTCAAAAATCCGCAATGCCCGGTCTGCACACGCAGCGCAGTTCAAGCGGGCGTAGCTGTCGCTCCCGTTCGGACGACGGATTCGCTCTCCTTTGAGGTAGTAGCCGATGATTTCATCGACATCTCGGGCGAGTGCTGTCCCATGACCTTCGTGCGCGTCAAGCTGCTGTTGGAGGGCATGGAAGCGGGTCAGAAGTTGAGGGTGCGACTGACCGGCGGGGAGCCGCTCGCCAATGTGCCGCGCACGCTGCGCGATCAGGGATATGTGGTCTCCGAACCCTGGAGCGAGGCCGAGCTGTTCGGCCTGCTGGTCGAGAAACCGGGCAGAGAGTAAAATCCGACCGGAACCTCGGGCAGGGATTCGGGTATCTTTTGCCTGGGATTTTATTGACAACCAATCGGTTCTGACCCATAAAGGAGGGATTTCTCACCCTCCTTGGATTGACGGAGAAGCGGCATGGGCAAACGGACGCACGCTGCTGGTTTCACCCTGATCGAACTGATGATCGTGATTGCCATTGTCGTGCTCATGATCGCGGTGGCCTATCCGGCCTATCAGGATCACAACGCCCGCGCCCAGGCCAAAGAGGCGGTGGCCTTGATGGCCGGCATGAAGAATGCGCTGGTTGATCATCACCGCGCCAAGGGGAGTTTCCCGCCCAATCCCGAGGCGATCCACGCCAATGCGCGCGGACAGTATGTCGCCGCAATCGTCTTCACCCCCCCGGTGGCTGGCGACAAGGCCACGCTCGACATGCTGGCCACCTTCAACACCACCCAGGCCAATCCAAGGATCGCCGGCAAGACCCTGCACTATCACACCCGTGATGGTGGCGCGACCTGGCAGTGCAGCGCCGGCTCCGAACCCACCGCCCTGCCGGCCAACCTGCTGCCGAGTGCGTGCAAATAGGGTGGAATCAGTGCATCTGAAACGATTCCAGCTGTGAGATCAACAGGTCGATTTCGGTCGTGGGGGAGGAAAAACGGGGGTGAGGAGTTTGCGCACGCAACAGTTGCGCATACCGGATGGCCTGACCGCGACCGTTGGGTTAGCGGTTTTCCAGAAGCTCGAACACCTTGGGATAGGATTTTTCGTACTACTGGGGCAACAAAGCTGATTTGACAGCTTGGCAGATGTTACTTTACTGGTGAAAAAAAGAGAGGGTCTGGGAGATTCCTCTCCCAGGGTTTTGATTTTGTCTTTTAGCGCGCTCTTCTCAAGAAGCATTTTTTCGCGGTTTTTGCGAAAAAATGCGCCGCGCGCGGCCTTGGTTGATCCACTACTGGGGCAACAAAGCTGATGTGACGGGTTGCGACAGGCCGTGGGCTGGCACGCCAGTCACTCAACCTTAAAGCCTCTGTCACGCGGCTTTGTTCCTGGGCCATGTTCGCGGGATTGTTTTGCAAAAGGCGCAAAACAATCCCGCATCCAAGGCGGCGCGCGGCGCATTTTTCGCAAAAGGCGCGAAAAATGCTTCTTGTAAAGAGCGCGCTAAACTTTTTTTTCACCAAAAAAACGACTCATTCCAAGCCGGGTGCGGTTTATGGCCCGTCCGCCGCCTGACGACTCTTCTCCATCTCCCGTTCAGCAGCCTCGGCAGCCGCATGCCGACCACTCAACCGATACAACCGAATCGCCTCCTGGTATGCCTCCTCCGGATCGCTGTTCTCTTGTTTGAGAATCCGAGCTTCCATGAGGGAACATTGCGCCAGATCCTGGGTGTCATCGCCGGCAATGGCGATAGCACGCGCCTCCTCCATATGCTTGCGCGCCTTCGAAGGGGCAGCCAGGGCCAGATGCAGCTCACACAGCGACCAGAGATTCGAGACCACCTTGCGGGTCAAATTCAGCTGCTTGTGGATGCGCAACGCCTCCTTGAGCGACTTTTCGGCATCGGTGAGACGGTTGAGACGGTTCAGACAGATCCCCTTACGCATCAAAGCGGTACCAACGCCGAAGGGATTTTCGATGCGTTGCATGATCTCATGCGACAGATCAAAAAACTTGAGCGCCTCCTCCAGATCGCCGACCTTCTCCTGAAGGAAACCCAGTGAAAGATAGAGATTGGCCGTCTGTCGCTTGTCGCCCAGTTCGGAGAAGATTTTCAGGCTCCTCTGGTTGTATTCCAACGCCTGCTTCAAATCCCCCTGATGCTCGAAGATCACGCCGAGATTGTTGCAGACCAGGGCGATCTGCTCCCTGGCGTTGTGGGATTCAAAGATCTCCAAGGCCCGCTTGGCGCGCGCTGCCGCCTCCTCGCGTTGACCCAAACGATTCAGGATCCAACTCTCGTTGGTCAAAAGCAAACCCATCTCGACCGAATCCGGGAAGGCGGCCAGTTCAATATGGGCCTCTTCGTAGACGGCCATGGCCTGCTGATGGTTGTCCTGCTTTTCGTGCAGCCGTCCGATGCGCCGCATGTGATCGATGCGCACCAACGGGTCGACGATCGTGGCAATGATCTCGCGACGGGTCTTGATGGCCAGAGGAAACTCGCCGCACAACTCCTGGACCTCGGAGAGGGCCACCAGGGTTTTCATCAGGGGGATGGCCGGATTGGGCAGATGGCGACCCAACTCGACCGCCTTCTCGAGTGCCGTGAGCGCAGCGGTGTTGGCATAACTCTCCTTGGCCTTCAGACCGCTCTTCACCAGATAGAAATGGGCTCGCTCCGCATTATCGGCGCGCAGATGGTGCTGGGCCAGGATCTCGAAATGGTCGTCGAGACGCGACTCGTAGAGGGTTTCGATCTCATGGGCCACAGCGGCATGCAACTCCCGCCGTTTCTTGTGCAGAGGAATCGAATAAATCGCCTCCTGGATCATGATGTTGCGGAAGCTGTATTCGATCTCCGGGAACGATTTGGACTCGAAGATCAACCCCATCTCCACCAACTTGGCCAGACCCGGCTCCAGATCGGTGTTGTGGAAGAGACGCTGGAGCAGCGCCAGACGGAAGACCGGTCCGATGACCGCCGCAGTGAGCAGCACCTCCTTGAGATCCGCCGGGAGCTTGTCGATGCGGGCGATGAACATGCCTTGAATCGACGATGGGATGGTCACCTCGTCGAGATTCTTGATCACGCGCGGGGCCTCGCCGGGAATCAGTTCCACGATTCCCTCCTCAACCAAATTGCGAACGATCTCCTCGATGAACATCGGGTTGCCGTCCCCGCGGTTGCGGATCAGATGAAGAACCGCCTCGGGAACCTCGTCTGAGTGAAGCAACTGGCGGGTCAACTCGTCGCACTCGGCAGGTGTGAGCTGCTTGAACTGGATCTCGATGGCCAGGTCGTCAAGCTCCTTGTTGGCGATGAGTGGCAGCTTGTTGGAGGGGTGCTCCGGCTGCGGACGCATCAGCAACAGCATCAGGATCGGGGCATGTTTGATGCTCTCGAACAGGGAGGCGATCAGCTCGACAGAGGTGGCGTCGGCCAGATGGAGATCCTCCAGGGTGAAAATCAATGGTTTGCGTAACGCCAGGGCCTGCAAGAACCAGCCGATCGAGCGAAAGATGCCCATTTTGATCTCCTGGGCGCTCATCTTGTCGAGGGGCACGTCAAATTCGGCGCCGAGCTTCAGACCCATGGACGCACCGATGAAGACCATGGCGCGCCGCGCCTCGTCGGTGAGGGTTTCCGGTTTAAGACCGAGCAGCAATGGCAGATTGGTGGCCAGCTTGTTGGCCATCGACTCTTCAAGATCCTCGGAATCGATATCAAAGATCTGACGGAACAGCTCGATGAAGACTGCATAGCTGGTGTCACGGTTGAAGGAGCGACAGATCCCTTCCAGCACCTGAATGCGCTCCCCTTTGAGGAACTGTTTTTTCAGCTCCTGGTGGATGCGGCTCTTGCCCACCCCAGCCGGGGAGATCAGGAAGGTGACCAGCCCCTGGCCATTGGAATGGCGCTCCATGCAGGTGCGCAGGGTCTCCATTTCGCGTCCACGCCCCACCAGCGGGCTGGCCGATTGTCCGGAATCGTTGCTTTGCTCCTGACGACTCTTGGCACGCACCAGTTCATAGACGGCCACCGGATCCTTCTTGCCCTTGACCTTGATCGGCTCGTGGCGAATGAATTCGAAATGTTGGCGTGTGAGGTTGTAGGTGTAGCCAGAGACGAATGTTTGACCGTTCTTGGCCAAAGATTCCAGTCGGGCGGCCAGGTTGACCGTGTCGCCCATGACCGTGTACTCCATCTTTTTGTCCGAGCCGACGCCACCGGCGATCACCATGCCTGAGTTGATGCCGGTATGCAGGGTGAGCGGATTCTCGATACGCCCCTGGAGGCGAATGTTGTACTCCTCCATCTCTTTCTGCATGTCGAGCGCGGCGCGCAAGGCCAGTTCCGGATCGTTCTCATGGGTGACGGGCGCGCCGAAGATCGCCATGATACAGTCACCGATGAACTTGTCCACATACCCTTCGTAGCGGTGCACGATGTCGGCGAGCATCTTCATGCAGCCGTTCATGATGTTGGTGACCTCTTCGGGATCCATCTTCTCGCTCATGGCAGTGAAGCCTGAGATATCGGCGAAGAGCACGGTGACGTTCTTGCGTTCGGATTCCAAGGGCACCGGTGTGGTCTGGGGGGGGGCCGACACTGGCGCGGCTCCTGGCGTCGTGGTCAATACGCGATTGGTCGAGGGCGCGGGCAAACGGACGCCGCATTCACCGCAATAGAGATCCTCCAGGGCACGCGGTGCGCGACAATGGGGACAGAGAGCGATCATGGGGGAACCGCAGCGGGTGCAGTAATTGACACCCTGACGGTTATCCAATTGGCATTGGGAACAGTTCACCTTGAAATTCCTGTATGCTCAAATCAATAGGATGTGGAAGAGTTTCCGGTTTGACAACCGATCTTCGGTCTCAAACCCCTTCACAGATTAACATGGGATCTGTCGCTTGGAAACCATCCACATGCAATTCTCGCACACACGTCAATTGGGGAGCATTTTAATTGGAAATCTCAATATCTCCAATGGAGCATCGACTGGGATACCTTGTCATGTCAGCCGCCAATCGGTATGATGTTTGCTCCTTTCGAGTCGGCTTCAAAGAATTCGGCTTTTCCTGGCTCATCCACGACCATACGCCCGTTCACCAATGCCCAATTTTTATTTCGCACAACGCTTTGCGCTGTTATTGCTGCTGATCGGTCTTGTTCTACCCCTCTTTGCGGCGCACGGCAAAAGCGAGGAACCCTCCAAATCGGGTGCCAAATACGCCAACGTGCCGTTCACACCCCGGTTTCTCTATCCGGGCGGTGAAGTGGTGATGTCGATCGACACCTTGACGCTCCCCGAGGAGCGCATCATGGCCCTGACTTTTGACGACGGACCGGATGAAAGGGATTTGGAGATCGCTGCCTTGTTGAAAAAACAGGAGATTCCGGCAGCCTTTTTCTATATTGGTCGCAAGGTGAAACAGTTTCCCGAGGTGGTCAAGGAGATCCATGCCAAAAAGCACGAGATCGGCTACCACTCGTTCCGCCATCAGCGCGTCAGCTGGTTCTCCCAGGAGAGCCTCAACGAGGATTTCCGCCAGGGAAAGGTGGCTTTGACGAGCATCGGTGTTCCCCCGACCCTTTTTCGTCCGCCTTATGGGGAGTTCAATGACCGCCTGGTCCATACCGCCAAAGAGCAGGGCATGGAGACCGTGCTCTGGACCATCGATTCGCGCGACTGGACCGGCGTCTCTCCGGACGCCATGGCCAAAAATGTGATTCGGCAGTTTCATCCGGGTGCGGTGCTGTTGTTCCACAGTCCGCATGCCAACACCCTGCGCGCTTTGCCGGAGGTGCTGGCTGCCGCCGAGCGCGAAAATTATCGTTTCGTGTCGCTCACCGATTGGCGGAAGACGGTTTTGACCGCCAATTGCCGCAAGGATGGTCGCTCGCCGTGCGTGCCGAATCCACTTCTGGCCGCGCACACCAAACGTCCTGCCAAGAGCAGTGACATCCCCACCTCCCGTCCCGCCCGGAAACCGGCTGCCGCGCCGGCAGTCGTCGCGCCGGCACACCTCGACGCACCGGTCTCCGAGGAGGAACCTTCTCCCGTGGCACTCGATGCCGAACCGGGTGAATCCGAAGAGGAGGTGCCGACCATGGCCTCGGAGATTCCTTCGTCTACGCTCTCCAGGGTGGTGGATCCTTTGGTGCCGATCCTGACGCCGATTTCGGTGGTCAGTGAATAGTTCTACGCATACAATTCTGAAATTAAACGTCGTTTCGTTTACCTGGGCACAATCGAAAGGAGTTTGCGAATGCCACGCTCCCTATTGCATTCACTTGTCCTGTTGGCTCTTTTGCTGATTACGAGCGATCTGTTTGCCGCTGGCGCGATTGCCATCGACGAACGGGGGCGCCGTGAGTCCATGGTCGTCAACTTCCCGACGCAGCGGCAGGCGGATCGGGAGGCGCTGCGCGTCTGCGGTCACCACTGCCGGGTGGTCGGACGGTTGACCAACGAGTGCGGGGCCATTGCCTGGCCGAAGCATGGCGGCGCCTGGATCTGGAGCGACGGCTTCCGGAATGAACGGGCGGCGGCCGGGGCGGCGGCGCATCGATGCCGCGAGGCGACAGGCGGGCATCAATGCCGCGTTCGTGCGATGTGCGATGGTCCGACTGTGCAACCACATCACCATCACCACCACGGTCGCTGACGTTTACCTGCCGCGTTGTCTCCACTTTTTTCGTATGGTGTGCCAGAGCAGGTGGGTCATTCGGTTTTTTCATATCCAGCTTTCCGGACCTTCTGGATCGGACGGATCATGGGCAATGCCGCGACCTTCATGCAGGGGGTGGTATTGGCCTGGCTGGTGTATGCCAGCGCGCGGCGCACGCTGAACGAATCCGAGAGCATGTATCTGGTTGGATTGCTGGGACTGGCGCAATTTCTGCCGATGTTTCTTCTGGCGCTCGTGGCCGGTGCCATGGCGGATCGGCACGATCGGCGGCAGATTCTCTTGGGCTGTAATCTGCTACAGCTGGTTTGTGCCGCAGGTTTCACCGTCGTGTCACTGGAGGCCGAGCCGTCGATTCTGCTGATCTTTCTTCTGGCTGGTTTGTTCGGTGCCGCGCGTGCCTTCGAAATGCCGGCGCGTATGTCGCTGGCCCCGGCGCTGGTGCCGCGTGAGATCCTGCCGAATGCCATTGCCTGGAGCACGCTCGGTGTGCAGGGGGGGATCATCATCGGTCCCTGGCTGGGCGGTCTGTTGTGTGCGGTGTCGCCCACCCTGGCCTGCGCCACCGCCTGCGGACTCTATTTTTTCTCCACCCTGTCGATCATTCATCTTTTGTCCATGGCCATTGATGCCAGGCCGCCATACGACGGTACGTCGCGCTTGACCATGATTCATGAGGGATTGATCCACCTATGGAGCAGTCGCGTGGTGTTGGGGGCGATTTCGCTCGATCTGTTTGCCGTATTGTTGGGTGGGGTGACCGCGCTTTTGCCGGCCTATGCCAGGGATATCCTGGAGATTGGACCCGAAGGGTTGGGAATGTTGCGCACCATGGTGGGCTTGGGTGGTGGCGGGATGACGTTGTGGCTGGCGATGCATCCGATTCGTCGTCATGCCGGGGCGTGGATGTTGGGTGGTGTGGCGCTGTTCGGTCTGGCGACGTTATGGTTTGCCTACGAGCGGCAGGTGTGGTGGTCGATGTGCGCCTTGATGGTGATCGGGGCTGCGGACTCGGTATCGGTGTTCGTGCGGCAGAATCTGGTGCAGATCGTGACGCCGGATGCGATGCGCGGGCGGGTGTCAGCGGTTTCCGGGTTGTTCATCAGCGCGTCAAACGAGTTGGGGGAGTTCGAGAGCGGCATGGCGGCGCGTTATTTCGGGATCGTGGGATCGGCGGTATTCGGTGGGATCGGGTCGTTGGTGGTGACCGGTTTATGGGCGAAGTGGTTTCCGGAGTTACGCAAGGCGGATCGGTTGGTGCCGGCAGGGTAGCAGGTCAACAAAACGGATTTGACAGCTTGGCCGTTTCGCTTTATTGGTAATAAAAAAGAGAGGGTCTGGGAGATTCGGTAGGGTCTTACGTTAACCCAAACCGCACCCAGCCTGGAATGTGTTGTTTTTACTGGTAAAAAAAAGAGAGGGTCTGGGAGATTCATCTCCCAGGGTTTTGCTTTTGACTTTAGCGCGCTCTTCAAAAGAAGCATTTTTCGCGTTTTTTGCGAAAAATGCGCCGCGCGCGGCCTTCGCGGGGGTCGTTTCCGCTTTTTGGAAACGACCCCCGCATCTTGCACGCAGCCTTGCGAAAAACTACGCA
>JAMOBI010000038.1:0-38576 GCA_039908105.1 Magnetococcus sp. YQC-9
ATGCGCCGCGCGCGGCCTTCGTGAGCGTCGTTTCCGCTTTTTGGAAACGACGCTCACATCTTGCACGCAGCCTTGCAAAAAACTACGCATCCCAAAGCAGGTGCGGTTTAGTAAAAAAAGAGAGGATCTGGGAGATGAATCTCCCAGACCATATCTTTATTTGACCGGTAAAAACCACACATTCCAAGCTGGGTGCGGTTTAAAATATGCGCAACCATCACAATCAAAACCCTGGGAATTCGTCCCAAACCCTACCGGGGACGATAATCGCCTATGGACCCTGTAATAGAATGGACTGCAGCGACCAAAGCACCTTCTCATGAATGCTCTTTCTACTGGCACTACACTGATTCTCGGCGGCGGTATTTCCGGTCTCTCTCTCGCCTGGTTTCTACACCAACGCGGCCACAGCGTCCGCCTGCTCGACGCCGACCCACGTCCTGGCGGCTCGATCCGCACCGATCGCGACCAGGGGTATCAAGTCGAACTCGGCCCCAACTCCACCTTGCAGAAACCCGGTGATGTCGATGATGCCCTGGGACGGCTGGTGAATGAGCTGGGGATCCAGGATCGTCTGATCGAAGCCAATCCCATTGCTGCCAAACGCTATGTCATGCACAAGGGCCGCCTCAAAGCCCTGCCAGATTCTCTTCCGGCCTTCATTCGCACAATGATTTTTTCGCCGTCGGCCAAGCTGCGTCTGCTGGCGGAACCGCTTATCGGTTGGGTCGATCACGAAGAACCTGTTGCCGAATTCGTCAAACGCCGACTGGGCCGGGAGTTTCTCGATTACGCCATTGAACCATTCATCTCCGGCGTCTACGCCGGTGATCCGCGCAGCCTCTCGGTTCAGGCTGCCGCTGCCAAGGTGTACAAACTCGAACAGAGCTGGGGATCGCTGATCGTTGGTGCCATCATGACCGGCAAGGCCAACAAAGCGATGGGAACACCGCGTGGACGGCTGGTGACCTTTGATGCAGGAATGGAGCTCTTGCCTGCCACGATCGTTGCCCGCCTGCCCGCCGGTACGGTACGCGGCGATACCGAAGTGATCAGTGTACGTCCTGCAGAATCGGGATGGCAGGTGGAGTGGAAGAGCGCTCAAGATGAACGCGGTCTGGAGGTGGCTGAACGGGTGGTGCTGGCCATGCCGGCGCATGCTGCAGCCAAGGTGCTTTTCGCTTCGTTGCCTGCTGCCAGTCTGGTGCTCGCCAACATTGCCTACGCACCTATTGCCTCGACCGCATTGGGCTTTACACGCGATCAAGTGACCCATCCACTCGATGGATTTGGATTTCTTTTGCCGCGTCGTGAACGGGTACGGCTGTTGGGTGCCCTTTTCTCTTCTTCGCTCTTTCCGGATCGGGCGCCTGCACAAAAAGTTCTGTTGACCAGTTTCATCGGTGGGGCCATGGATCACCGTGCCTTGACCATGCCGATTCCCGCTCTGGAAGCCAGGATCAAAAAAGATCTGGCTGACTGCCTCGGGATTCATGGCGAAGCGGACTTTTTTCGTATGACCCGCTATCAGATGGCCATTCCCCAATACAACGTCGGCCATCTGGGACGAATCAAGACACTGGATGGTTTATTGAAATCCCACCCTGGAATCTATACGCGAGCCAACTGGCGTGATGGCATTTCGGTTTCCGATTGTGTGCTCAATGCCGAAAAGCTGGCCAAACGCTTGAATGGTGAACTGCCAGAGGAGTCAGAAGAAGAGGAGGAGGGCAACGGCGCATGACCCGATTAATTGCACTGGATACCGAAACGACCGGTCTTTCTACCAGCAAGGGGGATCGAATCGTGGAGATCGGCTGCGTGGAACTGATCCAGATGCGCAAGGGAGAGAGCCGGCAGTGGTATATCAATCCGGAACGACCGATTCCAGCCGAGGCGACCCGAATCCACGGCATTACCGATGAACAGGTAGCCGATAAACCAATTTTCAAAAAGATTGCCGAGGAGTTTCTCGCCTTCATCGGAACGGATCCGTTGGTGATCTACAACGCCTCGTTTGACCTTGGCTTTCTGAATGCCGAGTTGGGGCGCATCAAAAGATCCTTGTTGGATGGTTCCCGGGTGATTGATGCGTTGAAGTTGGCGCGCAGGCGTTTTCCAGGCGCCAAGGCCGATCTGGATTCGATCTGCAAGCGGTTGAAGATCGACAACACGCATCGAAAATTTCATGGTGCGTTGTTGGATGCGGAGCTGTTGGCTGAGGTCTACGTTGCATTGAATGGCGGGGCGCAATTCGCAATGGATTTGAGCGGCACCCCGGAAGCAGAGGTCATGGCTGGAACCGTGGCAATAAGAGTGGTTACGGGCTCGAATGCAGTTGTTCACCCCGCGCGTAGCTGGCCGATTTCAAGGCAGGAGGAGTTGGCGCACG
Source organism: Magnetococcus sp. YQC-9 (assembly GCA_039908105.1). Classification (GTDB taxonomy): domain Bacteria; phylum Pseudomonadota; class Magnetococcia; order Magnetococcales; family Magnetaquicoccaceae; genus Magnetaquiglobus. Next base: position 2,393 of record JAMOBI010000038.1, read on the forward strand.
CTGCCTTTTTGGAGTTCATGCAAAAGGAGCATGGTACCTGTTTGTGGGCCAGTTGATCATGCCAAATAGCATTTAAACACACCCGGATTGGTATGTATAGTTTTACTGGTGAATAAATTTGGCGGGTTTCTGAGAGATTCATCTCTCATAGTTTTGACTATAAGATTTTAGAGAATTTTTTCAAGAAACATTTTTCGCGATTTTTTTCACCAATAAAGCGAAACTTCCAAGCTCTCAAATCAGTTCAGTTGACCTGCTACGCATCCCAAAATGGGTGCGGTTTAGAACCCTACAGATATTGAAGTCCGGGGGCGGTGATCGCCCCCGCAACCCATGAGATTCGAATCAATTTTGAATCTCAACTTGCCATGACACCCATGCCTGGCGTGGGTGGTTCAATGGGCCCCATCCAGTGCCCCACGCACAATCCGAGCTGCTTGCCCTCCACCACGCCGACCCGATACACAAATCCCTGCTTGATCAATACCGCTTCGGCATAATTGGGGACCGGTTTCCACCAGAACCACCCTTGCTCTTTGGGTTTTTCCCGTTTCCATTCCATGTTGATCATCCTGGCTAGCGATAATGTTTTTTGCCCAGATTTTCTATCTTGCCTTAATTTTTTTTCAAACGCCAGTCTTCTCACAGAAATTTTTCCATGGAAAGAACTTGACTCCATGACACCAATTTGGAATAGTGACTCCGATTTGCTCTTTCCTGTTTGTAACGCCACATTTTTGATATAGGTCAAGACCTTCATGACTGCCACCGCTCACTCCTCGGCTCATTCCCATTCACCGGCTCCGGACCAACCTGAAGAGGAAGGCCGCCGCGACTTTCTCATCCTGGCCACCGGCGCCGTCAGCGCGGTCGGTGTCGCAGGAGCGGCTTGGCCTTTCATCAAATCCTGGAGCCCATCCGCAGATGTCCTCTCCCAAGCCACCACCGAAGTGGATATCAGCGCCCTTGGAAAGGGCCAGATGATCACGGTTCCCTGGCAGGGCAAACCGGTCTTCATCCTCCACCGCACAGACGATCAGATCGCCTCTGCCAAAAAGGGTGATGTTGAGAAGCTGCCGGATCCGGTCAAGGATGCCGAGCGCGCACAAAAGCCGGAATATCTCGTATTGCTGGCCATCTGCACCCATCTCGGGTGTGTGCCGCAACCGATCGGCACCGGCAACTTTGGCGGTTTCCTGTGTCCTTGCCACGGCTCCCACTACGATACCTCGGGACGCATTCGTCAGGGTCCAGCCCCCAAAAACCTTGAAGTGCCGTTCTATACCTTCAAGGATGACAAGACCCTGGTGATCGGCAAGGCGGTCGGCTGATCCGGTGGTAACGGGTTTGAGCAATTACAGTCCTCACCAAAAAGTGCGTCACGTCAAGGAGACCTCTGGTGTTTAAATCGATCATGGATTGGGTGGATGTCCGTCTGCCCGTCACGGCTTTAATCAAAAGTCAAGCCACCGAGTACCCAACACCCAAGAACCTCAACTACTGGTGGGTTTTTGGATCTCTGGCCCTGTTCTGTCTCATCGTCATGCTGATGACTGGACTGTTTTTGGCCATGCACTACAAGCCGGACGCCAATCTGGCCTTTGATGCCGTCGAACACATCATGCGAGATGTCAACTACGGTTGGTTGTTGCGCTACATGCACGCCAACGGCGCCACCTTCTTTTTCATGGCCGTTTACATCCACATCCTGCGTGGCATGTATTACGGCTCGCATCGCGCCCCGCGTGAAATCCTCTGGTGGTTCGGCATCATCATCTTCTTTTTATTGATGGCCACGGCCTTCATGGGCTATGTGTTGCCCTGGGGTCAGATGTCCTACTGGGGTGCTGCGGTGATCACCAACCTGATGAGCGCCATTCCGGTGGTTGGCGAAGAGTTGGTCGTTTGGATCTGGGGTGGTTTCGCGGTCGGCGATCCGACCTTGAATCGCTTCTTCGCGTTGCACTTCTTGTTGCCGTTCGTCATCTTCGGAGTGGTCATCATTCACCTCTGGGCGCTGCATGCGGTTCACTCCAACAATCCGGATGGCATTGATATTGTTGATGAGCACAAAGATACCATCCCCTTCCATCCGTACATCACGATCAAGGATCTGTACTCGATGGGGGTGTTTCTGTTGATCTATTGTGCCTTTGTCTTCTTCATGCCGAACTTTTTTCTGGAACCGGACAACTACATCCCGGCCAATCCGATGCAGACCCCGGCCCACATCGTACCGGAGTGGTATTTTCTCCCCTTCTACGCCATCTTGCGTTCCATCGATTTCCTGGGATCCTACAGCAAACTGGCGGGCGTGATCGCCATGGTGGCCGCGATTGCCATTCTGTTCATCTTGCCGTTCCTGGATCGCTCGCCGGTGCGTTCGTTCCGTTACCGTCCTTTGAGCCGGCAGCTTTTCTGGATCTTCGTCATCGACTGCTTCCTGTTGGGTTGGGTGGGTTACAATCCAGCGGATGCCACCCGCTTCAATGGCGCTTTGCCGTTGATTGTCGTGGGTCGCACCTGCACGGCCATCTACTTCGGGTATTTCTTCCTGTTGTGGATCATCACTGCGTTTGACATCGAAAAACCACAACCCGTGCCCAAAAGCCTGTAAGTAAGGGGAGCTAAGCAACATGGACTTCATGAAATTCCTTAAATCCGTAGCCCTTGCGGCGGCGGTGATTCTTCCCCAATCGGCTTTGGCCTCCTCGGGTGGTCCTGCGCTGCCCGAGCAGACGTGGAATTTTCAGGGGATCTTCGGGCAGTTCGATCAGTCTGCCCTCAAGCGCGGCGCCCGTGTCACCGTGGAAGTGTGCATGGCCTGCCATTCGGTCAAGTACATCAAATTCGACTCATTGAAGCAGCTTGGTTTCAGTGAGGCCGAGGTGATTGCGCTGGCCGAAGCACAGAGCCGCAACAAGAAAGATCGCATGTTGAGCCCCATGGACCCTGTGGCAGCCAAAGACACTTTTGGCGTTACGCCGCCGGATCTTTCTTTAATCACCAAGGCGCGCAAAGGGTATGAGGATTACACCTATGCGCTTTTGACCGGTTACCTCACCGATGCGGATCGTGCATTGGTGCAAAAGGTGATGGAGGATGGCGCGCTGTCGGACAGTGAGCTTAAAGAGCTCTCTTCGGCCTTGGGGTTGGATCCGCACCATCCCGAGAAAGCCAAGGAGATTCTGACGCGCATTCAGGCCAACGAGAATTTCAACAAATACTTTCCCGGTCATTTCCTGGCCATGCCGCAACCATTGAACGATGGTGCGGTGACCTATCCCGACGGTGTGGAGAGTTCGTTGAAACAGATGTCGCAGGATGTGGTCACTTTCCTGGCCTGGGCTGCCGAGCCGACCCTGATGGAGCGCAAGTCATTGGGTGTGAAGGTGATGCTGTATCTGGTGCTGTTGACCGTCATGTTCTATGCCGTCAAGCGGCGCATTTGGGCCAAAGTGCACTGAGTGGGTTTTGGTTTGACAGGGAAGTGCAAAAACCCTCCATTACTGGAGGGTTTTTTGTTTATGGGGCGAAAGAGTATTATCCCAGCAGGTTAACAGAGCTGATCTGACATCTTGGAAGTTTCGTTTTATTGGTAAAAAAAGAGAGGGTCTGGGAAATTCCCGCGCTAAAGTCAAAGGCAAAACCCTGGGAGATGAATCTCCCAGACCCTCTCTTTTTTTTACTAATAAAAACCATATATTACAAGCTGGTTACGGTTTGATATAAACTACTCATTCCAAGCTGGTTGTGGTATAACCATTACCATCACCAACCCTCTTAACCGCACTCTGCCAAAAAGGCCTCAAACTCCTGCTCGACAAACACCGGATCCACCTGCTCGCCCCATCGCTGCCAATAGGCCTCCAACATCCGCTCCGCCGGTGTCATGCCACTGGCCGCCGTGGCGAACAGAGGCTTCAAGAACATCGTCTCGTCACACCCCTTGGCATTCAAACGATTGTGCGCGGCCAGACCGGCCTTGGCGTGCGGCAACACCTCCAACGCCAGATCCCGCAAGGTGCGATTGCCGGGAATTGGCGTGCGTAACGCCAACCGCGACACCTCGGCATGAATCGCCGAACGCTCGGCAAAACTCCAATCCTTCACCAACTCCCAACAGGCCGACAAGGAGTCCTCGTGATAAAGGATCCCCTTCCAGAAGGCCGGCAATGCACACAAAGTGGCGGAATTGCCCGCATCCGCACCGCGCGTCTCCAGATAGTGCTTCAGACGCACATCCGGAAACAGGGTGGTCAAATGGACCTCCCAGTCACTCAAGGTGGCGTACACACCAGGCAATGCCGGATGTTTACCCTCCAGAAAGGCGCGAAACGGAATGCCATCCGCCGGATGATAGCTCTTATCGCGATAGAGAAACAACATAGGGGTATCCAGGGCATACTCAATATAGCGCTCGAAACCGAACCCCTCTTCAAAGACGAACGGCAGCCAGCCGCAGCGGTCCGAATCGGTATGACGCCAGATCTGCGCACGATAGGAGAGATATCCGGTCGGCTTGCCATCGATGAAAGGGGAATTGGCGAACAGTGCGGTCACCAACGGCTGCAAGGCCAAGGCAAGCCGAAATTTGCGCACCATGTCCGCTTCGCTGCCGAAATCAAGATTTGCCTGCACCGTGGCAGTCCGCGCCATCATGTCGAGGCTCAAATGACCGCGCGTGGGCAGATAGGCGCGCATCACCCGATAACGCCCCTTTGGCATCCATGGTATTGCCGCAAACGGCCATTTGGGTTGCGCGCCGATCCCCAGAAATGCGACCCCCAATTCTCGACATACCAGACCCAGTTGGTGCAAATGGTCGTCGATCTCCTGCCAGGCCGCGTGAATATCGCGCATCGGCGCACCAGAAAGCTCCACCTGTCCTCCCGGCTCAAGGGTGATGGCCGCACGATCCTTTTTCAAGGCAGTCGGTTTACCATCCTCCGACTCCACACTCCAACCAAATCGGCGCGCCATCTCCAACAGCAGCGTTTCGACGCCATTCGGACCGGAATAAGGAATCGGTCGCAAATCGCGTTTGTCAAACCCGAACTTTTCATGCTCCGTGCCGATGCGCCACTCCCGGATTGGTTTGCACCCCCTCTCCATCCAGGCGATCAACTCATCCTTGCCAAGGGGACGGTTGTTCAACTCCATCGATTCAGGCGGCATGGCGGCACCGGATTTGCACCTTAACTGACGTGATCATTTTTTGACCCTTTCTTTGACCACGCTAGTGTGGCCGTGATTTCAAACCAGGAACGAATGATATTGAAGTCCGTCACGATGAGACCCCCTTGGCCCAGGCAACACTCCCGATTGCCGGTTTCGACCATGTGGCGTTCATGCCACCAGCGTGCCGATTCCCTGATCCGTGAAGATCTCCAGAAGCAGGGCATGCTCCACCCGGCCATCGATGATGTGCGCAGTGTTCACCCCGCCACGTCGTGCGGCCAGACAGGTCTCCACCTTCGGAATCATCCCACCGCTGATCACCCCTTCCCGGATCATACCGGTCGCCTCCGCCGATCCCAGACGGCTGATCAGCTTCCCCTCCAGATCACGCACACCTGGAACATCGGTCAAAAGAATCAGCTTTTCCGCCTTCAACGCTGCCGCCACTTTCCCAGCCACGGCGTCGGCATTGATGTTGTAGGTCTCGCCGTCGCGACCCACACCCACCGGCGCCACCACCGGGATCACATCGGAATTTTTGAACATCTCCAACAAGGTGGTGTCGATCTCCTCCACATCACCCACCCAACCCAGATCGATCAGCTCCTCGGGTTGCTCCGGATCCGGGGCGGCTTTGCGCTTCGGAGGACGCTTGCGCGCCAGGATCGTATGACCATCTTTGCCCGAGAGTCCCGCAGCCCGACCACCGTTGAGATTGATCAGATTGACGATATCCTTGTTGACCTTGCCGGCCAATACCATCTCGACGACGTTCACGGTCTCTTCGTCCGTGACCCGCTGACCATCGATCATCTGCGGTTTCAACCCCATGCGGGTCATGATCTGGCTGATCTGCGGTCCGCCGCCATGCACCACCACCGGATTGATACCCACCTGCCGCAGCAGGATTACATCCTGTGCAAAACTGTTCTTGAGGGTTTCGTCCACCATGGCATGGCCACCATACTTGATGACGAACGTCGCACCATCGAAGCGGCGCATATAAGGCAAGGCCTCGACCAGCACGCGCGCCTTACTGACTTGGGTTTCCAGCGACATATCGGCTCCTTGAATCGTTTAAGTCAATCGAGCATAAGCTTGCATGATGAGGGGAGAACCCCCTCACCCTTCAACCATGAAACTTTCTGACGAGAGTTTCACGGTAAAAAAATGGGCGGAATTCCGACTTTTCGGTTGACCACGCCCGTCAACCAGTCATCATAAATCGAATCGGATTTCTTTCAACAGGATCGGGTTGCAGCATGAACGAATTTTTTCTTTTCCCACGTCTCAACAGCTCCAGAATCGGCTCACTGGTAGCTCTTTTCATCGGTCTGCTGCTTGGCTTGCACGCGTCGACCATCTGGGCCGAGGATCGCTACGTCGCTGATGAGCAGATCAATCTGCGCCGACAACCCGGTCTGAACGCTCCGGTGATTCGTACCCTCAAGGCCGGGGATAAACTGGAGTTTATCGAAAACAACGGTTCCGGATGGGATCATGTGCGGCTGCCTGACGGCAATGATGGTTGGGTGGCGCATCGTTCCCTCTCCAACAAGATCCCCCCGGAGATCGAACGCAACCAGCTGCGTGCGGAGATCGATGAGTTGCGCGCCAAACTGGTCAATCAGGAAAAATTGCAAAACGAACTCAAGCGCATCCAGGATGTATCACGCAACGCCTTGAGAATCGAACAGGAGAACCAGGAACTCGTCACCAAGGCCAATCGGCTGGAAAAGGAGCTGAAACAGGCCTCGGATGAAAATCGTATCCTGGAAAAACAGTCCGATACGCTCTTCTTTCTCGCGGGTGCCGGAGTATTGACTGTCGGATTCATCGCCGGACTGATCATGCGGAAGCGGCGCAAGACCTCCTCCTACGGCAGCCTGGATTGAGTGGGTCATCATGAATTTCAAGCGCATCCTGATTACCGGCGGTGCCGGCTTCGTCGGATCGAACCTGGCCTTGTCCTGCAAACGCGATCTGCCCGATACCGAGGTGATCGCTTTTGATAACTTGAAACGGCGTGGCGGAGAACTCTCCCTGGAGCGGTTGCGGCAGGGCGGGGTGAAATTTTGTCACGGCGATATTCGCTGTCCCGAGGATCTGGAAGCCATCGAACCGGCGGATCTGATTTTGGAATGTTCGGCAGAACCCAGTGTTCAGGCCGGATACAGCGGTTCGCCGGCTTATGTGATCCATACCAATCTCTCAGGCACCATCCACTGCCTGGAGTATGCCCGCAAACAGGGCAGTGCGATAATTTTTTTGTCGACGAGCCGGGTCTATCCAATCGCCGGTCTGCGACAAATCCCGATGAAGGAGGGGAGCACCCGTCTGGAAGTGGCCGATGGGGCCAGCGGCATCGGTTGGTCACGGGCCGGCATTGACGAGAATTTTCCTCTGGCCGGCAGTCGTTCGATCTATGGCACCACGAAACTGGCTTCCGAGCTGCTCATCGAGGAGTATCGGGCCATGTATGATCTCAAGGCAGTCATCAACCGCTGCGGCATCCTGACTGGACCCTGGCAGATGGGCAAGGTGGATCAGGGGGTGGTTGTACTGTGGATGGCCCACCATTTTTTTGGTCTGCCGTTGGGGTATATCGGCTTCGGCGGCACGGGCAGACAGGTGCGAGATCTGTTACATGTAGATGATTTATATGATCTTCTTCGTTTACAAATGTCTGATCTGGAACGTCATTCCGGATCGGTGCGCAATGTCGGAGGAGGTCATGCGGTGTCGGTCAGTCTTCGGGAATTGACCGAATGGTGCCAGCGCATCACCGGTCGCACGGTGGCGATAACGGCGGATCCGGTGACCCGGGATTATGACATTCCCTATTATGTCACCGATCACCTGCGGATTTCGACAGAGACCGGCTGGCAGCCCAAACGGGGGTTGGAACAAACCTTACAAGAGATTCACGCCTGGATTACCGCGCATCGGGCGTTGTTGGCGCCGCTGTTTGGTGTTGGGTAACTCTGCAAGACTCCATTGTACCGAAGAACTTTCGTCAATGAAGTGAACGGTGATGGGGATCTCCTTCCATCTAAACCGCGCCCAGTTTGGTATATGTAGTTTTTTCTGGTAAAAAAAGATAGGGTTTTGGAGATTCATCTCCCAAACTTTATATTTTTTTCACCAATAAAAACTACACATTCTCAAGCTGGTTGTGGTTTAAAGAAGCCACATCTTTTTCTTTTTTTAGTCCCCGACGCACCGCTGGCACTGGCATGGTCCGACCAGTCCAGATTTCAAAGGCCCTCGCCCCCTGATGAATCAACATGCCCAGACCGTTCTCAATCTGCAAACCCCGCTTACGTGCCGCTGCCAATAATGGCGTAACCGCTGGGGCATAGACAATATCATAAACCCATGCATCTGCGGGCAAATGGCTCAGATCCGGAACCGGCGCACCCGGAACCTCCATGCCCAGACTCGTGGTGTTGATCAACAACCGACAGGCAGGTAAGCTGTTGCACCAGGGAAGCGGCCTGATTGGCTGGCCGGGATAGAGCGCATCGAATCGTTCTGCCAAATCTTCGGCGCGCTCTTTGGTCCGATTCATCAAAGCAATCCGATTCGCCCCTTCCTGCAACAGACCGGCCAACACTCCGCGTGCCGCACCTCCGGCTCCCAGCACCAGAATATCCATCCCTTGCAAGGATTCGGAAAAAAGTTCACGCAGATTGGTGATAAAACCGTATCCATCGGTGTTGTAACCGGTCAGACAACCGGAAGCATCGATCGCCACGGTATTCACCGCTCCAATTGCTTGAGCCATGGGATCGAGTTTATCCATGAGCACGACGAGTTGTTCCTTATGCGGGATGGTAGCGTTGAACCCTTCGAACCCCAAGGCTCGCATGCCATGCACCGCTTCAGCCAGATGTTCCGCTCGCACATGAAACGGCGAATAACGATAAGCGTGCATACCCAATTCGGTATACGCCAGTTGGTGCATGACGGGTGAAAGAGAGTGGTGAATTGGATCACCAATTACGCCATAGTGATGTATTTTTTCCATTTAAACCGTATCCGCTTGAAATGTGTCGTTTTTTTCTGGTGAAAAAAAAAGCGGGTCTGGGAGATTCATCTCCCAGGGTTTTGCCTTTGACTTTAGCGCGCTCTTCCAAAAAAGCATTTTTCGCGCCGCCTTCGCGGGATTCGTTTTTTGCTTTTTGGAAACGAATCTGTGCATCTTGCACACAGCCTTGCGAAAAACTACGCATCCCAAAACGGGTGCGGTATAAAAATTTCTCTCACATGGCCCCATAATCCGGGCCACTTCCCCCCTCGGGCGCCGTCCAAACGATGTTGTCCAACGGATCCTTGATATCACAGCACTTGCAATGCAGACAGCGTTCGGCATGAATGCGATGGCAAGCCTCGGACACCTCCGGTGGAAAACGGACTTCATACACCCCGGCAGGACAAAAACGGCATTCGGGATTGGCAAACCGTTCTCTTCCGACCTTCAAAGGAAGATCCGGATCCTTCAAATACAAATGAACCGGTTGATCGGCCCGATGATGGATCGCACTTAAATACAAGGCGCTGGAACGGTCAAGGATCCACGGATTTGGTTCCGGAGGCGCGAGCGGCCTGCCGGAAATTCCTGTCTCTTTAAGGCGTGCGCGATCGGAGAGACGCCAACGCCAAGTCCAGGAAGAGCGCCCCCGACTGAAACGCTCCCAGGCGGCATTGAGCAGACCTGGCCAAAGACCGGCACGAAATCCCGGTCGCACGTTGCGTACCTCATAAAGCCGCTGAAACCAGGCCGAAACCCGCAACCGCTCCGGATAGCCCCGCAAACCCCGGGCGGAAAAATCCTGGCGCTCGAACGCCTCAACCACGCCATCGGCAGCTGTCACACCGGACTGGATGGCGTTGCCAATCCCTTTGAGCCGGGCAGCATCCAGAAAACCTGCCGCATCCCCCACCAGCAGGCCTCCTGCAAAGGTCAACTGCGGCAATGCCTGCCAACCGCCTTCCACCAGGGTTTTGGCTCCAAAGGCCAACGGTCGGCCATCATTCAAAAATTCATGAATGCGCGGATGGCTTTTCCAATACTGAAAGGCAACGAACGGATCCATCCAGGGGTCGCGGTAATCCAATCCCACCACCCATCCCACAGCCAGCCGATCCGATGCCACCGGATAGATGAATCCGCCGCCGTGCTCCGCGCTGCGCAACGGCCATCCGAGCGTATGCAACACCCTTTCGGGCGCATGACCTGCGGGAATCTCCCAAAGCTCCTTGAAGCCCAATCCATAACTCTGGGGCGGACGGTCACGCTGCAAGCCCAAATGTTCGATCACCGCGCCGCTCACATGACCGCGGCATCCTTCGGCCAGAATGGTAATCGGTGCGTGCAGGGTCATGCCCGGCTCGAAACGGGCTCCCGGCTCCCCTTGAGCACCCCTGCCCTGATCACCGGTACGAATCCCGATCAATCGTTCACCGTCCCACTCCGGATGTGCGGCAGTGAATCCGGGATAGATCTCGACTCCGGCTGTTTCAGCCAATCCGGCCAGCCAGCGACAAAGGTTTCCCAAACCGAGCGGACGACACCCCCGATGCGACCAACCATTTGGCATTGGCCAGGCATGGCGTCGGGTTAAATAGAGTAGCGTTTCGTGTCGGACTTCCGCTCCCAGCGGTGCGGCAGCGATCTCTGAAGCGGTCAACAAAGGGTGCAGATCGTTCGGATCGATCAAGGCGCCGGAAAGCTGATGTCCTCCGATGCGAGCCGATTTTTCCAGGACCGCGATTTTGAGATCGCGGCACCGTTTGAGTCGCAGTGCGGCGGCCAAGCCAGCTGGTCCGGCACCGACCACGATGACATCGTAGAAAAGATCGGACATGTGCTAAAATGCACCCAGCTTGAAATATGTAGTTTTTTACTGGTGAAAAAAAGAGAGGATCTGGGAGATTCATCTCCCAGGGTTTTGCTTTTGACTTGAGCGCGCTGAAGTCAAAGACAAAACCTTGGGGAGTTCGTCCCCAAACCCCTACCGGGGGCGATAATCGCCCCCGGACCCCCATAACAATAAAACCCAACAATTAAATCGGATTGGGAATGTCAATAAATTGAAATTCAACACCAAATTGCCTCTCCAACAACCCACCAATTGCCTGAACACCGAATTTTTCAGTACGATGATGACCCGCAGCAATCACATGAATTCCCTCTTCTCGCGCGAAATGATAGATCGGCTCGGATGGCTCGCCCGTCAAAAACAGATCTGCACCCGCATCCTTGGCCTCTCTCACCAACTCCGGCGCCGCACCCGAACAGACCGCCACCCTTCGGATCCACTCCGGTCCGAACGGCAAAACCAATGGCTCACCACCGAAAATCTCCCGCACCTGGGCAACAAATCCCTCAATCGTCTCATCTTGTTCACGCTCTCCAATACTGGAAAGATGGGAACCATGATAAGAGCCGAACGGTGCTGTCGATTTCAAGTTGAGTTTTTTTAATATCATGGCATTATTGCCATATTCGGGATGTTTGTCCAATGGCAGGTGATAGGCCATTAACGTCAGGTCGCGCTCCAGCAAAAAAGAGAGCCGCGTCTTTAAATTGCCCTGCACCACACGAGAATCCTTGTTCCAAAACATTCCGTGATGTACCAGAATCAAATCTGCCGCTGCTTCATCCGCAGCTCGGAACAGATCCATGCAGGCCGATACCCCGCCAACCACCCGACGCACCCCTTCACGGCCCCGAATCTGTACTCCGTTGGGGGTGTAATCGGCGATCGAAGCGACTTGCAGGGTTTCGGCCAGAAAACGTTCCATTTCCGTCAGACTGATCAACCGTTTGACTCCTTGTTTCATCCGGATTTTTTGAATGTCTCGATCCATGACCAAGAACGAAAACAACTTCACCGTGCTGCATGCCGATCCTGAAGAGCGGGAACGGATTGTCACGGATTCTTATTGGAACGCACGGGATAAAATCCTCAAGCTGCTTTTGAACTACACGTTGATTGAATCGTTCAAAAAATTTGTGAAACGGCAGATGCCCTACCCTTATGTTTCGCGCTCCATGGTGCGTCCACGGGCTGCCACGGCCAGTCGCGAATACACACTGCACAACACCTGTCTGATCACGCTTTTGGATTCTCCCCTGCCCAGCAATCTGCGCAAACATTTCCGCTGCCGGGAAGGAAATCGCGTTACTCGGGAAAATATCATCGATGTGGCACCCGATCTGCCCTTTCTGGAAAGTTACAGTGATTCTTATCGGGATTCAAGCCACCCGGCCTTCTTGAATCTATTACGCATGCTTTTGCCTCTGGATTATTCGCTGTTGATCCAGAACACCGCCAATCCGGACGATCCGGTCAAAAAGATCGAATTGAGCAATTTTCATGTGCGTATCGAACGGTTGACCGATAACGCCCTGCGTCATCTGGGCATCCATCTGAACTATCTGGAGCGCTCCCTGCGCGAAAAAGGAGATGTTTTCATTGAAATGCTTGAAAAAAAGCTCTACGAATATTACCACTTCTACCACAATGCCGGTGGACGTCGCGCCGCTGCCGTGCATGCGGCACAACTGCTGCTGCGGGAAAAGCTGCCGGGAACCATTCTGGTCGGCTCTCAGCAGGATCGACGTCTCACCCTGTTGACCATGCACGGCAAAAATCAACAGACTTCGATTGAACAATTTTTTCTGGTCAAATTAAGCAGTTCCGAAGTCTCGGAACTGCTTGATCTGGGCAGTGCGCATCATATCGATGTTCAAAAAAACTATTTGATTTCGATCGATGATCAGCACGAAGGGTTGGTGGTGCTCAAGGCGGAATACGAGCATACCGAAGCCGCCAGACCGATATTGGACAATCAATCCAGGGATACCAATCAAATCCATGAGGATTGGTTGCAATTGACTCGCGAAAGCATTATGCCGATCACGCCCAACGAGACCACACGGATCGGATATTCATTCGCCTATCGGGAATAACGTATCGTTTTTACTGGTGAAAAAAAAGAGAGGGTCTGGGAGATTCATCTCCCAGGGTTTTGACTTTGACTTTAGCGCGCTCTTTAACAAGAAGCATTTTTCGCGTCTTTTGCGAAAAATGCGCCGCGCGCAGCCTTAGCGGGAGTCGTTTCCGCTTTTTGGAAACGACTCCCGCATCTTGCACGCGGCCCTGCGGTAAATGACGTTTTTCAAGATGGTTACGATATAACAAAATGATTTTGAATTGAAATTTTTTCAACAGCCGATTGTTGGCAACTTTGTGGATAACCGATGCAAAAAATGGCAAAAACAGACTCACAGCTGTCGAAAACAAATTTTTCGACAGATAATCCCCTGAAACATCCTCGGATTATGCCCAGGAGATTTGGAAAAAATGTTTTTTTAAATTAATGGGTTATCCGGATAATCCACAATTCGGGCGGTACTCCTTTTATTAGATTTTGATTTATAAAAAAAATCGTTTATAGATCGTAAGCTCGAAACCATTTTTGGAAAGCGTCTTTTTCTTAAAGGCCGCATGCAAGATGCGAGCGTTGTTTCCAAAAGGCGGAATCGACGCTCGTGAAGGCGCGCGTTAAAGTCAAAGGCAAAATCCTGGGAGAGGAATCTCCCAATCCCTCTCTTTTTTTTCACCCGTAAAAACGATACATTCCAAGTCAGGTGCGGTTTAACCCTATTTGATTCCAGAAACAAAAATTCAGCAAACAGCCATCAGAGGATTGCAAAGCAAATTCCATGCCCACCTCACCCCTTCATCGCTTTTTGAGAGCCTGCTTGAGGCTGCCCACGGATCGGGTGCCGATCTGGATCATGCGTCAAGCAGGCCGTTATCTGCCCGAATACATGGAGGTCCGCCGCCAGGCCGGGGATTTTCTCTCCCTGTGCAAAAATCCGGAACTGGCGGCACAGGTCACCTGGCAACCCATCGAACGGTTCGGACTGGATGCGGCAATCCTCTTTTCCGATATCCTGGTGGTGCCCGAAGCCATGGGTATGGGATTGAGCTTCGGCAGCGGTGAGGGACCGATTCTTGACCCGCGTCTTGATTCATCAAGCGACATCGAACGACTGCGCATCCCGGATCCCGAGGTGGAGCTTGGCTATGTCATGCAGGCCATTCGGACGATTCGCGCGCTGCTTGACGATCGGGTGCCGTTGATCGGCTTTTCCGGCAGCCCCTGGACCTTGGCCACCTACATGGTAGAAGGAGGCTCCAGCCGCAGTTTCACGCGGGTATTGGGGATGCTGCGGGAGCGTCCCGAGGTGATGCAGCGCCTGTTGGATCGCCTGGTCGAGGCAGTGACCGACTATCTGAATGCGCAAATCCGTCATGGGGTGCAGGCGGTGCAGATCTTCGATACCTGGGGTGGCGCGTTGGAACGGGATGAATTTTTGGCCTTTTCGTTGGAGAGCATGCGTCGGATCGTGGCCGGTCTGGATCGCATCGGAACGGATGGCCGGGTGGTTCCGGTGATCCTGTTTGCCAAGGGGTGCGGAGCCCATCTGGAGGCCATGGCCGAAAGCGGTTGCGATGTGGTGGGATTGGATTGGACCACCGATATTGGAGAGGCCCGGACGCGCGTGGCTGGCAAGGTGGCGTTGCAGGGCAACATGGATCCCTCCAGACTGCATGACTCCCCTGAGGGGATTGCTCGCGAAGCGGAACGTATTTTAAGAGCCTATGGAGCGCATCCCGGACATATTTTCAATCTCGGTCACGGAATTGCCCCGGATTGTCTGCCGGAACGGGTGGCGGCGCTGGTGACGGCGGTACAAAGATTTGGTTTTTAAACCGCAACCACCTTGATAAGCATTATTTTTTCCGTGGAATTTATGCTTTTGGAGTTCCATGGTCTGGGGTGAAGGGGTTTTTTCCCCATCATGCAAGTTTGGGGGCTTTGTGCAAGATGCGCGCGGCGCATTTTTCGCAAAAATCGCTTCTTGAAAAGAGAGCGCTTTAAAGTCAAAAGAAAAGTTCCAAGGGCTTTGCCCTTGGATCCCACCAGGGGGATAATCCCCCTGGACCCCTATTAATGAAACAACGCATCCCGTGATGGTTGCGGTTTAATGGAATTACGCATTCCGTGGTGGTTGCGATTGAGCAAAAGTCAAAAGGAAAATTCTGGGAGAGGAATCTCTCAGACCTTCTCTTTTTTTCACCAGTAAAAGCGACACATTCCAAGCTGGGTACGGTTTAAGGAGTCGGATTCATGAACGATGCCATCGTCATTTCCCAGGAGGTGCGTTTTGATCGGGCGCTGATCGAAAAATACGATCGCGCCGGACCGCGTTACACCTCCTATCCCACGGCGCCGCACTTTCACGAGGGGTTCGGATCCACCGATTTCATTCAAGAAATCAACCGTTCCAGTACTGAAAAGCCGGATCGTCCACTCTCTTTGTATCTGCACATCCCGTTTTGCGACACGGTTTGCTATTACTGTGCCTGCAACAAGATCATCACCCCGGATCGAACACGCGCCCTGCCCTATCTGGAGGCGCTGATGCACGAAATTGCGCTCATGGCTCATCATTTCAGCTCGGATAGAGCAGTACGGCAGATCCATTTTGGTGGGGGATCCCCTTCCTACCTGACCTTGGAGCAGACCATCCGATTGTGGGCCACCTTGCGGGAGAATTTCCATCTGGTCGACAAATCCGAGGGGGAGTACGGCATTGAGGCCGATCCGCGCGAATGTCCGCCCGGAACCATCGCACAACTCGGGGAGATCGGCTTCAATCGCATCTCTTTTGGGGTGCAGGATCTGGAACCGGCGGTGCAAAAGGCGGTGAATCGCATTCAACCCCTTGAACTGACGCAGCGTTGTGTACGAGAGGCGCGCGCCAACGGGTTTCACTCGATCAATCTGGATTTGATTTATGGTCTGCCATTACAGACCGAGGAGTCCTTTTTGAAAACCCTGGAGGTGGTGATCACCGAGTTGGCGCCGGATCGATTGGCGGTATTCAACTATGCCCACCTGCCGCAATACTTCACCCCGCAACGGCGTATTGATGTCAATCAATTGCCGAGCGCGGAAGTCAAACTGCGCATTTTTGAACAGACCATCTCCCGTCTTCTGGCCGCCGGATATGTTTATGTGGGTATGGACCATTTCGCCAAACCGGATGACGAATTGGCCAAATCGCAACGGCAGGGGAGTCTGCATCGCAATTTTCAGGGATATACCACGCGCGCCGAGTGCGATCTGGTGGGGTTGGGGTTGACCTCCATCAGTCAATTCGATCATGCGTATGCCCAGAATTACAAGACGTTGCCGGAGTATTACGCACGCATCAATGCCGGTGAACTGGCGATTTTTCGGGGATTGGCGCTCAATGCCGATGATCGCATCCGGCGCGATGTGATCATGCGGTTGATGTGTGATTTCATGTTGGATCGTCAGTTGACGGGTGAACGGTTGGGAATCGATTTCGACCACTATTTTGCTGCCGAAAACCAGGAGATAGCCCGTATGGTGAACGAAGGGTTGTTGGAGGATGATGGTCGATCCATTCGGGTGACAGCGGGCGGGCGGTTGTTGATTCGCAATGTCTGCATGGCCTTTGATTGGTATTTGGCCAACGGTCCGCAGAAGAAGGCCTTTTCCAAGACGATTTGAACCGCAACCCCTGCTGCCACAAAAGGCAGTATGGTTTTAAACCGCACCTGCTTTGGGATGCGTAGTTTTTTGCAAGGCTTGAGTGCAAGATGTGAGCGTCGTTTCCAAAAAGCGGAAACGACGCTCACGAAGGCGGCGCGCGGCGCATTTTTCGCAAAAAACGCTTTTTGAGAAGAGCGTGCTAAAGTCAAAAACAAAGTCCCAAGGGCTTTGCCCTTGGATCCCACCAGGGGGATAATCCCCCTGGACCCCTGTTAATGGAACTTCGCATCCCGTGATGGTTGCGGTTTAGAAGGGTCAATCCGTCTTTTTCACCTGCTCTAAAATCACGCGCGTGATGTGGTTGGGGGCGATGTTGTAGGCCGACAGACGCATGGTGTAGAGCCCGCGTCCCGAGGTCAAACCGTTGAGTACATTGCCATAATCGAGCACCTCGACCATCGGCGCCTCGGCAGCGATGATCTGACCACCACCACCCTTCGGCGTCACACCGAGCACCTTGCCGCGCCGGCTGTTGAGATCACCGATCACATCGCCCAGCACATCATCCGGAACCGTCACCTCCATGGTCATGATCGGTTCGAGCAACACCGATCCCCCCTCGGAGAGCCCCTTGCGGAATGCCATGGAACCAGCGGTCTTGAAAGCGAAATCCGAAGAGTCCACCGAGTGGTGGCTGCCATCCACCAAAGCCACTTTGACATCGACCACCGGATAACCGCCGACGATCCCCTGCTCCATGGCCTCGATCAGCCCCTTTTCCACCGACGGCACGAACTGCCGCGGGATCACGCCACCGAAGATGCGGTTTTCGAACTCATAGCCACCTTCGCGCGGTAACGGTTCCATCTCGATCCAGCAGTCGGCGAACTGACCGCGACCACCGGTCTGCTTCTTGAGACGCCCCTGCACGCGCACCTTCTTGGTGATGGTTTCGCGAAACGGTGGCTTGGCGGTCTTCAAGGTGGCGGTAGCTCCGTATTTTCGCTTGAGCCGATCGAGCACCACGCGCAGATGGGTCTGTCCCATGCCGGAGAGGATCAATTCGTGGGTCGCCGGATCGCGACGCAACCTCAAGGTGGGATCCTCCTCGACCAGCTTTTCCAGGCCGACGGCAACCTTGTCTTCGGCCTTGGCCTCGGTCTCCACGGCAAACGTGTGGGTCGGCTCCTGGAAGCGGACCCGTTCGTAACGGATCGGGTGATCGATGGCGCAGAGCGTGTCGCCGGTATGCACCCCATCGAGCTTGGCGATTGCGCCGATCTCGCCCACGCCGAGCTTCTGGATCGGAATCATCTCGCGGCCTTGCAGGCGGAAGAGCCGTCCGCCCTTCTCTTTGAGACCGCGCGTGCCGTTGTAGAAGGGCTGTTCGTTCTCGATCACCCCGGAAAAGACCCGGATCACCGTCAATTTGCCGGCAAACGGATCCATCACCGTCTTGAAGGCGACCGCCGAGAATGGATCGGTGGGGGTGGGGGTGCGGGAGACGGAGCGTTCCGGATGGTCCGGATCCACGCCGACGAGCGGCTTGACCATCGCCTTGTCGAGCGGACTGGGCAGATATTCGGCAATGCCGTTGGCCAGCGAGCGGACGCCGATATTCGCCGCGCCCGAGCCGCAGTAGACCACCAGCAGCCGCCGGGTAAGCACCGCCTCGCGCAACGCCTTGTGCAGCGCCTCCAGGGAGGGCTCCTGGCCGTCGGAGAGGTAGGCCTCCAACATCTCGTCATCCCCCTCGACGATCTTTTCGATCAACTGGGTGCGGTAATATTCAGCATCCGCGCGGGCGCTCTCCGGCAACTCGATCTGACAGAACACCCCGTCGCGTGCCGACCAGGCGGTTCTGTGGATCAGATCGACCACACCGCCGAAGTTCTCCCCCACGCCGATCGGGATGGTCAACGGCAGAGCCGTGACATTCAATCGCGACTCGATGGTGCCCAAGGCACGGATGAAATCGGCGCGTGGCCGGTCGAGCTTGTTGATGAAACCGATCACCGGCACCATCGCCTCTTCGGCCATGGCCCAGAGCCGTTCGTTTTCCGACTTGATCCCCACCTCGCCGGAAAAAAGCATCACCGCCCCGCCCACCACGTCGAGCACGCCGCGGGTCGATTCCAGAAAATCGCTGTAGCCGGGGGTATCCACCACATTGAACCAGCGGTCGCGCCAGACGCAATGGCCGATGTGCGGGGCGATGGTGACCCGCCGTTCCACCTCTTCGGGCTCGGTGCTCATCACCGTGGTCCCCTTGTCCACATCGCCGCGCCGGGCGATCGCAACAGACTGATTTCCGGAACGTTGGGCATGAAATTTTCCTTTAGGTTAAGTGTCGTGCATTTTGATCACGGACCCGGAATCCTGCTTTGTACGGGTCAATTCAAACCCCTTTCAATGGCTGCAAGCCTGCCAGTCGATCCATCCACCCGCGAAATAACGCGCATTCGCGCCGCATAGCCTCCAGACCGATCTCCAGGGCGGCTGATATGCTGTCATTTGGCTTTTCATAAAGTGGAAAGAGAGCTTCAATTCGCTTACCAGGTGCCGTATGGATTGAATTGTTAATATTCTCCGGCGTATCAAATCCTTTGCGAATGGTTATGAAATCGTCCACCAGATGATCCTGATAAATTCCTTTGGTCAATCCTTTCGGATCGCTGAATAAGAGTGCCTCGAATTCGTGCAGTTGTACATAGGGAATGAAGCGTCGCATGGCCGTGGCCTGCCTTTCTCCCAGCTCCTCTTGCAACGATGCGCTGATGGCCGCGATCAGACAGGCCGCCTTGGCTGCGGGCGTTGGCAATTGGTCGGCTTCGATTTTGCCCGGAACATCACTTTTCATGCCGTAATAGTCGATCAGGGTGGTGCAATAGGAGGAGGAATCTTCCAAAAGCAGCAGACGCGCATCCTTGAACAACCGTTCGCGGCACACTTTGCCCCCCTTGTGTCCTGATTTGCCCAGCAGGCGCGCGGTCAGGAAGATCTCGCGCTGTGTGAACCAGGGGGCGAGCAGTTTCTGCACGAACATCTCCTCGGTCTGACCCTCACAGATCACATGCACCCGGATCATCCCCGGGGTCTCCCCCCCAAAAGGTTTTTCATCCAAAGATCGCCTACCGTATAACTCTCCAGCCATGTTGCGAACGACTCTGCCGTATGGCGACGGAACTCGGTGTTGCCCTCCTCGCGCTCCACGATCAAGAGATCATCGATGGAAAACTCATCAATCAAATGAACCGACTGAGTGGCGACGATCACTTGCATCCGTTTAGAGGCCTTGCGCAACAGCGCACCCAACAGGGTGATCGCGTAGGGATGCAACCCCAACTCCGGTTCGTCGATCAGGATTGTGGTGGAGGGCGTCAGATTTGGTTGCGACAAGGCGGTCACAAGACAGATGAACCGCAGCGTGCCATCGGAGAGCTGACTCGGCCAGAAAGGATAATCGCTCCCCTTCTGGCGCCAGAGCAGTTGAATTTGTTCCTCTCCCGTGGGGAGTTGACGCGGATTCAAGACGAAATCATCGAAAAAAGGAGTCGCCAGGGTGACGGTCTTGCGGATCATGGTGTAAACATCGGGGTGGAATTCACGCAGCTGCCACAGATAAGCCGCCAGATTCGAGCCATCCGGACGCAGGGAGGTTTGATCGTGCAGGGAGCCGAAACGGCGCATGCCGGCGGTTTCGCCGGTGTCGTGAAAGTGGAAGGTTTTCCAGCCAGTCAAAGTATTGCAACAAGTATCAATTATTTTGTTCTTATTAGAAGTGGTATTTTTTGATTTTAACGATAATAAATATCCTATTGTGGTTGATTCTTTATGTCCAGAATTTTGATGCGAAAGTGCTTTCTCGAAGGTTGATGAATGAGTAAAAATTTCAAAATTAAAAACAAATTCGCCTTCAACCGTGGATTCAAGCTTAACTTGATAATCATTAAGTCCGAAACAGATTTTAAACGATAGTTGTGGTGACTGCTTAACACCAAACCAAACAATACGATCCGCGCCTCCCTGTTTGTGTACCCAGAATTGCAGACGCCCCTCGATCAATTCAGAGAGCATACGGAAAAACGAAATAAAATTACTCTTGCCCGCACCGTTCGGCCCGATCAACACATTCAAAGGCCGCAGCTCCAGCTTATCCAGTTGGCGGATCGATTTGAAGCCCTGAATGGAGAGGGTCGAGATCATCGGATGCACCTAAATGGTTGTTTCACCCATTGGATTCATGTCATTGTCTGACCACTCGGCTGCCATCTCGTAATGCTTTGCCGGATTTCGTTTCCCACGGTTTCGGATGCCTTGTCCAGTTCATAACGATATTGCAGATTCAGCCAAAAACCGGCTGTCACGCCGTCCTGCCACGATTTGATAAATCCGGCTGGCTGGCACATGAATCTGCTTGGCAAGCTCTGCTACCGACAAACCGAGCATCTCCAACTCATCGGCCAGAATTTTACCGGGGTGAATCGGATAAATGGGGCGATTTTCAGTCATGACATGATAACCGTGACCTTTGTAGGCATCCCCCCTCCTTGAGCAATTCGCACCCAGAGGTTGCCAAAAACCGGCAACCTCTGGGTGTAAAAAGCCGCGCGCTGGCGCGATTTTTCGCAAAAACCGCGAAAAATCGCTTATCGTGAAGAGCGCGCGAAAAGCAAAGTCAAAGGCAAAACCCTGGGAGATGAATCTCCCAGACCCTCTCTTCTTTTTCACCAGAAAAACAATACATTTCAGGCAGGGTGCGGTTTATTCAATACCGCTCCCAGGCCACATCCCCAATCTCAAAAACCGGTCCCTCGGTGCAGATCTTCTTGTAATGGGATCTCTCCCCTCCATCTTCTTTGACTCGAATCGGCGCCACACAGGCCGCACAGACGCCAAAACCGCACGCCATGCGCTCCTCCAACGACACCTGACCACCCAAACCGAATTTCACCGCCAAACCCCGCACCGCCTTCAACATCGGCGTGGGACCACAGGCGTAAATCATCGTGCGTGCACGCTCGGCCTCGGAGATCTCCACCAGATAACACTCCGCAAGCTCCGTCACATACCCCTGGAAACGACCCGGAATCGGCGTCAACGAGGCCAGACGACTCGATACCCCGATCGCATCCAACGCGGCCAACGCCCGGGGGGCCTCGACAAACGGCACCGGCAGCGGAAAACCATCCAAACGGGCATCGATGGTCATCAACGGCGCCTCGGTCTCGATCCCCCAGGCCAACACCGCACCCTGTCCGCGCTCCACCAGACGCTTGGCCAGAAAATGCAACGGCGCCAAACCCACGCCACCGCCAATCAACAACACATTGGACCGCGCCGCCGGCCAGTCGAACGGACGACCCAACGGCAACAGAATGCGGATCTCTTCGCCCCCCTGCCACCTGGCCATGCGACTGGTGCCGGTGCCGACGATCCGGTAGAGAATATCCACCGTGCCCGCCTCCCCATCGGCATCCAGCAGGGAGAACGGACGCGGCAACGTCAAGCCGGGATCGCACACCAGCTGCGCGAATTGACCCGGAAGCACCCGTTGCGCAATCGATTTACCGACTTTAAGACGCATCAAGCCGTGCTCACCGGGCAGAAGCCGGTTGACCAGCACCACCGCCGTGATCATCCCGGCAGTCGGGCGTGAGGTTTCAGGCGCGCAACCCGTCATGATAGACCACCTTTCCGGAAACCAAAGTCCGCTTCACCCGACCGCGCACCCGGCGACCGTGAAAACAGGTGTTGCGCGAGGTGCCGTGCAGCCGCGCGGCATCCACCACCCAGCTCTCCTCCAGATCGAACAGCACCACATCCGCCGCCGAACCGATGGTCAGCGTGCCGCGTTCGATCCCCAACAACCGCGCCGGGGCCACGGTCATGGCGCGCAGACACTCCATCAGGGTCATCACCCCATCGCGCACCAGCTCCAACGAGACCGGCAACAGCGTCTCCAGACCCACCACGCCATTGGCCGCCTGGCAGAACTCCACCCGCTTGCTGTCCGGATCGTGCGGCGCGTGATCGGTCGCGATCACCGTGATGATGCCGCGTGCCAACCCCTCCAAGAGCGCGTTGCGATCCTCGCTGGAACGCAACGGTGGCGACATCTTGGCATCGGTGTCATACCCCAGCACCGCCTCATCGGTCAGCGCGAAATGATGCGGTGCCACCTCGCAACTCACCGGCAGACCGCGCGACCGGGCGCGCGCCACCGACTCCACCGCTCCGGCCACCGAAATGTGCGCCACATGATACCGCCCGCCGGTCAACTCCACCAATCGCACGTCCCGATCGACCATCACCGATTCCGCTGCCGACGGCAAACCCGGCAGGCCGAGACGGCTGGAAATCACCCCTTCGTGCATGCAGCCGTGCGCGGACAACGACGGCTCTTCGGCGTGCTGGATGATCAACGCATCAAAGGCGCGCGAATAGTCCAGCGCCCGACGCATCAATCCCGCATCGGCCACCGGTCGGCCATCATCCGAAAAGGCCACGCAGCCGCTGCGCAGCATCAACCCCATCTCGGTCAGCTCACGCCCTTCCAAACCTTTGGTTACGGCTCCGATCGGAAACACATTCACCAAACCGGTTAATTCGGCCTTGCGGCGGATGAATTCGGTGATGCACGGATCATCGTTCACCGGTTTGGTGTTCGGCATGCAGGCAACCGAGGTGACCCCGCCCGCTGCCGCCGCCAGCGTGCCACCGGCGATGGTCTCCTTGTACTCAAACCCCGGCTCGCGCAGATGCACATGCATATCCACCAGTCCCGGCGCCACCACCAGACCCTCGGCCTCAATGATTTCGGCCTCGGAAGGCACATCCAC
Organism: Magnetococcus sp. YQC-9; assembly: GCA_039908105.1. Classification (GTDB taxonomy): domain Bacteria; phylum Pseudomonadota; class Magnetococcia; order Magnetococcales; family Magnetaquicoccaceae; genus Magnetaquiglobus. Next base: position 26,023 of record JAMOBI010000038.1, read on the forward strand.
CCGCCCCACGGCGCGGATCACCCCATCGGCGATCAGCAGATCACCGCTGGTATCCAGACCGCTGGCCGGATCGATCATCCGTCCACCCCGAATCACCACCACCCCGCTCATCGACCACCTCCCATGCCGCACAGCCGATACAAAACCGCCATGCGCACCGCCAGCCCATTGGCCACCTGCTCCAAAATCACCGACCGTTCCCGATCGTCCGCCACCTCGGATGAGATCTCCACCCCGCGGTTGATCGGGCCCGGATGCATCACGAAGGCGCCCGGTTCGGCCTTCGCCAGCCGGGCGCGCGTCAGACCCCAGAAGGCGAAATATTCGCGTACGCTCGGAATGAACCCCACATTCATCCGTTCCAATTGCAACCGCAGCATCATCACCACATGCGCCCCTTCCAGCCCCTCCTCCATCGAGTGGAACACCCGCGTGCCGAACGCCTCCTCGGCCTTGGGCGGAATCAATCCCGGCGGACCGATGAAACGCACCTCGCCACCCATGGTGCGCATTGCCAAGGCAATCGAGCGCGCCACACGCGAATGGAGCGAATCCCCGCACACCGCCACCACCAACCCCTCGAAGCTGTCACGCTCCAATAGGGGCAGATGATCGTGAATGGTCAACAGATCCAACAACGCCTGGGTGGGGTGTTCGTGGCGACCGTCGCCGGCATTCACCAGCGAGGCATCCAGATGGCGCGCCAGAAACTCCTGGGCCCCGGACTCCGGATGGCGGATCACCACCACATCGGGATTCATCGCCTGGAGCGTGGCCAGGGTATCGATGAGCGTTTCCCCCTTTTTTACCGAGCTGGAGGAGGCCGACATGTTGATCACGTCTGCCGACATCCGTTTGCCGGCCAGCTCGAACGAGGTGCGGGTGCGGGTGGAGTTTTCAAAGAAGAGATTGATGATCGTTTTGCCCCGCAGGGTGGGGACTTTTTTGATTTCACGTCGGTTGACCTCGCGCAGGGAAGCGGCGGCGTCGAGGATGGATTGGATCTCCTCGCGGCTCAAGTCCGCCATGCCGAGGAGGTGTTTGCGATTCCAGAGAGGAGTACCCATGCAATACCCTGATTGAATTCTAAACCGCACCCATCACGGGATGCGTCGTTCCATTGATAGGGGTCCAGGGGGATTATCCCCCTGGTGGGGTCCAGGGGCGAAGCCCTTGGGAGTTTAGCCTTTGACTTTAAAGCGCGTTTTTTGCGAAAAAGCGCCGCGTGCCGCCTTCGCGAGCGTCGTTTCCGCCTTTTGGAAACGACGCTCGCAGTTTGCACGCAGTCTTTAAAAAAAACGATGCTTCACAAATTATTTGTTGTGTAAGAAAAATACGCCTCTCAAGCCGGTTGGGTATACGTTCATTTCATCGCTTATGTTGCCGGTACCCGTCGCACCACGATCCACTCTCCGGGAATTTTTTCCACCAGTTTGATGGTTTCGCGTGCACCCGCTTCAAACACCTGTCCGGCGAAATCCGGACGGATCGGCAATTGCCGGCCTCCGCGATCCACCAGCACCGCCAACTCCACCCGTTCCGGGCGGCCATAATCGAACAAAGCGTTCAACGCCGCACGGATCGTCCGACCGGTGAACAGCACGTCATCCACCAGAATGATCTGTCTGCCATCGATCGACATGGACAAATCCGTAGCCCCGACCACCGGATTGGGGGCAATGGTGCGCAGATCGTCGCGATAAAAGGTGATATCGAGGAATCCCAAGGGAATCTGTCGGTCCAATGCGGCATCGAGTCGGGCGCGCAACAGTTTGGCAACCACGGCTCCGCCGCGACGGATGCCGACCATGACCCGTTTTTCCGGGTTGGGGAAATCGGTTAAGATCCGGTCTGCCATTTGTTGAATCACGGCTTCGGTTTCGTTGGCCGACAGCAGGATCTCTTCGTGGAAGGATGTGGTGGACATCGAGGGTTCCCCCGATTGAAATGGAGCCATTTTTCGTACAGTCGATCTTGCAACCTTACACCAGGGGGCGATTCTCTGGAAGGGATGGCAAGCATGCCATAAAGGGTGATTTTGTTGGTGGGGATGAAATGTCGTGGACGGATTTGCAAAATCTTTGTAAAAAGATCGGACGGTCATTCAAGATTTCGTTATTGCGAGAATCCGGAATCATCCTTTAAGCCCTTCCGTACAGTATGCAATCAACAAACAGCCATTACCTCGGATCCATCCTTCATTGAACCAACCCGCAATCCCCACCACTTGGACCATTCGCAGCCTGCTTGGCTGGAGTACCCCCTGGCTTGTCCGCCGAGGCATCGAATCCGCCCGGCTGGACGGTGAACTGCTGCTTGCCAAGGCACTCGGTCTGAGACGCATCGATCTCTTTTTGGATCCTGATCGCCCGATGAATGCGCTGGAATTGACCGCTTTCAAAGCGTTGATCCTCAGACGCGCGGTTCGCGAACCGGTGGCGCATATTCTGGGTATGCGGGAGTTTTGGGGTATTGAATTTTTTTCCAGCCACGCAGCCCTGATTCCTCGTCCAGAAACCGAATTGTTAATCGAAACGATTTTATCTCACTTCCCGGATCGCCAAACCCCTTTGAAAATTTTAGAACCTTGCATCGGCAGCGGTGCGGTGTTGTGCGCACTGTTGAACGAATACCCTCAAGCCGAAGGCATGGGTAGCGATCTTTCTGCCGAAGCGTTGGTACTGGCGCGGCGTAATGTGGAAAAGTGTGGCTGTACGGCACGAGTCATGCTTGAAGAGGGGGATTTGGATGCCATGGTGTCGTCGGATGTGCGTTTTGATGTCGTAGTCGTCAATCCACCTTACATTGATTCAAGAGAGCTTGAAGAGCTGCAACCGGAAGTGCGTGACTGGGAGCCGCGTCTGGCGTTGGATGGCGGTTTGGATGGTTTGACGGTATTACAACGCATTCCGGCACTGTTTAAACGGCGCTTGCGATCCGGTGGGGTTGGCGTGACGGAGATTGGTTACGATCAGGGCGAAGCGGTGGTGGAGCTTTTTCGGCGTGGCGGATTCGATTCAGTGGAATTGCGGGTGGATTATCACCGTTTGCCACGCGCCGTAGTGGTTTATTAGTGAAAAAAAAGAGAGGGTCTGGGAGATTCCTCTCCCAGGGTTTTGCTTTTGACTTGAGCGCGCTTTTTTCAAGAAGCATTTTTCGCGCCTTTTCTAGAAAAATGCGCCGCGCGCCGCCAAGGCTTGCGGGATTGTTTTGCGCCTTTTGCAAAACAATCCCGCGAACATGGCCCAAGAACAACGCCGCGTGACTAAAGGCTTTAAGGTTTGGTGACTGGCGTACCAGCCCGTCGCAACCTGTCAAATCAGTTTGGTTGATCCACCAGGATTACGCCTTCCAGGATGGTTGCGGTATAATTCGTCTGACAGATAATGGAATATCGACAATGAGCACGGAGGGGCGCATGCACTTCAAGTTGATCGTGGTTACCATTCGTTCTGACTTGAGCGACGGCATTGTGGCAGCGGCGCGCAAATCCGGAGCCCCCGGAGCGACCATCATTCCGGCACGCGGAGTGGGAATTCACGGCGTCAAAACCATTTTCGGCCTTACCCTTGATATTCAGCGTGACATGATTTTATTTTTGGTGGAAGAGCATCTGGTAAAACCCATTTTGAAAACCATCAAAAAGGTGGGGGCGTTTCATCAGCCCGGCTCTGGTATCGCCTTCGTGCTTGATGTGGACAAGGCGGTAGGCATGGAGAGTCAGGTGCCGAATTTTATTGATGAGGTATAAAAAAAGGAATTTCGCAACCCGGCATCAGACCCGTAATAAAGGGATTCTGAATGGTTATTCGAATTTTATGGATACGGTGTGAGGCAGAGTGACAAGCAAAACAATGCTTTTTTGTCGGGCGATACAATAAAATCGCACCCATTTTGGGATGCGTGGTTTTACGCAAGGCTGCGTGCAAGATGCGGGAGTCGTTTCCAAAAGGCGGAAACAACTCCCGCGAAGGCGGCGCGCGGCGCATTTTTCGCAAAAAACGCTTCTTTTGAAGAGCGCGCTAAAGTCAAAATCAAAATCCTGGGAGATGAATCTCCCAGACCCTCTCTTTTTTTTTTCACTAATAAAAACGACACATTCCAAGCTGGTTGCGGTTAAATTATCAAAATTATTTATTGACCGGTTACGATTCATCCGGCAACGGCTGCCGGGCCAGTCGATACCAATAAATCAACAATTCGTGTAGATGGGTTCCCGGTTCTTTGGGCCACAGATCTTCCGCGTTACTGTTTTGACGAACCCAACTCATCTGTTGAGCCCGCCGCAACGCCTGAGCCAAACGACATCGGGTTCTGGCAAACAATGTCGTGGAGCGCGTTTTCGGAACCACTTGCTTCAACAATTCCTCGACCCTTTGTTGTAACCAACCGGCGTTATCCGTTTCGGCAGCGACATCCTCGAAATGGAGTAAAATCCATAACAGAAACGATGGACGACAAACAAGCAGGCGGGGTTGGGTTCTCGTCCGTATCAACAGACTCTCTTCGAAAGCATGCCAAGCGTGCCGCACGGAGGTTTCATCCTGGCCATCCCACTCCACGATCACGTAAATCCGCATGAAAGGGCCGCCTTGATCAAGCCACTGGCGGCAAAGAGTCGGCAGCTCCTGCAAAGAGCCGCAGGGGATACAGGTTACCTTGAGGTTGATACGCAGTTGGGAGAGCAGTTCCTGAAGATAGTTCAAGATCGGCTCGGGAGCCAACAGAAGTTGATGATCTCGCGCAGGACGTTTGGGGGTGACGCGCTCCAATGAAGCACCATCACGCTCCCGGATTGCGTGACCAATACCTGCGTGGCGCGACCGGGTGGTCACAACGCCTTGAAACGTTTAAGTGTAGGTACGGCACCAAACTCCCCTTCCAGGTAGCGGCGCTGCAAAGGTGCGTCTTGCTCAATATCAAAATCGGAGATCGGGTAGAGTTCACTGCAACGATCGCCGCTTTTTTCCATCATCCAGAATTGATCGCGCCGAAAGGCGCCTGGATCCATGAGAGCAGTATCGTGGGTGGTACTGATTAATTGTGCCCGATGGGGATTGCTGCCGATATCGTGCATCAAGTTGAAGAGAAATTTCACTAAATGGTGATGCAGGCTGGTATCCATTTCATCCATGAAAAGCACCCTTCCCTGTCCGAGGATGTTCATCCACGGCCATGCCAGGGCAAAGAGTTTCTGGGTGCCTCGCGACTCCGCATCCCAGGGGAGTGACACTGGCTTGCCGGTATCCGCTGTAGAACGCTCAAAGCGTATCTCCGTAACCAGGGTATTTGACATCTCTTTTTGCAGGGCTGCGCGCACGTCGGGAGGCAGGTTCTCCATACCCAGATCTCCCATTGAACGGCTCTCAAGGCGGATTTCCTCGATATCCATATCGGCCTGATTAAGGAATTTCAAGACCTTCAAGCGTCCTTCAGCATCCTTGCAGAGAGAGGCGGAGAACTCTTTACTGATCTCCATATGCGGACGAAACACCCGCAACCGTTTATCGAACCAGTCGAACACCGGTCGCAGCACCGCGCTGTTGAGTTGAATGGCGGTGGAGAGGAACAAAGCATTCTTGCGGGTGGCGTCACGCCACACCTCACGGTTGCCGGTTAAATATTTCTTGTGAAGATTCCATACCTCTTTGCCGCTTTCGGTATCCAGATAACGTTCGAACCAGCGTTGGGGTCGACCGCTTGGATAGGCGATCAGCCACTCGTGCACCACCCGTTCGCGCGTGGCGGAAAAGCCGTATTGATAGCGCACCCCGTCTTCGATGAAGATCATCTCGAAGGTGCTCGGGGAGAGTGAATTCTTGCTGTGCAGCAGAAACGGGTAGACATCGATGATGTCGCCCTCTTGTCCTTTGGCGGAGTTGAGGACAAAATCCCACATAAAGAGGGCGGCGCGGATCAGATTGCTCTTTCCAGAAGCGTTGGGACCGTAGATCACAGCGGATTTCAGTAATTTCGGCATGCGCGGCAGACCGGTGGCAAAGCAGTTTTCCGGGTTTTCCCGATAGTTGCCGCTGGCTACCAGGCTTAAAGTCTGGCGTTCGCAAAAGGAGAGGTAGTTGTTGACGCTGAATTCGATGAGCATGCGAACGATCCGTCGTGGATGAAGTTCAAATCGGGAATCCGGCTACCGATCCAAACGCCGCGAGGCGCGATTGATCAGGTCATGATGCGCGAAGCTTGCGTAATCCGCAAGAGTCGCCAAGGTTTTACTGTTGCGTGGGGTCCGGGGACGGTTACCGACCCCGGACCCCCGTAATCGTAGCACCTCAATTCACAACCAGGCACGCGCCAGTATGGCATCCATCCAACGCGCCGGCAGGACTCTTTTCAAAAAAGCGAACAGATGAGTCGGTATGGTGATGCGATACCGGAGACGTGGTTTGGGACTCTCCAACGCCTGAATCACTTTGGCGAGCACCGCTTCAGGCGGCAGAGAGAAGGTTCCACCGCCCTGTTGGGCTTTCTGGCGAAAATGGGCCTCCATAGCCTGGTAACGCTCCCAATGTCGACTGGCAGAGACATCCACAGATTGTTTAAAGGCCTGAGTGGCGTTTTGGCGAAATCGGGTCATGATGGGTCCAGGCTCGATTAAGATGAAGTGAATGCCGCTGCCGCGAAACTCCAGACGCAACGCATCGGTCAACCCCTCCAGTGCGAATTTGCTCGCCACATAGGCACCACGATAAGGCAGGGCGACGAATCCCAACACCGAACTGTTTTGAATCACCCGTCCATGACCCTGACGCAGCATGACCGGCAGGATCAGTCTGGTCAATTCATGCGTACCAAAAACATTGGTTTCAAATTGGGCACGCAACGCGCCACGATCCAGATCCTCCAGCGCGCCTGGCTGACCATAAGCACCATTGTTGAACAGTGCGTCAAGCGTACCATGGGTTTGTGCGAGTACCCACGCCACGGCCTCTTGAATGGAGGTCGATTCGTTTAAATCAAGATGACAACTTTCAAAACCCATTTCAATCAGATGTGTCACATCTGCGATTTTGCGTGCTGTGGCAAAGACACGATGACCGCGTGCGCGCAAGCCTGAAGCCACGCACAGTCCGATGCCGCTGGAACAACCGGTGATCAGGATGGAGGACATTTTTTTGCAATCAAACCGCGCCCAGTTTTGGATATGTAAACCGCACCTGCTTTGGGATGCGGTTTAAAGCGAAACTTCCAAACAGTCAAATCAGCTTTGTCGACCCACCAGGATTATTGAGAGGTGGGCGAAAAATAAAGCCAAAACTGCGCCCCTGGATCTTGTGTGACCCTTCCGACGGAATCCATTCCTTTTAAAGCGACAGATAGCATCATTTTCCCTCGGTTCGCATCCCAAAATCGTCAAAATGGGCCATTAGTCGCTTTTTTCATCAGGATCCTTGCGACTTCAACGGTAAAAGGCTATAAAAAACGTTTCAAATCAGTATGGAGAGGTTGCATGAACGATCTGATGTGCATCATGTCCACCTATGGACGCAATCCCGTGGCATTCACGCGGGGTGAGGGCGTGCGCCTGTGGGACGAAGAGGGCCGGGAATATCTCGACTTTTTGGCTGGCATCGGGGTCAACAACCTCGGCCATTGTCCGTCCAAAGTCGTTGCCGCCATTCGTGAACAGGCCGGTCGTCTGATCCATACCTCCAATCTCTACCGCATCCCCTTGCAGGAGAAACTCGCCCGGCGGTTGACCGATACCTGCTTTGCCGATCAGGCTTTCTTTTGCAACAGCGGCGCCGAGGCCAACGAAGCGGCCATCAAGCTCACCCGCAAATTCATGCGTGATCACGGTCAACCAAGCCGTTTCGAGATCATCACCGCCATCAACGGCTTCCATGGTCGTACCATGGCCACCCTGTCGGCCACTGCGCAAGAAAAAGTGCAACGCGGCTTTGAGCCGCTGGTGCCCGGTTTCCGCTACGTCGCCTTCAACGATCCGTTGGCTGTGGAAAAGGCCATCAGCCCATATACCGCTGGCATCCTGGTTGAACCGATCCAAGGCGAATCGGGCGTACGTCTGCCGGACGAGGGTTATCTTGAAGCCCTGCGCGCCATCGCCGATCAACACGGCCTGCTGCTGATTTTTGATGAGGTGCAGACCGGCATGGGGCGTACCGGAAAGTTCTGGGGCCATCAGTGGAGCACCATCACCCCGGATATCATGAGCGTGGCCAAAGGTTTGGCCTCCGGCGTACCCATGGGCGCCTGTCTGGCCACCAACCGCGTGGCCGCGTCGTTTACGCCCGGTACCCATGCCTCGACCTTTGGTGGCAATCCGTTGGCCTGCGCGGCTGCGCTCGCCACCCTCGAAGTGCTGCTCGATGATGGCGTGCTGGCCGGTGTGCTTGAGCTGGGCGCCTATCTGCAACAAAAACTCGACGACCTCAAACCCAATCACGTCATGATCCACGCCACGCGCGGTCGCGGCCTGATGGCCGCCGTGGAACTGAAAGGCGGCACCGAGGAGGTCGCCGCCATGTGCCTGAATCGCGGTCTGCTGTTGAGCTGCCAGATGGGTACCACCTTGCGCATGCTGCCGCCGTTGACCATCTCCCGCGAAGAAATCGATCAAGGAGTGGCGATTCTCGATAGTGTGCTAAGTGATCTTTTTTAATGGCCACCTCCATGAACACACGCTTAATTTCCAAACGGGATCTTCTCACCTTCGACGATTTGACCGCCGAGGAGATCCGTCGTCTGTTCCAGCGTTCCGCCCGCCTCAAGCGCAATCGCGCTGCGGGTCAGGACGTGGCCACGCTGCAGGGTCGCACCCTGGGGATGATCTTTGAGAAACCCTCAACCCGTACCCGCGTTTCTTTTGAGACCGGCATGTTCCAGCTGGGTGGTCAGGCGCTGTTTCTCTCCAGCCAGGATATCCAGCTCGGTCGCGGGGAGGAGGTCTCCGACTCGGCGCGCGTGTTGTCGCGATTCGTTGATATCATCATGGTGCGCACCTTTGCCCACAAAAAGGTCGAAACCATGGCCGAATATGCCACCGTACCGGTGATCAACGGCCTGTCGGACGATCATCATCCCTGCCAGGTGCTGGCCGATCTCTTCACCTTCGAGGAGCATCGCGGCCCGATTGCAGGCCGTAAGGTGGCCTGGATCGGCGATGGCAACAACATGGCCAACTCCTGGATCCAGGTTGCGGCCAAGATCGGTTTTGACCTGGTGCTCGCCTGTCCGGCCAACTACGAACCTGAGGCCAATCTGCTCGGCAGATCGCAACGTGCAGCGGCCTCTTCCGGCGGTTCGATCACCGTGGTGCGTGCCCCTGCCGAGGCTGTGGCCCGGGCTGATCTGGTCTGTACCGATACCTGGACCTCGATGGGTCAGGAGGCGGAGCGGCAACGCCGGCTGCGCGCCTTTGCCGGCTACTGTGTGGACGAGGCGTTGATGCGCGAGGCCAGGCCCGATGCCCTCTTCATGCACTGTCTGCCGGCCCATCGCGGCGAGGAGGTCTCCTCCGGCGTGCTCGATGGTCCCCAATCCGTGATCTGGGATGAAGCGGAGAATCGTCTGCATGTCCAAAAGGCCATTCTCGAATGGTTGATGGGCGTAGATATTCATTGAACCGCACCCAGCTTGAGATGTGTAGCTTAAACCGCACCTGCTTTGGGAGGCGTAGTTTTTTGCAAGGCTGCGTGCAAGATGTGAGCGTCGTTTCCAAAAAGCGGAAACGACTTGCGCATAATGCGCACGACCTTTAGAAAATTACCCATCTCAAGAGGGTTGCGGTATGATATTTCAAAGGCCAAGCCTTTGAATTCCATAAAGTCAAGTTCGTCTCGAAGGTGAATCGCATGTCCAAATCCGTCAAAAAAGTGGTTCTGGCCTACTCCGGTGGACTGGATACCTCCATCATCCTCAAATGGCTCCAGGAGCACTATCAGTGCGAAGTGGTGGCCTTTTGCGCCGATCTCGGCCAGGGCGAGGAGCTGGAACCGGCCCGTCAGAAGGCCATGAACCTTGGCGTTCATGAAATCTACATTGATGACTTGAAAGAGGAGTTCGTGCGCGACTTCGTCTTTCCGATGTATCGCGCCAATGCGCTCTACGAGGGGGTGTATCACCTCGGCACCTCGATCGCCCGTCCTTTGATCGCCAAACGTCAGATCGAAATCGCCACCCAGTGCGGTGCGGAAGCGGTTTCGCACGGCGCCACCGGCAAAGGGAACGATCAGGTGCGATTTGAATTGGCCTATTACGCCTTGCGTCCCGGCATCCGGGTGATCGCGCCGTGGCGTGAGTGGGATTTGACCTCGCGCGAGAAGCTTTTGGCCTATGCCGATGCCAACGGCATTCCGGTGGCGCGCGACAAACGCGGCGATGTCCCCTACTCCATGGATCGCAATCTGTTGCACCTCTCCTTTGAAGGCAAGGTGCTGGAGGATCCCTGGAAGGAGCCGGAAGAGGAGATGTTTCTTTTATCCGTTTCCCCTGAAAAAGCTCCGGATAAACCGACCTATATCGAAATCAGCTTTGAGCAGGGCAATCCGGTGGCCATCGATGGCGAGCGGCTTTCGCCTGCCAATCTGCTGGCCCGTCTGAATGCCCTGGGGGGCGCCAACGGCATTGGTCGGGTCGATCTGGTGGAGAACCGTTATGTCGGCATGAAGTCGCGCGGTGTTTATGAAACCCCAGGCGGTACCATTCTCGGTGTCGCTCATCGCGCCATGGAGTCGTTGACGCTCGATCGCGAGGCAGCCCACCTCAAGGATGAACTGGGTCCGCGTTATGCCTCGCTGGTTTACAACGGCTATTGGTTCTCGCCGGAACGGTTGATGCTCCAATCCCTGGTCGATACGTCGCAGACCTACGTCACCGGTGTGGTGCGTCTGAAGCTCTACAAGGGGAATGTGATCGTCACGGGTCGCAAGTCCGATCAGTCGCTCTTTGATCCGGTGGTGGCCACCTTCGAGGACGATCATGGTGCTTATGATCAGACCGATGCCAGCGGCTTCATCAAATTGAACGCCTTGCGGATGCGCATCGCCGCCCTGGTGCGACAGGGGAAATCATGAGCAAGAGCAAGCCATGGGGTGGGCGTTTTTCGCAGCCCACGGATGCCTTCATGGAGTCCTTTTCAGCCTCGATCCACTACGATTCACGGCTGTTCCGTCAGGACATCCAGGGCTCCATGACCCATTGCCGCATGCTGGCGCGACAGGGGATCCTCGCCGAATCCGAGGCGGATCTGATCGTCGAGGGGCTGGCGCGCGTCAAGGTGGAGATCGAGGAGGGGCGGCTGCCGTTTCGCGACGATCAGGAGGATATCCACATGCATGTGGAGAATCGCCTGCGGGAGTTGATCGGTCCAGTGGCCGGCAAGCTGCACACCGCGCGTTCGCGCAACGATCAGGTGGCCACGGATCTGCGTTTGTGGTTGCGTGAGGAGGTGGATGCGATTCGCGAGGCATTGCGCAGTCTGCAACGGATCCTGCTCACCCTGGCCGAAACCCACGTAGAGACGGTCATGCCGGGTTTCACTCACCTGCAAAACGCTCAACCGGTCAGTTTCGGTCATCATTTGATGGCCTACTTCGAGATGCTTGATCGCGACCGGCAACGATTTTCCGAGGCACGCAAACGGATCAATCAACTGCCTCTGGGTTCCGCTGCCCTGGCCGGCACCCCCTTCCCGATCGATCGGGAGTGGGTGGCCAAGGAGTTGGGATTTGACGGGATCTGTCACAACTCCATGGATGCGGTATCGGATCGGGATTTCGTGATCGAGACCGCAGCGGCCTGTGCGCTGGTGATGATGCATTTGTCGCGTTTTTCCGAGGAGTTGATTTTTTGGTCCTCACCGGCCTTCGGTTTTGTGGAGCTCTCCGATGCCTTTGCCACCGGATCGAGCATCATGCCGCAGAAGAAGAATCCGGATGCCCCGGAGTTGGTGCGCGGCAAAAGCGGACGGGTGACGGGTCATCTGATGGGTCTGTTGACCATGATGAAGGGGTTGCCGCTCGCCTACAACCGCGACATGCAGGAGGACAAGGAGGCGATCTTCGACATCATCGAGACCGTGCGCGGCTGTTTGAAGGTGTTTTCCGGCATGTTGGCCGAAATTCGCGTGCATCGGAGTGCCATGGCCGCAGCGGCCAAGGTGGGGTTCACCACCGCGACCGATCTGGCCGATTATCTGGTGCGGCAGGGGATTCCGTTCCGCAAGGCGCACGAGATTTCCGGTCGACTGGTGAAAACGTGCGTGGAGTCGGGTCGTTCGTTGGAGCAGCTCTCTTTGGCCGAGATGCAGGCTGCAGATGCGCGTATTGGTGCGGACGTGGTCGAGGTGTTGGCCGTGACCGCTTCGGTCAATGCGCGCAAGGTGGTGGGTGGTACGGCATTTGTCACGGTGCGGGCGGCCATCGAGGCGGCGCGGAGTCGTTTGAGCGGGTAAGATGATTTTACTGGTAAAAAAAAGAGAGGGTCTGGGAGATTCATCTCCCAGGGTTTTGCTTTTGACTTTAGCGCGCTCTTATAAGAAGCATTTTTCGCGTCTTTTGCGAAAAATGCGCCGCGCG